>JBHJOG010000021.1:0-6591 GCA_050329975.1 Alphaproteobacteria bacterium | reverse complement strand
ATCGTGCTCGGCACACTGCCGCCGGGCACGCCGCTGCTCGAGCTGGAGCTCGCCGAGCGGTTCGGCTGCTCCCAGGGCACCATCCGCGAGGCGCTGCTACTGCTGCAGGAGGAAGGGCTGGTGGTGCGGGTGCAGCATCGCGGCACCCATGTCTCCGAGAGCCGTCGCGACGACGCGCTCGAGCTCCTCCACCTGCGCCACGACATCGAATGCCGTGCGGTCGGCCGCGTGCTGGCCGGCTACGACCGCACCCTGCGCGCGGTGCTGCTCGACCGGATCGACGCCATGCGCGCCGCCGCCCGCGCCGGCGACGAGTATCTGCTGTCGCGGCACGACCGAGACTTCCACCTGAGCCTGCACGCGGCGGCCGAGCTGCCCAGCGTGCAGCCGATCCTGCAGCGCTGCCTGATCCACAACCATCGCTACAAGATCCTGACCACCAGCCGCAGCGCGCCGGGTGGCCGCGACCTTCACGAGACGGCCGAGCGCCACGTCGCCATCGTCCAGGCGCTGGATTCGGGCGAGGCCGACCAGGCCGCGGCGGCCCTGTCCCACCATATCGCGACCATCGTCGACTTCGGCCCGCGCCTCGACCGTCCGTTCGAGGGACCGCGGCTGGCCTGGCCGCCGGAGGCCCGATGACAGCGACGCCACCGCTGCCGCCCCCCAGCCTGCTGCCCGAGATGCGGCTGGTGCTCGACCGGCTGGCCGTCGAGGACGCCGGGCTCGGCGACCCAACCCTGCTGCCGCCGGCAGAGGGCCGCGCACTCGCTGCCCGCAGCAACCAGCGCTGGAACCTCGACCTGCCGCCGCTCGCCGGCGCCCGCACCCTTTCGGTGACCCGCGCCGACGGGGACCCGGTCCCGCTCCGGCTGCTGACCCCGCCGGATGCCGCGCCCGGCCTGATCCTGTTCATCCATGGCGGCGGCTGGGCGTTCTGCTCGACCGCCACCCATGAGCGGGCGGCGCGCCTGCTCGCCCTGGAAGCCGGCGTCGCGGTCGCCACCTTCGACTACCGGCTGGCGCCGGAAGACCCATTCCCGGCCGGGCTCGACGACTGCATCGCGCTGTGGCGCCGGGTCGCGGCCGGCGGCATAGCGGGGATTCCGGCCCGCGGCCCGCTCGCGATCTCGGGCGACAGCGCCGGCGCCAACCTGGCGCTCGCCCTGATGCTGCACGAGCTCAGCCACGGCCGGCGCGTGCCCGATCTCGGCCTGCTGTTCTACGGCGTCTACGGCGCCGATTTCGACACCCCCTCCCACCGGCAGTGCGCCGACGGCCCGGGGCTGACCCGCGCCAAGATGATGCGCTACTGGGACTGGTACGCGCCGCACGGCGCGGTGCTGCGCAGCGATCCGCTGGTGGCGCCGCTCTGCGCCGGAGACGACATCCTGGCCGACCTGCCGCCGCTCTACCTCAACGCCGCCGAGGTCGACCCGCTGCGCAGCGACAGCGAGGCGCTGCACGCCCGCCTGCGCGCGCTCGGACGGGCCGATGTTTTCCGCCTGCACGCCGGCGTGGTGCACGGCTTCATGCAGATGACCAGCCGACTGGCCGCCGCCCGCGCGGCCACGGCGGAGGCCGGCGCGGCCTTTCGCCAGATGACGGGCGCCTCGAACCCGCAAATGAAACGAATGGAGGAGACATCCCATGCATAGACTGATTCCCGGCGCATTGCTGACCGCCGGATTGGCGCTGGCCGCCACCGGCGCATCGGCGCAGGAGACGGTGCGGTTCTGGTTCCACTTCGACAACCCGGACAACCCGATGGCCGACCTGGTCGCCGAGTTCGAGGCCGCCCATCCGGACATCCGGATCGAGGCCGAGAACGTCCCGTGGAACAGCTACTACGACAATCTCTACACCGCGATCGTCGGCGGCAACGCGCCCGACGCCGCCATGGTCAAGATGTTCGCCCAGCCGCGGCTGATCGAGATGGGCGCACTGGAGCCGATCGGCGAGCGCATCGACGCCTGGGACGGCAAGGCCGACATCCTCGACAACCTGTTCGAGCTGAACAGCGCCGCCGACGGCACCCGCTACTACCTGCCGATCCAGTATGTGGTGCTCTACCTCTACTACCGCGCCGACATGTTCGCCGAGGCGGGCCTCGAGCCGCCGGCAACCTGCGAAGAGTTCCGCGACGCCGCCATCGCCCTGACCCAGGACACGGACGGTGACGGCAACCCCGACACCTACGGCTTCGGCTTCCGCGGCGGCCGTGGCGGGCACGACCATTGGGCGACCTTCGTCCTGCCGCAGAGCGACGGGTTCGACGCCCTGACCAGCGAGGCCGGGATCGCCGCCAGCCAGTGGGTGATCGATCTCCACCGCGTCGATCAGGTGTTCCCGCCGTCGGCGCCCAATGACGGCTTCCAGGAGATCATCGGCGCCTTCCAGTCCGGCATCACCGCGATGACCATCCACCACATCGGCTCCTCGGCCGACATGGTTGCGGCGCTGGGCGACAATGTCTCCGCCGTGCCGGTGCCCGAATGCGGCGGCGGCCGCTGGACCTCGTTCGGCGACGAGTCCACCGCCATCTTCGCCGCCTCCGAGGTCAAGGATGCCGCCTGGGAATGGATCTCCTTCCTCTCCAGCGCCGGCGCCAACGCCAGGTTCAACGAGGCGACCGGCCAGCTGCCGGTGACCCGCACCGACAGCGAGGCCTGGGACCGGCACGAGAGCCGCTTCGTCGAGGCGACGGTGAACTCGCTGCCCTTCGCCGCCCTGCTGCCGAACCTGCCGGAGACCTCCGACTTCGTGAACACGGTCTGGCCGGTCGCCATGCAGCGCGCGCTCACCGGCGAGATCTCCGCCGAGGAGATGAACGCCGAGATCGCCGCCCTCTACGGCAACTAGGCACAGCCACCCGACGGCCGGGCCTGTCCCGGCCGTCGCCTTCCCAGGCCGCCGATGACCCGTTCCAGCATGCGCCTCACCACCCGCGTCCTGCCCTACGCCCTGCTGTCGCCGGCGGTGGTGGTGACGCTGGCGATCGTGTTCTTTCCCATGCTGCAGGCGGCGTGGATGAGCCTGCACGAGCTGGTGCTGTTCCGGCCGAACGTGATGCCGTTCGTCTGGTTCGACAACTTCGTCGCCGCCATCGAAGACGAGGTGTTCTGGATCTCGCTGCAGCACACCGGCATCTGGATCGGGCTGACCGTGCCGCTGCAGATGCTGCTCGGGCTCGCCACCGCGCTGCTGCTCAACCGCCGGTTCTGGTGGCGCCCGATCGCCCGCGCGCTGGTCATCATCCCCTGGGCCCTGCCCAGCGTGGTGATCGCGCTGATGTGGACCTGGATCTACGATTCCAACTACGGCGTGCTCAACGACTTCCTGCTCCGCGCCGACATTCTGCAGCGCTCGGTCCCCTGGCTCGCCGACCCGGACACCGCGCTCTACGCCATCATCCTGACCCTGGTCTGGCAGGGCTTCCCGTTCTTCGCGGTGATGATCCTGGCCGGGCTGCAGTCGATCCCCGACAGCTATTACGAGGCCGCCGCCATCGACGGCGCCGGCGCCTGGCGCCAGTTCTGGCACATCACGCTGCCGGGCATCGCCGGCGTGCTTGTCACCGCGGTGCTGCTGCGGGTGATCTGGGTCGCCAACTCGATCGACGTGATCTACGTGATGACCGGCGGCGGCCCGGGCTATGCCACCTACACCCTGCCGCTCTACGCCTTCCTCAAGGCGCGGACCAACCTGGACTACGGCTACGGCTCGGCGCTCGCCGTCCTGTTCACCATCCTGCTGATGGGTGTCGTCGTCCTCTACCTGCGGCGCACCGCCCGGGCGGTCGAGCAATGATCGAGCGCCAATCGCCGCCAGCCCGCCTGCTCACCCTGCACCTGCCGATGCTGCTGGTGCTCGGCTTCACCCTCGGCCCCTACCTCTGGATGCTGGTCACCTCGCTGACCCCGCAGGACAAGCTGTTCACCACCGGCCCGTCGCTGCTGGAGGCGGGCCTCGACAACTACGACCGGCTGTTCCGCACCGTCGGCTTCCAGGTCAACATGCTGCACAGCGCGATCATCGCCGGCGGCACCGTCGTGGTCGGGCTGACCTTGAGCGTCACCGCCGCCTATGCCTTCTCCCGCTTCCGCTTCGCCGGCCGGAAGGTGCTGATGCTGCAGTTCCTGCTGATCAACATGTTCCCGATCGTGCTGCTGATCCTGCCGCTGTTCATCCTGATGCGCATGCTCGGGATCCTCAACACCCACCTGGCGCTGATCGTCGCCAACTCGACGATCGCGATCCCGTTCGCGATCTGGATGATGACCAGCTACATGAACAACATCCCGACCGAGCTCGACGAGGCGGCGATGACCGACGGCTGCACCCGGCTCGGCGCGCTGCGGCGGGTGATCCTGCCGCTGTGCACGCCGGGCATCGTCGCCACCGGCATCTACATCTTCATCACCGCCTGGAACGAGTATCTCTACGCCCTGACGCTCGGCGGCAACAACGTGCGCCCGATCACGGTCGCCATCCAGACCCTGATCGGCGAGTACCAGGTCCAGTGGGGCCTGCTCACCGCCGGCGGCATCGTCGGCGCGATGCCGGCGACCGTGCTGTTCCTGATCGTCCAGAAACGCCTGATCAGCGGCCTGACCCAGGGCGCGGTGAAGGGATGAACGCTTGCGCCTTTCCCTGCAGGCCGTCATCGCGAGCCGCTGCAAGCGGCGTGGCGATCCAGGGCAACCGCTCGAACGTTGGTGCGCCGGCCTGGATTGCCGCGTCGCGGAGCCTGTCCTTGGGCCGGCCAATGGCCGGTCCCGAGGGCTCCTCGCAACGACGACTCATGAAAACGGCTACTGATCACCCATAAGGACCCCATCTTGCCCAACCCCATCGGCATCATCTCCATGCAGTTCGTCCGCCCGTTCACCCGGGCACATCTCGGCCTGTTCGCGACGATCAAGGCGCTCGGCTTCGACTTCGTCGAGCTGCTGGTGCCCGAGCCCGAGGACGGCCTCGACCTCGCCGAGACCCGCGCCGCGCTCGCCGATGCCGGGCTCGGCGCGGTGCTCGCCGCCCGGGTCAACCTGCAGCGCAACATCGCGGGCGCCGACGAGGCGGCCCGCAAGGGCGGGCAGGACTACCTCGCCCACTGCGTGACCGTCGCGGCCGCCCTCGGCGCGCGGATCGTCGGCGGGCCGCTCTACGGCCAGCCGCTGGTCTTCGCCGGCCAGGCGCCCAGACCCGTCGACGAGGGCGAGCGCCAGGCGAGGGTCGATCGCACCGTTGCGGCACTCGCCACCGCTGCGCGCATCGCAGCCGACGCCGGGGTCGTTTTCGCGCTGGAGCCGCTGAACCGCTTCGAGACCGACGTCGTCTCGACCACGGTCCAGGGCATCGCGGTCGTCGACGCCGTCGGCCATCCGGGCCTCGGCCTACTGCTCGACACCTTCCACATGAACATGGAGGACCCGTCGATCGCCGGCGCCATCCGCCGGGCCGGGTCGCGCCTGGTCCATTTCCAGGCCAATGAGAGCCACCGCGGCTTTCCCGGAACCGGGCATGTCGACTGGCCCGAGGTGATGCGTGCGCTGGTCGAGATCGGCTACACGGGGCCGATCTCGCTGGAGCCGTTCCGGCGCAACGACGACCGGGTGGCGATCCCGATCGCCAGCTGGCGCCCGCCGCACGAGGACGAAACCGAACAGCTGCAGGCGAGCCTTGCGCTGATCCGCGCCAACCTCGCGCTCGCCTCGGGGGCGGCCCGATGACGCTGAACATCGGTTGGATCGGCTGCGGTCGCCACGCCACCCAGATGCTGCTGCCCCAGCTCGCCCGCAACGGCGCCCGGCTGGCCGCCGTCTGCGACCGGGACGTGCCGGCGGCCAAGGCGACGGCCCATACCTACGGCGTCACCGCCGTCTACGACGACTACCTGGCCCTCCTCGACCACCCGGCGCTGGACGCGGTCGGCATGGCCGTCGGCCCGCAGCTGCACCAGTCGGCCGCGATCGAGGCGCTGGCCCGCGGGCTGCCGGTGTTCATGGAAAAGCCGCCCGCCGCCGACCGCGCCGGCGCCGAGGCGATCGCCGAGGCCGCCGAGAAGGCTAGGCTGCCGGTCGTGGTCGGCTTCATGAAGCGCTACGCCACCGGCAACCGGATCGCCCGCAACATCCTGCACGGCGGCGATTTCGGCCCCGTCCTCGGTCTAGTCGGCAGCTACATGACCGCGCCGACCTACTTCGCAGGCAATGTCGACTACAGCGGCTTCTTCCTGCACCACTGCGTCCACTACATGGACCTGATGCCCTGGCTCGCCGGCTCCGACATCGTCGACATGACCGCCCGCAAGGTCGAGCCCGCGCCGGGCCGGCTGCTGTTCCACACCAGCTTCGCCTGCGCCTCGGGCGCGATCGGGACAATGGTGATGGGCACCGTCCAGTCGCGCGGCACGCCGATGGAGTTCGTCCAGGTGATGGGCGACCATCGCCGGGTCGAGGTCGACAACATCATCCATGTCGCCTATTACCGCGACCCGCCGTTCAAGGCCGACGACCCCGCCGCCATCCTCGACCCCGCCGCCGACACCCTGAGCTGGACCCCCAACTTCACCGCCGCCGCCAACGAGGA
>JBHJOG010000020.1:0-15363 GCA_050329975.1 Alphaproteobacteria bacterium | reverse complement strand
TCGAGCTGCAGGTCGTGCCGACCGCCGGTTCCGGCGACAACCTGGCGCTGCTCGACAGCGGCGCCGCCCAGCTCGCCATGGTCCAGGGGATCCACACCCGCCCGCGAGCCGGCGCCAGCGCGGCAGCCGCCGCCCTCGCGGACCTGCGCTCCATCACCATGCTGTGGCCCGACATCGTCCATGTGGTCCTGCGGGCGGATCTGGCCGATACCGGGACGATCCAGGATATTGCCCGGCTCGGCGCGGCCCCGATTGCGATCGGGCGGCCGGACTCCGGCGCGATGCTGTCGACCACCGCACTCCTGGTCAGCGTCGGGATCGAACCCGCGCACCTCAACGTCGTCGACGTCGGCGGCTACGACGCGATTGCCCAGGCGTTCGAGTCCGGCCAGATCATGGCCGGCAGCCTGCTCGGCGGCGCACCGATGGCGGCACTCACGCGGGCGATGAGCGGGTCCGACGGCGCTCTGATGCTGCTCAGCTTCAAGGAGGAGCAGATCACCGCCGCCAACGCCCGCTTCGGCGTGCTGTGGATGCCCCGGCTGCTGCCGGCCGGCACCTATCCCGGCCAGGACAGGGACGTGTCCACGATCGCCGAGCCCAACGCGCTGATCGCCCGCGCCGACATGCCGGAGGAGGACGTCTACCTGCTGACCAAGGCCATTTTCAGCAACCTGACGTTCCTCGGCAACATGCATCCGGCCGCCGCCGAGATCACGATTGAGGGCGCATTCGCCGGGATGGCGATCCCGCTGCACCCGGGTGCGGCCCGCTACTTCGCCGAGATCGGGCTCGCGATCCCGGAGGCGCTGCAGCCGCCGGTGGACTGATGCCCGGTCTTCGATCTAGTGGTGCCGCCAGGCGCCGGCTTCGTTGAGCGACAGGATCGGGGTGTAATGGCCGATGCGGCTGGCCGATACGACCCCCGAGACCTGGTTGTCCAGGATCAGGATGTCGCCGCCGAAACTGACCGCCAGGACCGCATGGTGGATGCCCAGGTTCTCGTCCATGACGATGACGATCCGCAAGTCGCCCACGTCGAAGCCGAGCCCGCGCAGGGTGTAATACTTGGCAATTGCGTAGTCTTCGCAGTCGCCATCGACGTCGAAGAACTGCAGCGGCGTGGCCCAGTAGTCGATCTGGTTCCAGTTCACCGGGTCGGGGACGTAGTCGAAGCTGTTGAAGAAGCTGTTGACCCGCTCGATCCGGTCCAGGCCCTGCCGCGTCTCCGCATCGCGGATCAGCTCCGCCCAGCGGCCGACATAGGTGCAGAAGGCGGATTGGTGGGTGGTGCAGGCGCTGGTCAGCCCCTGGTATTGGGTGACATAGCGCTGGATCATCTCCACGTAGCGGGGAAACACCTCCGGCCCCGGCATGGCGAAATGCGCCTTGCCCCACAGCGCCATCGCCCGTGCCTGGCTGCCGGTCGAAACGGCGATCGACACCGCCGCGAGCAGCGATGCCGCGACGACGGCGACCCGCCGGCCGATGGCGCCCGAAGTCGACATGGTCATGGCTTTTCCTCCTCCAGGATGCTCACGCCCGGCGCGGCTGCCCTACGGCCCACGCGACGATCACGCCCGCCACCGCCAGCAAGATCACGGGCGCCAGCAGCCACGTCATCGCCCTGACCGGCCCGTCCAGCCCGGCAGTGGCCTCATCCACCGGAATCGAGCTCACGATCGACACCGGCAGTTCGTCGAAGCTCGCGCTCGCGGTCAGCACCCTGCGGCCGTCGGCCTCGGTGACGACCCCCACCGTACCCGGCGATTCGAGCGCCAGCGCCCAGGCCGGCGCTTCGTCGGGCAGCCGCACCGGCGCGCCGCCGGCGCCGTCCCGGGCGGCGGGCGAGAGCTGGCGCAAGCCCTCGCCGGTGCGATGGACTGCGACCGATTCGACACCGTACTGGTCGACCCCCAGCCGGGCCGGCAAAGTGGTGTCGAACACCTCCTCCAGCAGCCGGAGCCCGACGACCCAGGCCAGCTGCGCCTCCGGCGTCTCGGTGTCGAGGTAGGCGTGCGCCGGATACAGGCTGACATGGGTCGGCCGGCCGTCGGGAGCATCGAAGGCGATCGACACATGACGCTCGCCGCGAACGGCCGTCGCGATGTAGTTGCGGATGGCGTAGGTGAGCGGCGGGAACTCGTCGGTGGCGACGATGACGTCGCCCGACAGATTGACCAGGGCAATGCCTTCGAAGGCGAACTCCAGCAGGATCAGGCTGGTGGTGTCGACCGGTTCCTCGGCCAGATCCTGCCTCGGTGCGACCGGCTGCGGCGGGCTGACGACGCCGGGCAGGTTGGCGCGCACCGCCGGCGGCCCGTCCCCGGTCTGGTAGCCATGGTCGGCGGCCACCACCGCAAGATAGTTGCGGATGTAATCGAGCTGCTGCGGCCCGTCCATGATGCGGTCGAAGTCGCCGCGATGTGCGCGGTATTCGGTCAGGAACAGCCCGATGGTCGGGCTCTCGGGGATCGCCGCGAGCGCGGCGAGGCCGGCGTCGCCCGTCTGCTGCAGCAGGTCGCGCTGCTGGAGCGCGACCGCCGAGAGACGCTCCTCCCACCGTGCCTGTTCCTGTGCGCGCAGTTGATCGACCTGCTCGACGAGCAACAGAACCGCGCCGCCGACGGCGATGCAGCCGAGCACCAGCATCGCCACGATGCCACCGAGGCGTCGGCGCGGCCGTGCAGCGGGCATCGATGCGGCGTCGGCCGTCATGGCCTCAGCCCGAGCAGAAACGAGAGCACCGACCTGACACTTCATCCTCCTGGGGGGAGCGAGGTGAAAGCAGCCACGGCGAACCTCCTTGCTATCCCTCAACCGAAAGGAAATGTCCAATCAACATTTTCCCGGGAACAACCACTCGGGCGCTCCTCCGGCGAAGGACGGCTGCATTTCCGGCGTCCTATTGACGAACTGCCGCCGTCGCAGTCAGAACTCGGAACCGCCGGCTTCGACGGCGATGCAGAACCGCAGGACTGAGACAGGGAGGATGCGATGGATCTGGGGCTGAAGGGCAGGAAGGCGCTGGTGACCGGCGGCACCAAGGGCATCGGGCGCAGGATCGCAGACCTGCTGGCCGACGAAGGCTGCAATGTCGCGGTCTGTGCCCGCAAGGCCGACGAGGTCGAGGCCACCGTCGCTGCGCTGACCGCCAAGGGCGTGCGCGCCACCGGCGGCGCGCTCGACGTGGCCGACGGCGACTCCCTGAAGCGCTGGGTGAACGACGCGGCGACCGAGCTTGGCGGGCTCGATGTCGTCATCCCGAACGTCAGCGCCCTGGCCATCGGGCCGGGCGAGGAGCCCTGGGTCCAGGAGTTCCAGGTCGACATGCTGCACACGGTGCGCACGGTCGAGGCGGCGATGCCGTGGCTGGAGAAGTCGGATGCCGGCGCGATCGTCGTCATCTCCAGCGTCTCCGGCCGTGAGATCGACTTCGCCGCCGGCGCCTACGGTGCGACCAAGGCGGCGCTGATCCATTACACCCAGGGCCTCGCCCACCAGCTCGCCGGCAAGGGCATCCGCGCCAACTCTGTCTCGCCGGGCAACATCTATTTCAAGGGCGGCGTCTGGGAGCAGATCGAGAACGGCATGCCCGACCTGTTCGCAACCGCGCTGGCGCTGAACCCGACCGGGCGGATGGGCAAGCCGGAGGAGATCGCCTATGCCGCAGTGATGCTGGCCAGCCCGCGGGCGAGCTTCATCACCGGCACCAACCTGGTCGCCGACGGCGCACTGACCCGGGGCGTGCAGTACTGAGGTGCTCCGGCGTCAGTGGCGGTCCTGGCGCAGATAGGGCTGGCCGAGCGCCGCCGGCTCGTCGTCGCGGCGGCGGCGCAGGCCGGCGACGACCAGCACGGCAAGGGTCGCCAGATAGGGCAGCATGGTCATCAGGTAGACCGGCACGTTGCCGCCAACCGCCTGCACCCGCGGGATCACCGCCTCGATGGCGCCGAACAGCAGGGCGCCGGCCAGCGCCAGCGACGGCCGCCAGCGGGCGAAAATGACCAGGCCGACCGCGATCCAGCCGCGGCCCTGGGTCATGCCCTCGACCCAGACCTGGCTGCTGACCAGCGCGAGGTAGCCGCCGCCGAGTCCGCACAGCGTGCCGCCGGCAATCACGGCAAGCATGCGCTGGCGCTGGACATTGAGCCCGATTGCGTCGGCGGCGGCCGGATCCTCGCCGACGGCGCACATCCGCAGGCCTGCGCGCGACCGCGCGAGCCAGAGCGCGAGCGTCACGGTGAGCACCAGGGCTAGGTAGACCGCCGCATTCTGCCGGAACAGGATCGGGCCGAGGATCGGCAGGTCGCCCAACGGCCCCAGGTCCATCCCCCTGAGGCCCGGCAGGGTCTGGCTGGTATAGTGGCGGCCGACCAGCCCGGTGATGCCGGCCCCGAGTGCCACCATGATCAGTCCGGTCACCACCTGCTCGGCGCGGAAGATCACGACGGCGACGGCGAACAGCGCGGCGAGCGCCGCCCCGCCGGCGGCGGCGGCGAGCAGTCCGGGCCAGGGCGAGCCGGTGGCCAGGGCCGCCATCGCCCCGGCGAGCGCCCCGCACAGCATCATCCCCTCCGAGCCCAGGTTCAGCACCCCGGCCCGCTCGTTGATGATCAGGCCCAGCGCGGCGAGCAGCAGCGGCGTGGCATGTCCCGGCGTGGCGGCGAGCCAGTTGACGATGAAGTCCATCAGGTCACCCGTTCCTGCGGGCGGCGTACCGGACGCGCCAGGTGCAGCTGGTAGCGGGCGAAGAAATCGAGCAGCACCACGCTGAGCAGGATCAGCGCCTCGAGGATCTGGATGACCGCCAGCGGCAGCTGGTAGAACGCCTTCAGCGCGTCGCCGGAGACGTAGACGCCGGCGAGGACGAGGCCGACCGGCAGCACGGCGAGCGGGTTCAGCCGCGCCAGCAGGGCGATCAGGATCGCACTGAACGTCAGGTCGCCGGCAATGTGCTGGGTCAGCCGGTACTCCTGGCCGGCGACGATCGCCGCGCCGGCGAGGCCGCCGAGCGCGCCGGAGAGCCCGACGCCGATCAGGATCGTCGACGCCACCGGGATCCCGGCAGCCTTCGCCGCTCGCGGACTGAGGCCGACGGCAGCGGCATAGAAGCCGAACCGGCTGAACTGCAGCAACGCCACCGCCAGCACCGCCGCCGCCAGCGCGATCCAGATGCCGGCGTGCAGATGGCCGAAGCCGACCCGCGCCAGTCGCTCAAACTCGTCGAAGGCCGGCGAGATCGGGAACCCGGTGCCGGGGTCGCGCCAGGGGCCGTAGAGCAGCTGCTGCGCCGCCTGGAAGGCGACGTAGCTGAGCATCAGGGTCGAGACGATCTCGCTGACCCCGAGCCGCAGCTTGAGCAGCGCCGGAACGCCGATCCAGATCGCGCCGGCCGCAGCACCGGCGGCGAACATCAGCGGCAGCCGGATCGACGGGTCGCCGATGTCCTCGATCGCCACCCAGCTGGCGGCGATGGCGCCCATCCAGGCCTGTCCGTCGACGCCGATGTTCCAGAACTTGAGCTTGAGCGCGAACACCGCGCCGAGCCCGACCAGCCACAGCGCGACCGCGCGCGTCAGCGCCTGGGCGAGCCCGCTCTGGGTGGTGAAGACGTAGAGTACGAACTCGTCGATGATCGCCGCCGGGCCGACGCCGTTGGCCATCAGCACCCCGGCCGCCAGCGCAAGCCCGATACCGATGCCGAGCGCCAGCACCGCCGCCTGACGCAGCGGCGAGACATGCTGGCGGGCGATCAAGGTCAGCCGGTCAGCCATCGGGGTCAGCCATAGCCCAGCATAAGGGCGCCGATGCGCGCCCGCGCGATCTCGCCGGCCGGACCGGCGTCGAGCAGCCGGCCGCGCGACATGACGGCGATCCGGTCGGCGAGCGCCATCACCTCGTCCAGGTCCTCGCTGACCAGCAGGCAGGCCCCGCCGCCCGACACCAGGTCGAACAGCGCCTGGTGCACCGCCTGGCAGGCGGCGACGTCGAGGCCGCGGGTCGGCGAATGGGCGATCAACACGCCGGCGCCGGACCCGCCTGCCTTCAGCTCGCGGGCGAGCAGCAGCTTCTGGGCGTTGCCACCGGAGAGCAGCCGGGTCGGGGTGCGCGCGGTGCCTCCGGTGACCGCGCGCTCCTCCATCGCAGCCTGCGCCTGCGCCATCATCCGGCCGCCGCGCAGGCCCACCCAGAAGCCGAATTCGCCGTTGGCAACCTCGGTCAGCGCCAGGTTCTCATAGGCGCGGAAGGCTGGAATCAGAGCAAAGTCGTTGCGGTCGGCCGGTATGATGCGCAAGCCCCGCGCGCGCCGCTCGGCGATGCCGGCGGTTTCGATCCGCGACCCGTCCAGGGTCAGGGTGCCGCCGGCCAGCGGCCGCAACCCATAGAGCGCCTCGACCAGCGCGTCCTGGCCGTTGCCGCCGACGCCGGCGACGCCGAGGATCTCGCCGGCACTGAGGGTCAGGCTCACCCGGTCCAGCGCCAGCCCGCCGTCCGGCCGCTCGACGCTCAGTTCCACCGCATCGAGGCGCACCTGCCTCGCATCAATGTGCACCGCCCGTGGCGATGCTGCATGCACGCTGCGTCCGACCATCAGGTCGGCAAGCCGGTCCCGGTCGCACTCGGCGCACGGGGCGCCGGCCAGCACGGTCTCGCCGCCGCGCATCACCGTCACCCGGTCGGCGAAGCTCTGGACCTCCCGGAGCCGGTGGGTGATCAGCACCACCGCCCGTCCTTCCCCCGCCAGCCGGCGCAGCAGGGCGAGGACCGCGTCGGCCTCGGCGTCGGTCAGCACCGCGGTCGGTTCGTCCAGGATCAGGATTCGGGCATCCAGCAGCAGCAAGCGCAGGATCTCGACCCGCTGCCGCTCGGCCACCGACAGCTCGCGCACCCTGGCATGCGGGTCGACCGCGAAGCCGAGTTCGCCCGCCAGCTGCGCGATCCGGGCTGCCGCCTCCGCCCGGCCCTTCGCCGCCACGGCCGCGCCACGGGCGACCAGCACGTTCTCGGCGACGGTGAACCGCGGAATCAGCTTGAAGTGCTGATGGACCATGCCGATGCCGCGGCGGGCGGCGGCGCGCGGCCCGGTGTCCGCGAACGGCCGCCCGTCGATCTCGATCGTGCCGGCGTCGGGGGCGTAGAGCCCGCAGACCAGGTTCATCAGCGTCGACTTGCCGGCGCCGTTCTCGCCGAGCAGGGCGTGGACCTCGCCATGGGCGACCTCCAGCCGGGCACCCTTCAGCGCCGGCCGGCCGTCGAAAGCCTTCCAGGCGTCGCTGATGGCGATGGCGGGATGGGCAACAGCCATGCTCTCCTTGGCTCGGTCCATCGTCGGGCTTGGCTCACGCCGCCGGCCGGAGGCCGGCCAGCGCGTGGGGTGTCAGGACAGCCGGTGCCCCGGCCTCATTCC
The DNA here is from genome assembly GCA_050329975.1 of Alphaproteobacteria bacterium. GTDB lineage: Bacteria > Pseudomonadota > Alphaproteobacteria > CALKHQ01 > CALKHQ01 > CALKHQ01. Next base: position 7,952 of record JBHJOG010000020.1, on the reverse strand, counting down.
GGCACGGTGCCGGTCACGCCCTCGACCAGATAGTCCATGCCCCACAGCCCGCCGTCGTCCAGGGACTCCCCGGCAGCGACCACCTCGGTGCCGTCCTGCTTGACCACCGGCCCGTCAAAGGGGGTCGCGGTCCCGTCGATGAAGGCTTGGCGCGTTGCGACGATCTGCTCGACGACATCGGCGGGCACGGCGGGGTTGAGTGCAGTGATGTCCGCGGTGCCGTAATCCAGGCCGACCAGCGGCAGGCCGCGGCTCTCCCAGTTGCCGGCGGCGATCGCCTGTACCGCGGGCACGAAATACGTATCCCAGTTGAAGACGACCGAGGTCAGGTGCCCGGTGGGCGCCGCCGCGCTCATGTCGTTCTGGAAGCCGATCGACCAGATGCCGGCTTCCTCCGCCGCCACCAGCGGGGCAGTCGACGCCATGTTGGTCGCCAGCACGTCGGCACCCTGCTCCAGAATCGCCTCGGCGGCTTGGCGCTCCTTCACCGGGTCGTACCACGTGTTGAGGAAGGCCACGATCACCTCGACCTCCGGATTCATCGACTGGGCACCGCGGGCGAAGGCATTGACGTCCCAGTTCACCACCGAAACCGGGAAACCGGCGACGATGCCGACCACGCCGCTCTCGCTCATCGCGCCGGCTGCCATGCCGGCCAGGTACCAGGGCTGGTAGGTGCGGGCGTAGAACGTCTCCAGGTTCGGCGCCTCGGTCTCGCCGGCGACGTTGAGGAAGGCGACGTCCGGGTAGTCGGCAGCCATCTCCTTCAGCCCGTCGCCGAAGCCGTAGCTGGTGCCGATGACGATGTTATAGCCGCGGCTCAGATAGATTTCGACCGCCTGGCGGACCGCCTCGCTGGTCTCCTCGACGTTCTCCACATAGGCGGCCTCGATGCCCAGCGTCTCCTGCATCTTCAGCCGGCCCCGATCCAGCGCCTCGGTCCAGCCGCCGTCATTGGTCGTGGAGTAGTAGAGGAAGGCGACCTTGGGGTCGCCGTCGATGGTCACCTGGGCGCTGGCGCTGGCGCCGGTGCCGACGCCCAATGTTGCGACAACCAGGACGGTACCGATCAGCCGATATGCAGTCATCTGTTCCCCCTCGCGACAGTGCCCTCGTCCAAAGCAACGCATATGCCAGCGGCACGGCGGATGCAACGGATTGCCACCGGCGCGCCCTTTGCCGATGATGCATCGCCATGATGGACCATGGCCACGCGTTTCTGATACGCCGACTCCTGGAGACGAGCCAATGAGCGCAGAGTTGCCGCAGAGCGTGCCGGTGATCGACATCGCAGGCCTCAGGTCCGGCATTGCCGCCGATCGGACCGCGGTGGCGCGGGAGATCGACCGGGCGTGCCGGAACATCGGCTTCTTCTATGTCCGCGACCATGGCGTGCCGGAGGCGCTGATTGGCGAGCTGGTGGCCGCCTCGCGCGCTTTCTTCGCGCTGCCGCTGGCGGAGAAGATGGCGATCGCCAGCGCCCGCTCGCCGCATTTCCGCGGCTATGTGCCGATCGAGGCCGAGGAGCACAACCCCGGTCACGGCCGCGACTGGCACGAAGCGGTCGATTTCGGGCGCGAGCCGCGGCCGGGAACGGAGCCGGACGCCGGCTTCTATGGCCCCAACCAGTGGCCCGCGGCGATGCCGGAATTGCGCCCGGTGGTCGAACGCTACTACGCGGCGATGCTGGGGCTCTCAAACGACCTGCTGCGCGGCTTCGCGCTGGCGCTCGGCCTGGATGAGGACTACTTCCTGCCGAAGTTCGACTGGGCGGCCGGCTGGCTCCGGCTGCTGCACTACCCGCCGCAGCCTGCGGACGGCAGGGCCGCCGGGATCGGCATCGGCGAGCACACCGACTACGACGCCTTCACCATCCTGTGGCAGGACGCCAATGGCGGGCTGGAGGTGCACACCCTGGACGGCGCCTGGATCCCGGCGCCGCCGATCCCCGGCACCTTCGTCATCAACATCGCCAACCTGATGCAGCGCTGGACCAATGACCTCTACAAATCGACGCCGCACCGGGCGGTGAACCGCTCGGCGGTCGACCGGACCAGCGTGCCGTTCTTCGTCAACGCCAATCCGGAGACGGTGGTCGAGTGCCTGCCCAACTGCGGGCCGGCGCTCTATCCGCCGATCACCGCGCTCGACTGGGTGCGCGCACGGGTGCTGGAATCCCAGCCGTTCCGCGAGGAGGCGGCCGAGTAATGCCGCTGTCCGCGGCGCAGGCCCCGGTGCAGGAGATCCCGGTCATCGACATCGCCGGGCTCGCGATGCCCGGCCCGGCCGCCGACGCCATCGTCGACGCCATCGGCGAGGCCTGCCGGCGCATCGGCTTCTTCGTCGTCACCGGCCATGGGGTTCCGTCGTCAGTGCTGGCGGCAGTGGCGGCGCAGACCCGTGCCTTCTTCGCGCTGCCGGTCGAGGACAAGTCGGCGCTGTCGATCGAGCGTTCGCCGCACAACCGCGGCTATGTCCGCCTGCAGGGCGAGACCCTGAACCTCGCCCGGCCGGCCGACCAGAAGGAGGCGTTCAACATCGGCCTCGACCTGGACCCCGACGATCCGGAAGTGCTGGCCGGCAAGCGGTTCCGCGGGGTCAACGTCTGGCCCGGACTACCGGGCTGGCGGGAGGCGATGCTCGACTATTTCGCCAGGGCCTCTGCCCTGGGCTCGGCCCTGCTCGCCGCCTTCGCCCGCGACCTGGGCGAGCCGGACGACGTGTTCGTGCCCGCCATGCAGCGGCCGTCGGCGACGCTCCGCCTGCTCCGCTACCCGCCGCAGCCGCCGGTGGCGGTTCCGGGACAGCCCGGCGAGGCCGAGCGCATCGGCGCCGGCGAGCACACCGACTACGGCGCGCTGACCCTGCTGCTGCAGCTGGACGGCGGCGGGCTGGAGGTGCGGCGTCGCGACGGCGCCTGGGTGCCGGTACCGGTGATCCCAGGCAGCTTCGTCTGCAACATCGGCGAATGCCTGATGCGCGCGAGCAATGACACCTACGTCGCGACCCCGCACCGGGTGATCTCGACCAGCCCCGGACAGCGGCACTCGATCGCCTTCTTCTTCGACCCCAGTCCGGACAGCGTCATCGCGCCGCTCGACAGCTGCGTTTCGGCCGAGCGCCCGGCGCGCTATCCGCCGGCGCTGTTCGGCGACTACCTGGCGTCGCGGCTGGATCCGACCTATGGCGTCGCCCACCCGACGGAACAGCATGGCTGACCATGTCCCGGTCATCGACGTCGCCGCCCTCGGCTCGCCCGCCCTGGCCCAGCGCCGCGGGGTGGCCGAGGCGATCGGGCGCGCCTGCCAGGACATCGGCTTCTTCTACGTCACCGGTCATGGCGTGGCGGAGGAGACCGTCGACGCGGCGCTCGCCGCCGCCGACGCCTTCTTCGCGCTGCCGCTCGAGGAGAAATGCGCTGTCCACGTCCGGGGTTCGCCGAACCACCGCGGCTATGTGCCGGTGAACGAGGAGGTGATCGATGCCGCCGCCGGCCACGAGCCGCGGGAGGCGATCGATTTCGGAGTCGAGGTCGCGGCCGACGATCCGCTGGCCGTCGCCGCGCCGCGGTTCTATGGGCCGAACCAGTGGCCGGCCCGGCCTGCCGGTTTGCGCACGGCGGTCGAGGACTACCTGGCGGCGATGCTGACGTTGTCGCGGCAGCTGGCGCGTGGCTTCGCGCTCGCGCTCGAGATGCCGGAGGACTATTTCTCGGCCAGAATGACCCACCCGCTGGCGCTGTTGCGCCTGCAGCGCTATCCGGCGCCGGAGACTGCGCGCGACCGCGCCGCCTACGGCATCGGCGCCCATTCGGACTACGAGTGCTACACCGTCCTGTGGCAGGACGACTGCGGTGGGCTCGAGCTGCTGAACGCCGACGGGCGGTGGGTTACGGCCCCGCCGCGCGCCGGAACCTTTGTCGTCAACATAGGCGACCTGATGGCGCGCTGGTCCAACGACCGCTTCAAGTCGACCCAGCACCGGGCGAAGAACGTCGACCCCAGCCGCAGCCGGTTCTCGATACCCTGCTTCCTGGGACCCGACCACGACACCCTGGTCGAATGCCTGCCGACATGCCAGGGCCCCGGCAACCCGCCCCGCTACGAACCGGTGATCGCCGGCCCCTATCAGCTGAGCCGGCTGAGCGACACCTTCGCCTATCTGAAGACAGGCACCGGCACGGCCTGAGCGGTCACGCCCGCACCGTTTCCAGGAAGCGGCCGACTTCCGTCTGCAGCACTTCGGCCTGGCGGCTGAGACCGCCGGTGGCATCCTCCAGCGCGACCACGATGGCGCCGGTTTCGTTGGCGGCCGCGCTGACCGCCTCCACACTCTGGGCGATCGAGACGGTATCGTCGGCGGCCTGTCGGGCGTTGCCGGCGATGGTGCTGGCGGCAGCGCTCTGCTGGGCGACGGCCGCGGAAATCGCCTCGGTGGCGTCGTTGATCCGGCCGATCACCTGCCGCATGTCGGCGATGTCGGCCACAGCGCCGCGGGTCGCCCCCTGCACCTCGCCGATCTTCGCGCTGATGTCGCCGATGGCGCGCGCCGTCTGCTGCGCCAGCGACTTCACCTCGCTGGCGACGACGACGAAGCCTTTGCCGGCATCGCCTGCGCGCGCCGCCTCGATGGTGGCGTTGAGGGCGAGGAGGTTGGTCTGCTCCGCGATCGAGGAGATCAGCTCGATGATGTCGGTGATGCTGGCCGCGGCGGCCGACAAGGTCTCGACGCCGCCGGTCGTGTGCTCCGCCTTGGCGATGGCCTCGCCGACCCGGGCGGTTGCGTCGCCTACCTGGCGATTGATGCTGTCGATCGAGCTGGAGAGCTCGGCGACCAGGCCAGTCACCTCCTGGACGACCCCATTGGCGCTGTTGGCAGCCGTCGCTGCGGCCGCCGACTTGTCCTGGGTCTCGCTGGCCGAGACCGCCATCGAGCGCGATGCCTTCTGCAGTTCCTGGGCCTGGGCGGAGACCTCGGTGATCGCGGCGCCCACCCGATCCTCGAACGACCGGGCGAGGTCCAGCATCGCGTTCCGCCGCTCTTCGGCGGCCGCCGCTTCCCGAGCGACCTGGTCGGCCTGAAGGCGTTCGATCTCGATCGCGTTGTCCTTGAACGTCTGGACCGCGCGCGCCATGTCGCCCAGTTCGTCACGCCGAAGCACCGCGGGGATTGCGACCGTCTTGTCGCCGTCGGCAAGCGCCCGCATGGTCCGGTTGAGATCGCGGATGGTGCGGACCACGCGGCCGCCGACATAGGCCCAGGCAACCAGCGTGGAAAAGCCGAGGCTGACGGCGACGGCGGCGTAGATCGCGATGGTCAGGTCGTCGATCAGGGTTCGGGCGGAGCCGGCAGCGGCGAGGACCGCCGCGCTCGCCGCCTCCTTGCTCTCGTCGACTTCCGCGGCCATTCCGGCAGCGGCGGCGTTCGATCCGGCAATGGCGGCCGCCATATGGGCAGCAGCCTCGTTCCGGGCCAGCCGTACGGCAAAGATGCCGTCGTCGCCGGTGCCGACGGCGAGCAGCCCATCGACCTGTCCGCTGAGCGCCGGGAAATCCTCGACACTGCCCTCGAGCCCGGACAGCAGCTGACGTACCCGCAGGCCAGCCGACTCGAATTCCAGCATCAGCACCTTCACCTGATCGGAGTCGGTCTCGTTGGCGGCGGTGGCCAGCAGGCCGGAAACCAGGTTGGACTGGGCCTGCAGGCCCAGCAGGTTGAGCAGCCGCGCGACGTCGCGGTCCATCATGGTCGTGATGACCGCGGCATTGTCGCCCATCACCATTTCGCCGCCGATGACCACGTTGAAATAGGCCTCGTCGACATAGGGCGCGAGCGCCTGCACCAGTGCCCGATAGGCGTCCTGGATCGCGGACCGATCGGCCGTCGCCGACGCGAACACGCCCGCCTGGCCCTCACCATGGGCGACGAATGCGTCGACTTGACCGCTGATCGCGGTCGCGGGGTCCGATGGCGGCAACTCGGCGAGCCCGTTGCGCAGCCGCTACACTGCAGGGCCGAATTCGTTGGCGAGCACGCGCCGCAGGTCCGGGTCCGCGCTTTGCGCCGCTTGCGCCATCAGCCCGTAGATCCAGTTGGCCTCGGCGTGCATGCCCTGGGCGGCAGACAGGGCCGCGACATCGACAGCCAGCAGGGTGTCAATGGCCTGGGCGGAGGTGCGGACCGCGTCCTCGGTGCTGAGCACCAGATTGAAGTTCACCTCGTCGATCAGCGGCACCAGAGTCTCGGACAGTGCGGCGGCGGCACGATGGCCGGTGCCTGCGAGCGCGCGCAGTCGGGTGTCGAGTTCGATCGCGGAGCGCGCGGTGTCCCCCAGGCTGTCGATGGCTGCGCGAAGCTGGTCGGCTCCGCGCCCGAGCTCGGTCGCCATCGCCGCGCCGTCGCCCGCGCCCAGGCGTCCGATGTCGGCATCGATGCCGGCGAAGCGCGCGCGCAGATCGTCCGTGATGGCGGTGACGGCATCCGTGGTTGCCGCTTCCGGGATATGGCCGGCGGCGGCGGCGAGCTGGGCGGAGTCGATGCCCAGCTCCATCGCGGCGAGAATCTGCGGCAGGCTCTCGCTCTCGATGCTGGAGAACGCGCCGCCGACACGGTCGAACGAAAAGATCGCCGCGCCGCCGACAACTGCCGTCATCGCTGCCACCGCTGCGAAGGCGAGCATCATTCTTGGCGCGCAGGCCGAAGCTGCGGCCGGCTTTTGCCGGCGCCGAGGCTGGGGTCTTCGTCATTGTCGTTTCGCCCTTCCGTGCGTGTTGCGGCGCGGGCCGGTGCCCGCGCCGCGGGGCCGGATCAGAACACGCGTGCGACGGAGGCGAAGCCGCCCGCTGCATCGATCTCGGTCAGGAAGACGTTGTCCATCCCCTGGTTATCGCCCTCGCCGAAGGTCAGCTGAACGCCGCTGAGGTCAAAGGTGCCCTGGGTGTAAATCGCGTCGAGCAGGCCCTGACGGGTCGGCTCGCCCTCGATGCCCGACAGCGCCGCCACCACCAGGCGACCGACGATATATCCCTCCAGCGAGACGAACTCCGGGCCCATCTCCGGGTCGTGCGCGGCCAGCGCCGCGTGATATTCGGCCACCAGCGGCAGGCCGGCGTCGAAGGGGAAGGGCACGACCTGGGTGATCATCACACCCTCGCCGTCAGCACCGAGATCGGCGGCGAGCGCGCCAGAGCCGACGAAGGAGATGTTCATGAAGACCGCGTCGAGGTTGACCGACCGCGAGAGGCGGATGAACTCGGCCACCGGCGCATAGGCGCCGACGATGACCACGGCCTCCGGATCCGCCCGGCGGATGTCGAGCAGGGCCGAGCGGACCGCCGTCGTGTTGCGCTGATAGGTTCCTTCGGCGACCAGCGCGATGCCGCGGGCCTCCATCGCCTTCAGGACGCCGGAAAGGCCGGCGCGGCCGAAGCCGTCGTCCTGGTAGAGGATGGCGATCCGGCTCAGGCCGAGGTCATTGGTCAGATACTCGATCCAGGCGGCGGTCTCCTGGTCGTAGCTGGCGCGCACGTTGATGACGTTGGTGAGCGCGGGATCGCGCAGGAAACCGGCGCCGGTGAAGGGACCGATGAAGGGTACGCCGGCCTCGGTCGCGATCGGCTGGGTCGCCTGCGAGGTGGGGGTGCCGACGGCGCCGATCATGGCGAACACCTGGTCCTCGCCGATCAGCCGCTGGGTATTCGCCACCGCCCGGTCGGGCTCGTAGCCGTCGTCATACTGGACCAACTCCAGCTGGCGGCCGTTGACGCCGCCGGCGGCATTGGCCTCGCCGAAGGCGGCCAGGATGCCGGCGCGCATGCCGTTGCCCAGCGCCGCGGCCGGGCCGTCGAAAGCAGCCGACTGGCCGAAGCGAATCGCTGTGTCGCTGACGCCGGGATCGGCGGCCGCGAAGCCGGCGCCGACAACGGTCAGGGCGGCGGAAACAACGATTGTGC
>JBHJOG010000019.1:0-4424 GCA_050329975.1 Alphaproteobacteria bacterium | reverse complement strand
TGGCGCGGGTGGCGCTGCTGCAGGTGCTGCCGGCGGGGGCGGCGATCTTCGCCAAGGGAGAGCCGGGCGACCGCCTGTTCATCGTCGTCTCCGGCAAGGTGCGGATCAGCACCAAGGGGCCGGACAGCCAGCAGCTGACGCTGAACATCCTGGGGCCCGGCGCGCTGTTCGGCGAGGTGGCGCTGGCCGACGGCGGGGAGCGGACGGCGGACGCCGGGACGATCGGCGCGGCCGAACTCCTGGTCCTGCATCGCCGCGACATCCACGACCAGCTGTTGCGCCGGCCGGAGGTGGCGCTCGGCATGCTGGCGGCGCTCAGCGAACGGGTGCGCTGGATCAGCGCCCGCTACGAGGACTCGGTGTTCCTGGAACTGCCGGCGCGGCTGGCCAAGCGGCTGCTGATCCTCGACGACATGTTCGGGGTCGAGCGGGAAGGGGCCCGTGTCATCAACCTGAAGATGTCGCAGCGCGACCTCTCCAACGCGATGCACGTGACCCGCGAGAGCATCAACCGCACGCTGAAGGGCTGGGCGGACGCCGGTGTCGTCCGGTTCGAGGACGGCATCCTGACCGTGCTCGACCGGCCGCGGCTGGAAGGCTTCGTGCTGGCGTCGGGCGCCTGACCCCGGAAAAAATGCGCACCGGCCTGTGCGGTGGTTCACAACCGCGCGGGCCGAGGCTGGCCAGATCTCCTGCAGAGGCGCGGATGCGCCGGAACCAACAGGAGAGCCAGCCATGATCAATCGCCTGCACGTCTTCGCCGTCCTGTCGCTGACCGCCATCGGGATCGGCGCCGCCCTGGTCGTCCGCGACTACCTGCAGATCACGAACCCGGACATGGGCGAGATCGCCCTGGTCGCCGGGCTCACTGCCCTCGACATCCTGCTGATCCTGCTGGCGGCGGCGAACCTGCGCTGGGCGCAATACATCTATGCCGGCCTGTTCGGCGCCGGCCTGCATAACCGGATCAGCGGGTTGTTCGATCTGATGGCCGCCGACCCCGCCGTCGCCATTGTCGCGCTGCTGCCTCTGTCGCTGCATGTGGTCGCGATCGTGGTGCTGGTGCTCGAGCTGCGCGCCCAGCGCGATGCCGCTCGGCTGAACGCCGCGCGCGCCGAGCCCAGGCACGCGTAGGGACCCGGCTCCCGCGCGGCCTGACGCGGCAACAGGGAGGCGGCGCTCGCCTCGGCCAGTGGGGGCCGGGGGGAGCGTGCAGGGACGGGAGGGGGATCGTTCCTGCGCCACGACCGCCGCGAGCCGGTGCGGGAGCCGGGGCAGGGAGGGCCGTCGCCGATGCGACGGCCCTCCGGCCGTTTCGGCTATCGGCCGGGAACGGCCGGGACCGTAAGCTCCGGACCTTCGCCGCCGTCCTGGATGGTGACATAGGCCTCGCCGCCATCGCCGAGCAGGGTGACGGAAACCGGCTCGGCGTTCTGGTGGTTCTTCCACATCTGGTAGATGGCCAGCGTGGTCGCAACATGGGCTTCGCGGCCACCGTAGAGCAGGAAGTCGCCAGTCGGTGTAACGGTCAGCTGGTTGCCGTCGGCCTGCTGCAGGGTCTGGACCAGCTCGTAGCCGAACGCCTCGCCCATCCGCGCCGCCAGCCGGGCGAAATCCTCCGAGAGAACCTCGAAACCGGTCTGCTCGACGCCGCCCTCGAGCTGGCTCTCGGCGGCCAGGCTGACCAGGTCGCGGTAGATCCAGCCCTCCTCGCCGGTGCGCATCACGCGGACGCCGATCCACGAGCCTTCGCGCCGCAGTTCGACGAGCTCGTCGCCCAGCAGCACCTGGGTGCGCACGGTGGTCTCGTCGGAAGGGCCGGCACGCAGGTTCGCGCGCTCCGCCGTGACCTGGAGCACGTCGCCGGGGTCGGCATGGGCCTGGCCTGCCGCCGCGGCAAGGCCCGCCGCCAGCAGCAGCGCCGGGTAACGCCATTTCGCAGTCATCGAAGCCTCCGCTATTGCCAAGGAGGGACGGAAGCGGAACGCGGGCAGCGGCGGAGAGTTCCGGTCGCGCAAAACCGCTTGCCGGGTGCCGAGGTTGCTCCGCATGCTTGTTGGAGGCCTGCCACCGCAAGGATCACTGCCGTACCGATGCCGCATCCCGCTATGCCGCCGCGCATCGCCAGAGGCACGCGGGCGTTCTGGCACGCCAACATCGCCCTGTTCGTCTCCGCCTTCTCGGTGTTCGCACTGCTCTATTCGGTCCAGCCGCTGCTGCCGGTATTCGCCGCCGAGTTCGGGCTCGGCGCCGGCACGAGTTCGCTGGCACTGTCGGTGTCGACCGGGGTGCTGGCGGTGGCAATGCTGGCGGCGAGCTTCGTCGCCGACCGCTGGGGCCGCAAGCGGCTGATGGCGGTGGCGCTACTGATCTCGGCAGGGCTCGGGCTGCTGGTCGCAGCAATGCCGGGCTGGACCGGCATCCTCGCGCTGCGCGCCCTGCTCGGGCTCAGCCTCAGCGGCGTGCCGGCGGTCGCCATGGCCTATCTGGCCGAGGAGATGGAGCCCGACGCCTTCGGCTTCAGCATGGGGCTCTACATCGGCGGCAACGCGATCGGCGGCATGTCGGGGCGGCTGCTGGTCGGCGTGATGGCCGACTTCACCTCCTGGCGGATCGCGCTGGGCGCGCTCGGGCTGCTGGCGCTGGCCAGCGTCGCGCTGTTCTGGTGGCTGCTGCCGCCGGCGCGGCATTCGCCGGTGCGCGCGGCCGGGTTCCGCGGCGTGGCGCGGGCGATCCGCCAGCCGTTCCGCGACCTGGGTCTGATCCTGCTGTTCGCCGAGGCGTTCCTGATCATGGGCGCCTTCGTCACCCTCTACAACTACACCGGCTTCCGGCTGCTGGCGGAGCCCTACGGGCTGAGCCAGGCGGCGGTGTCGCTGATCTTCATCCTCTACCTGTTCGGCACCGGCAGTTCGACCTGGATCGGCGCGCTGGCGGGACGGCTCGGCCGGCGCAAGGTGCTGTGGCTGATGATCGCGACGATGGCCGCGGGGCTCGGCATCACCTGCCTGACGCCGGTCGCGCTGATCGTGCTCGGGATCGCCGTGTTCACCTTCGGCTTCTTCGGCGCCCACTCGATCGCGAGCGCCTGGGTCGGCCGCCGGGCGCGGGAAGCCCGGGCCCAGGCCTCCGCCCTCTACCTGTTCTTCTACTACCTGGGCTCGAGCGTGATCGGGACCGCCGGCGGCTATGCCTGGACCTATGCGGCCTGGACCGGGGTGGTGCTGGTCAGCGGCGCGGCGATCCTGCTTGCGCTGGCGATCGCGGTGCGGCTGGTGTTCGTCACGCCGTTGCCGTTGGCAGAGACTCCGGTGGAGCCGCCGCGGTCCCTGTGAGCGCCGATGACCTTACGAAATAGTAATATTTTTTGCCTCGCAAGACTGGTGACCTCTATGGCATGTAGCCATCAGTCTTGGTTTCCAGTAATTCGCAATGTGTACTCAAGGATATGGGGTTTAATGTGTCGAATCAAGTAAAAATATATGAATATTACTGTAATGCCCTTAACTCTATATTTATACTTGGCCGATAGTTAACCGTCATGCACTCTCTTGCCAACGCCCGCTCCGCGCAGTGGAGCCGGCCGACCCGCCGCCGCGTGCTTTCCGGCCTGGTCGGTCTCATCGTCGCCGGCGGCGCGTCATCGGCCGGCCTCGCGGCCCCGCTCACTGCGGCTGAGGACGACGCCGCGTCGGCCGGACGGTCCGTGCCCGAGACCGGCGCACGCCGGATCGCATTGCGCAGCCTCAATACCGGCGAACGGGTGGACGTCGCCTACTGGCAGCGCGGCCGCTACGACCCGGCCGGCCTGGCGCAGCTCGACGCGTTCATGCGCGACTGGCGCACGGACGAGATCGGGCAGATGGATCCCGCGCTCTACGACCTGCTGTGGGCGATCGGGCAGTCGATCTGCGAGGATCCGGAGTTCACCGTGCTCTGCGGCTACCGCTCGCCGGCGACCACCACCATGCTGGTGCGCGCCGGTACCAACGGCATAGCGCGCGACAGCCTGCACATGCAGGGCAAGGCGGCCGACATCACCCTGAACGGCGCGTCGCTGAGCACGCTGCGCGACACGGCGATGGCCCTTCAGGCCGGCGGCGTCGGCTACTACGGCCGGTCCAATTTCGTGCACGTCGATACCGGCATCGTCCGCAGCTGGTGAGCGAAGGTCAGCTGAAGCCGAGCACCGGGTGGGGGACGTAAGGGGCTTCCAGCGCCTGGATCTCTTCGGGTGTCAGCCGCAGCGAAACGGCGGCGACGGCGTCGTCGATATGGTGGGGCCTGGTCGAGCCGACGATCGGACTGGTGATCTCGGGCTTCTGCAGCACCCAGGCGAGGGCGACCTGGGCCCGCGGCAGTCCGCGCGCCCTCGCCACCGCGGCCACCGCCTCGACCACCTTGCGGTCGGCGTCGACGGTGTG
>JBHJOG010000018.1:0-16574 GCA_050329975.1 Alphaproteobacteria bacterium | reverse complement strand
GACAGCTACCACATCCCGATCGTCTATCTGACCGCCTACTCGGAGGAGGCGACGCTGGAACGGGCGCGCGCCACCCGGCCCTACGGCTACCTGCTCAAGCCGTTCGCCGAGCGTGAACTGCACGCGACCATTCAGATGGCGCTCGAGCGGCGCCAGACCGAGATCGCGCTGCGGGCCAGTGAGGACCGCCTGCGCCAGGCCCAGAAGATGGAGGTGATCGGACAGCTCGCCGGGGGCGTTGCCCATGACTTCAACAACCTGCTGGCCATCATCAGTGGCAATCTCGAGCTGCTTGGGGAGTTGGCAGAAAGCGGTCCGATGCAGGATATGATCCAGGACGCCCAGGACGCGGCCGGTCGCGGCGCCAGCCTGACCCAGCAGCTTCTGGCCTATTCACGCCGGCAGCCGCTGGAGCCGCAGGTGCTCAACGTGGGCGGCCTGGTCTCCGACCTGACCGAGCTGCTGGGCCGTACGCTCGGCGAGACCGTCGAGATTCGCACCCGAATGCCCCACGACCTGTGGCGGGCGCGGGTCGATCCCCGGCAGCTGGAGAATGCGATCCTCAACCTTGCCCTCAACGCGCGGGACGCCATGCCGGAGGGCGGACGGATGACGATCGAGGGGTCGAACGTAATCCTGGACGAACATTACGCGGAACAGCAGGTCGAGGTTTCCCCCGGACCTTATGTCATGCTCGCGGTCACCGACACGGGCACCGGCATGGCGCCGGAGGTGGTGGACAAGGCGCTGGAGCCATTCTTCACGACCAAAGCAGTCGGGCACGGCACCGGCCTCGGGCTGAGCATGGTGTTCGGCTTCGTCAAGCAGTCCAACGGCCACATCAAGATCTACAGCGAGCCGGGCACCGGCACGAGCGTCAAGATCTACCTGCCGCAGGCGGAGAGCGACGCGGACGCGGATTCGGCGCACCGGCATGAGGTGGACGGCCCGCCCGGAGCCCGCCCGGGCGAGACGGTGCTGCTGGTCGAGGACGATCCGATGGTCAGGAAGCTGGCTGTACGCCTGCTGTCGGCCCTCGGCTACCAGATCATCGAGGCGGAGAACGGACCGGATGCGATCGCGCGCATGGCCGAGGCCACGCGGGTCGATCTGCTGCTGACCGACCTTGTCCTGCCCCAGGGGATGAACGGCTCGGTGCTGGCCAGGCGGCTGCAGTCGGAGCGGCCGGGGCTGAGGGCGGTCTTCATGTCGGGCTACGCCTCCAGCGCCGTCTTCAACAACGGTGTGCTCGACGACGGCGTGCCGCTGCTGTCGAAGCCGTTCCGCAAGGCGGAGCTGGCGCACAAGCTGCGCCAGGTTCTCGACGCAGAGCCGACGCAATGACGGACGGCCCGGGCCGTGTGCTGGTCGTCGACGATGAACCGGCCCTGGGCACCATGGTCCAGCGGGCGCTGGAACCGCAGGGCTACGCCGTCAGCGTCACCAGCCATGCGCGCGCTTTCAAGCAGCTGTTCGAGAGCTTCGCGCCGACTGTGGTGATCATCGACATCGTGATGCCCGACACCGACGGCATCGAGCTCATCCGGTGGATCGCCGCGCGCAACAAGGAGATCCGCGTCATCATCGCGTCCGGCTCCAAGTCGGAATATGCCAAGGCCGCAGCACTGCTCGGCGCCGCCGCCGGCCTGAAGACGATCATCAACCTGCGCAAGCCGCTGTCGCTCAAGGAACTGCGGGAAGCGGTCCGGGGCTGAGGCCCGGGACCGGGCTAAGGCGGCGCGGAGTTACCCGCGCGGGTCGAGGATGACCTCGGAGAAAGCGACGTCGCAGCCGTCGCCGTCAGGACTGCAGGCATAGAGGCCGACCATGAGCGGCCCGCGGCTGTCGTCCTCCAGCAGGCGGGCGACCCGGTGGACATCCATCGGGCCCTGGTCGCCGATGCGCGCCGCCAGCAGGTAGTCGCCGCCATGCCGCTCGATCCGCAGCCGGATCCTGCCGGGATAGGGGAAGACCGGCCGATAGGACCAGTCGGAGAAGCCGGTATTGGTGACCACGGCGCCGAGCTGGGACGGCCCCTCGGGCTGGAACTCGCAGGACGTCTTCAGCCAGCAGCTGGGGCTGCAGCGCACCATCAGGCCGGCCTGGTCGTATTTCGCGTTCGGCGCCAGCGCGACGGTTGCCTCGAGCACGAAATCGCCTGTCCAGGGCGCGAACAGCAGATGGCCGTCGTCGCGGCGGAAGCCGTAATGGGTTCGCTGCCAGAAATCGGTGCGCGGCAGGGTGCGGAAGTCGGCCGCATTGCCCGCAGGCCGCAATGCGGCCGGCGGATTCAGCCAGGAGAAGCCGGCAAGGTCCATGGCCGCTACCTGCGCCGGTGGGGCGGCTGGGCGCAGCTGTCGCGCACGATCAGCTCCGGCCGCAGCAGCTCCTTGCGCGGCAGGATCGGCGGGCCTCCCTCGATCCGGTTCATCAGCCGCTCGACCGCCCGGCGGCCGATCGCCTCCATCGGCTGCGAGACCGTGGTCAGCCGCGGGTAGAAGGCGGTCGACCATTCGAAATCGTCGATCGCCACCAGCGACAGGTCGTCGGGGCAGCGCAGGCCGGCCTCGCTGATCGCCCGCATCGCGCCGATGGCCATCAGGTTGTTGGCAACGAAGATTGCGGTCGGCGGCTCCGGCATCGCGAGCAGGGCCTGGCATTTCACGTAGGCGTCGGGGCTGTGGAAGTCGGCATGGCGGAACAGCGCCGGGTCGCGGTCGGCGTCGCTGCCGGCGATGGTGGCGGCAAAGCCTTCCGACCGCTCCGCCGACGGCGACAGGTGGTCCGGGCCGAGCACGGCGCCGATCCGGCGGTGCCCTAGCGCCAGCAGGTGGCGGACCGCCAACTCGGAGGCCAGGCGGTTGTCGGTGGTGACGCATTCGAGCTCAAGCGCCGGCAGGTCGCGGTCGACGAGGATCGCCGGCACCCCGATGTGGTGGCGCCAGTCGGCGGTGTAGTGCTGCCACGGGCCGGTGATCGACAGGATCAGGCCGTCGACGTTGTGGCCGTGCGCATGCTGCAGGTAGCGCAGCTCCCTGACCTCGTCTTCGCCGGTGTTGCTGAGCAACAGCGCGAAGCCCCGCTTGTCGGCTTCCTCCTCGACGATGCGGCCGATCGCGCCGAAGAACGGGTTGGCAATGTCGGGCACGATCAGCGCAAGCATCATCGTCTTGCCCTGGCGCAGGCTGCGCGCCGAGCGCTGCGGTGCGTAGCCGAGGTCGGCAACAGCCCTGCGAACGCGCGCCTCGCGCGCCGGGCTGACCCGGGCGCTGCTGTTCAATACCGCCGAAACGGTCGCGATCGAGACGCCAGCCGCCTCGGCGACATCCCGGATGGTTGCGATCGGTCGCTTCATTCCCCCGCCCCGCCCTGTTCTTCCCGGCATTAGCCGGTATAGGAGTTCACCGGTTTCGTCACGTGCGATTTCAGTACCGAAACGTTTCGAATTGCGTTATAAACCCCCGCGTCGATCGAAGCCAGCCGGGAGAACGTGCGCCATGGAGTCCCAGTCCGTAGCTCAGCAGTGGAAGTACCAGCGTCAGTTCGATTACGGCGATGGGGTGGCCACCCAGGTCCAGCGACCGGACCTGCTGCGCGAGACCACACCGAGGCTGCTCGACGACGGGCAGTTGCGCCAGTTCCTCGCCAACGGCTTCCTGCTGCTGCAGCCGGATCTGCCGCTCGACTTCCACCAGGACCTGTACAGCCGGTTCGAGCGGATCGTCGGCGACGACAACGACGACAACCCGGGCAACAACCTGCTGCCGCTGGTCCCCGAGCTGCAGCTGGTGTTCGACGACCCGGTGGTGAAGGGCGCGCTGACCAGCGTCCTCGGCGACAACTACCTGATGCACCCGCACCGGGTGCTGCACGACAACCCGCCGGGGAGCGACCCGCAGGTCTGGCACCACGACAGCTACTGGGGCTACAAGCGCAAGGTGCACAACCATCACCCGTGGTGGGTGATGATCATGTACTACCCGCAGGACATCTACGAGGCGATCGGCCCGACCGGCGTGATCCCGGGGAGCCACTGCATCGCCCAGCGGCTGGAGGACATCGAACAGCTCGGGATCGGCGCGTCCGGCAAGGCCGGCACCTGCATGATGATCCACTACGACATCTGGCATCGGAAGATGAAGAACCTCACCCAGCTCAAGCGGTTCATGGTGAAGTTCGAGTTCATCCGGATGCAGCGGCCTGACCGCGTCACCTGGGACAGCCGCGAAACGGAATGGCGCAACCCGGAACGGGTGCCGGGCTATGCAATGGAGCCGATGTGGCGGGCGCACTGGCACTGGATCGGGCACCGGACGCTGAGTCCGGCCGCGGTCCAACCAGACCTGACGCTGCGCTCGGCGCTGGATCGGCTGGAGTCCCCCGACAGCCATGTCCGGGCCGAGGCGGTCTGCGACATCGCCAAGCTGGGCGACGCAGCGTCCGTGGCGACGGACACGCTGGTTGGATTGCTCGGCGACGACAGCGAGGTGGTCGGCCTGAACGCCGCCTACACCCTGGCCGCATTCGGCGCCGTCGAGCCGCTGGTGACCGCAATGCGCGGCAATGACGGGATCAACGTCGACGACGCTCGCTGTTTCATCGACGAAGGCCAGAAAAGCGAACTCGAGATGATCGCCCGCAACGCCGCCCATGGGCTGGCCGCGATCGGCGCGCCGGCGATCCCGGCACTGCTCGACGGCGCGGCGTCCGGCGGCCCGCGGGTGCGGAAATACGCCTGCTTCGCGCTGGGCGAGGCCGACTCCGACGATCCTGCGGTGATCGCGGCGCTGATCGCCGGCTGCCGGGACGAGGATCCGGCGGTGCGGCTGAATGCGGTGGAGGCGCTGGGCCTGAAGAAGGGCAGCGATGCCGCCGCGCTCGCCCTGGCCGACGCCCTGTCCGACGAGGACGACGAGGTCCGCTTCAACGCCGCGCTGGCACTCGCCCGGCTCGGGCCGGCGGCCGCGCCGGCGGTGCCGGCGCTGAGGCAGGCGCTCACCGACGGCAACCGCTACACCATGGGTTATGCTGTCGAGGCGCTGGACCGGATCGGTACGCCCGAGGCGCTGAAGGTGCTGGTGCCGTTCCTGCGCATCGCCCGCTGGTGCCCGGTAACCACCAAGGACAGCCTGTTCTGAGATCGCCGCAAGGGCCCGCGGGACTGTCCGGCGCCGCCCACGCTCAGGCGGCCGCCTCGATCCGGGTGTCGATGCGGTCGCCGGTGGCGGCGTCGAACAGGAAGCAGCGGTCGAGGCTGATGCGCACGCCGACAAGGCTGTCGTAGTCGGCCTCGAACTCTTTCGGCATCTTGACCGCAAGGTTGTCCTCGCCGAGCACGACGGTCACCAGCGTCACGTCCCCGGTCAGCTCGGCGGTATAGACCCGGGCGTCGAAGGTGCCGGTTCCGGCCGGAACGATCTGTGCGTCCTCCGGTCGGAACCCGAGCACCGCAGCGCCCGACCAGTCGGACCGCGCCGCCAGCCGGACGCCGGGCGCCTCGAACAGGCCGCCGGCGAACCGGCCGTTGGCGAAGTTCATCGGCGGCGAGCCGAGGAAGCCGGCGACGAACAGGTTGGCGGGGTTGTCGTAGACCTCGCGCGGCGGCCCGAGCTGCTGCAGCACCCCGAAGTTCATGATCGCCACCCGGTGAGCGAGCGTCATCGCCTCGATCTGGTCGTGGGTGACATAGACGGTGGTGACGCCCAGGTCGTGCTGCATGTGCTTCAGTTCGGCGCGCATGAAACCGCGCAGCTTGGCGTCTAGGTTGGAGAGCGGCTCGTCCATCAGGAAGGCGGACGGACGGCGGATGATGGCGCGGGCGAGCGCGACCCGCTGGCGCTGGCCGCCGGAGAGCTGGCGCGGATAGCGGTCGAGCAGGCCCTCCATGTGCACCTGCGCGGCGGCATCGCGCACGGCCGCGGCGCGCGTCTCCTTGTCGACGCCGCGGACCTTCAGCGGGAAGCCGATATTGTCCGCCACGGTCTTGTGCGGATAGAGGGCGTAGGACTGGAAGACCATCGCCACGTCGCGGTATTTCGGCAGCACCTGGGTAACGTCGACGTCGCCGAGGTGGACGCTGCCGGAATCGGCCTGCTCCAGGCCGGCGATGATGCGCAGCGCGGTGGTCTTGCCGCAGCCCGAAGGGCCGAGCAGGACCAGGAACTCGCCGGGCTCGACCTCGAGCTGCAGGTTCTTGACCACATGGACCGCGCCGAACGACTTGTTCAGGTCCCTGATCGACAGGCGCTTGGCGCCCCGGTCCCCGTCGTGCGCCGCGCCCTGCTCCATGCCGCTCATCCTTTCACCGCCCCCAACAAAACGCCTTTCGAGATGAAGCGCTGCAGCACCAGCGCCAGGAAGACGACCGGAATGATCATGACGATGATCACCACCGACATGCTCCACCACAGGATGCCGCGCTCGCCCGCATTCATCGAGGCGACCAGGATCGGCATCGTCTGGGCGTTCGAGGTCGAAAGGAAGAGCGCGAGCAGGTACTCGTTCCAGGACAGGATCATCACCAGCAGCGTTGTCGCCGCCAGGCCCGGGCGCGACAGCGGCAGCACGATCTCCCAGAAGGTCCGCAACCGGGTCGCGCCGTCGAGCTGTGCGCTCTCCTCCAGGTCGATCGGGATCGAGACGAAGAAGTCGTACATCAGCCAGACCACGATCGGCAGGTTGACGACGCTGTAGGCCAGGATGATGGCGATGTGGGTATCGAGCAGGCCGACGCCCTGGAACATCATGTAGATCGGCACGATGACCACGATCGGGGCCAGGATGCGCTGGGAGATGATCCAGAACAGAATGTCGCCGTTGCCGAGCGCGCGCTTGAAATAGCGTCCGAGAGCGCGCGCCAGGAAGAAGAACAGCGCGACCGCGACGGCCAGTGCCACGTACCAGTCGATGCCGGCGAAGCCGATGGCGAGGAAGGCGGCGACCATGCAGCCGACGAACATCATGATGACGCCGAACTTCGGCCGGTACTGGATCCGCGCCAGCGCATAGGCCGCCATCGAGCCGATGATCATGCACAGCAGCGTCGAGCAGGAGGCGATGATGATCGAGTTGAGGTAGGCCTGGAGCGTGTCCTCGTAGTCGATGATGAACAGCTCGCGCCAGGCATGCAGGCTCGGCTCGAAATCGACCCAGGGGATGTAGAACGGGCCGTTGTTGACGTCGACCGCCTCCTTGAACGAGGTGATCAGCACCCAGTAGATCGGGAACAGGACGAAGATCGACCAGAGGATCAGCAGGGAATAGACGACGACGCTGGTGCCCGGCGCGACTTTGCCGATGGCCGGCGGCTCGAACAGCCGGGCGAGGATCGTCCGCGGCGGCGCGCCGATGGTTTGCGTCGTCGTCATCGGCCCCTCACATGCTTGAGCACGACCAGGTTGAAGAACGAGACGCAGATGACCACCGTCACGAACAGCAGCAGGTAGGCGATCGCCGAGGACCCCCCGAGGTCGAGCGCGCGCCACTGGAAGAACGAGTGCAGCGTCATCGATTCGGTCGCGATGCCCGGGCCGCCCCTGGTCATGATGTTGGGCAGGTCGACGATCTTGAATGCCTCGATCATCCGGATCAGCAGCACGGTGGCCGCGACCGGCATGATCGCCGGCCATGTGATCTCGCGGAAGATCTGCCAGCGGCTCGCGCCGTCGACCTCGCCGGCCTCGACGAAGTCGCGCGGCACGTTCTCCAGCGCGGCGAGCAGGACGACGAAGATGAAGGGGATCCACTGCCAGGAATCGCCGACCACGATGAACAGGCGCGAGGCCCAGGGGTCGGCGGCCCAGGCGAAATTACCGAGGCCGAACCACTGCCACAGCGGCTCGAGCGGCCCCTTGGTGGTGTCGGCCATCATCCGGAAGGCGTAGCCGACCCCGATCGGCGTCACCATCAGCGGCACGAAGAAGGCGACGCGGAAGAAGGTGCGGCCCTTGATCGGCTGGGCGCACAGGAAGGCGAGGCCAAGCCCGATGACGAACTGGATCGCACAGCCGACGAAGACATAGAACAAGGTGACGCCGAGCGTGCCGAACGGATTGCCGCTGAACAGGGTCGCCGCGAACAGCGAGACCAGGCCGAAACCCACGGCGGCGGTGATCAGCCGTCCGATGAAGCCGATCACCGTGAAGCTGCTCCTGACGTAGCCCAGGAGCCACCAGAGGATGGCGGCGGCGGCGGCCACGATCAGCATCCAGCCGAAGACGCTGATGGTGGTGAAGGTGCCGAGGAAGTGGAACTGTTCCGAGCCGAAGAACTGCTTCTCGAAATTGTCGAGGCCGACGAACCGGGTCTGGTAGCCGCCCGGTTGCAGGCGGATGCGCGAGAAGGCGATCACCAGCGACGCGATCAGCGGGAAGATCGAGAAGACCAGGATCATCACCACGGCCGGCGTGATGAACAGCTGGCGGGACTGGGCGTCCAGCCATTCGCTGAGCCGGACCGGGAACGGCCGCTCCAACATCAGTTCGGCCGGGGCGCGACGCCCCGGCCGAACTGCTAGTGACTGACCCTCAGCCGGAGTCATGACCGTCCGGAGGCGATCAGTTCGTTACGCCGAGCGACAGCCGGTAGACTTCGCGCTGCGTGTCGCGCCCGTAGTCCTCGGTGATCTCCTCCCAGCCTGCCTCGATGTTGGCCACGGCTTCCTCGGCGGTGATCTCGCCGGCGAGGAACCGCGCCAGCTCGCGGTCGAGCACGACGCCCGTATACTGCTGGGCGCCCGGGATGCGGATGTCGGAGGCCATGTTCGGGCTGTTCAGGCTGGCCTTGATCGCACCGAGGTAGTTCTCGGCGAACTCCGGGCTGAACCCTGCCTCGATCCACGGGTCGAGGTTGTCGAGCTGGGAGTTCCGGTAGGGATTGTAGCCGGTCCAGCCGATGGTCACGTCCACGTTCGACTGTGCCGCCTGGTTCATATAGGACAGGAAGTCGTATGCTGCCTGCTTGACCAGGTCGTCGGCGGCGGCGTTGATCGCCCCGGACCAGCCGCCGAAGGCTGCGAACGGCGCGTGGTTGATGCCGTCGATCGCGTAGGGGCAGATCTCGGGTGTGCAGTCGACCAGTTCGCCGGTCTCCCAGTCCAGCACGCGGCTGGTGCCGGGCATGATCGCCGCGCCGACCTTGTCGCGGATGGCCACGCCCGACTCGTCGATCGACAGCGGGCCGATGTCGCCCCAGTCGATCATC
Organism: Alphaproteobacteria bacterium; assembly: GCA_050329975.1. Lineage (GTDB taxonomy): Bacteria > Pseudomonadota > Alphaproteobacteria > CALKHQ01 > CALKHQ01 > CALKHQ01. The sequence continues at coordinate 7,373 of JBHJOG010000018.1, read as the reverse complement.
AGGGCGCAACGGCCGGCCTGCACGATCGCGCGGGTATCGCCGATGTCGTGGTTCAGTTCGTCGGGCGGCCCAAATTCGCCGGTCGCCTTGAAGATGTTGAACGCCTCGATCCAGGCGGCGTTGTTGATCATCGGCTCCATGGTCTCGGGATCGAAGTAGATGCCCTGGCCGGTGCCCTGGGACTGCACGAAGGCAGCGGCGATCGACTGCACGGCGAAGTAGGACTGGGCATTGCGCTGCTTGAAGATGCAGGAGCCGAAGTCGGGCGTGCCGTCCCCGTTGTGATCCAGGCCGTGCGCCGCCTCGGCGATGGCCATGTACTCGTCCCAGTTGCGCGGCGGCTCCATCCCCAGCTCGTCGAGGACGTCCTTGAGGTAGTAGATCATCTGGAAGTCGCCGTCGATCGTGATCAGGTAGGTATGGCCGCCGATCTTCTGGTTGTACTCGCGGAAATACGGCGCGATGTCGGCCAGGTCGATCAGGTCGTCGTTCTCGATGTAGGGGTCGAGATTCTCCAGCAGGCCGCCGTCGACCATCTCGACACCCCAGCCGGATGCGAACACGCCGACGTCGATCGAGTTGGTGCCGGTCGCCCAGTCGGTCAGCAGTTTCTGGAACAGCTCGGCGAACGGAACCTCGCTCACGCGGATGGTCGCGCCGGTCATCTCGGCGAACTCCGCGCCGCGCTCGACCAGGCGCTGCGCGATCACCGGGCCCGGTCGGGTCAGGATCTCGACCGTTACCCCCTCATAGGGCTTGTCCTGGGCGAGCGACGTTGCCGCAAGCCCCATCACCAGCCCGGCCGCCGTAAGGCAGCCGAGGCCCACCCGTCCCGCGAGGGTGGCTTTAATCGATCTCGTCATCCCGTCTCCTCCCAATTCGTCCGACATGTGGATTTGCCTTTGTGTCGGACATTCTTGCGTATGCACCATAGGCACGCGCCACCCGGCCATACAAACCGGTTGTCGCCGGCCGGCGCGTCTAGCGCTGAGTGCTAACCGTCTGGTTACTTTCAAGGTCTGGCTCGGACTGTCAAGGCCTTTGCGGGCGAAACGCGACGGACGCGGCTTGCGTGGCCGGTCAACATGGGGTGAGATGCGCGCTCTGGCGCCACGACGCGAGACGGCGACTTCCGTGACTGCGGAAGGCAAGAGCAATCGTACGCGTGCTGCTCGGTCCCGGCGCCCGGTTGGGAGGAAACCACAATGTCCGACTTCAAGAGGCTGATCCGTTCGCAATATCTCGACCGCCGCCGGTTCCTGGGCATCTCGGCGGCAGCTACCGGTACGCTGGCGCTGGGCGGGCTCGGCGCCCGACGGGTGTCGGCCCAGGACAAGCCGACGGTCGTGAACTCGATCCGCTCGCTGTCCAATCCCTATCACGCGACCTGGAACCAGGGCGGCGAAGCGTTCGCGGCCTGGGCCGGCGCCGAGTACGTGACCCTGGTCACTGAAGGCGACAGCGAGAAGGGCGTCGCCGACATCAAGGCGATGATCGCGCGCACCGAAGGCAACATGGTGCTCAACGTCGACCCGAACGAGAGCTCCGACGCCCGGCCGATCATCGAGGCCTGCCAGGAGGCCGGGGTCTATTGCGTGACCCAGTGGAACAAGCCGGACGATCTGCACCCCTGGGACCACGACCCGCACTACGTGTCCCACATCTCGTTCAGCGGCGTGCCGGCCGGCAAGGCGATGGCGGAATCGCTGATCGCGGCGATGGGCGGCTCCGGCGGCATCGTGGCGCTGGGCGGCATCCTGTCCAACGTGCCGGCGATCGAGCGCAAGCAAGGGCTCGACCAGGCGCTCGCCGAGAACCCGAACGTCGAGCTGCTCGACTTCCAGACCGCCAACTGGGACCCGAACAAGGCGCTCGAGGTCACCAGCGCCTGGCTGACCCGGTTCGGCGATGAGATCAAGGGCATCTGGGCGGCCAATGACGGCATGGGCCTGGCCGCGCTGGAAGCCCTGCGCTCGGAAGGCCTCGCCGGCCAGGTGCCGGTCTGCGGCATCGACGGCATCCAGCTGGCGGTCGAGGCTGTGCTCGCGGGAGAGTTCTCCGGCACCACCGCCTGGGACCCGTTCTGGCAGGGCGGCATGGGGCTCTCGATCGGCTACCACGCCAAGCTGGGCGCGTTCGACCCCGCGAAGGAGCCGCCGGAGCATCGCGAGTTCTACGGTACCGGCATCACGGTCACCGCGGAGAACGCGCAGGCGTTCTACGACAGCAACGTGCTCAGCTCGCCCGAGCTCGATTTCGAGGACATCTGGGGCCGGGTCAGCGGACAGATCCAGTACAACTGACCCCGCCTCCGCGCCCCCTTCGGCTGCCGCGTCTCCCGGACGGCCGCCGGCATCCCGCCGGCGGCCGTTTGACGCCACCCCTCCCGGACCCGAGTCGATGACACGAACGCCGTGCACCTTCCCTTCGCCCGCCCGACAGGCGGGAGAGGGCCTTCTGCCATGACGGCGTCCGCCGCCGCGGATCCCTCGACCGATCGCTGGCGCCGCCTGCGGCGGCGGATCGGGCCGTGGGCGCCGGTGCTGGTGCTGGTGCTGCTGTGCATCGTGATCGGGATCGCCAACGACCGCTTCCTCTCGTTCGGCAACCTGTCGCGGATCGCCGACGCGGCCTCGATCCCGCTGGTGCTCGGGCTTGGCGTCACCTTCGTCATCGTGATGGGCAGCATCGACCTGTCGATCGAGGGCGTGGTCGCCTTCGGGGCGGTGATCCTGAGCCTGCTGGTGCTCAACGGCGTCAACGCCAACGACTACGGCCTGCTCGGCGTGCTGGCGGTGCTGGTGATCGGGGCGGGCATGGGCTTCGTCAACGGCATGATCCACGTCGGCCTGCGGATCCCCTCGTTCATGGCGACCCTCGGCATGTGGTTCGTCGGGGTCGGCATCGGCAACGCGATCCTGGGCGGCATCCAGGTCCGGGTGAACGACGAGGTGATCCGGGCGCTGGCGCTGGAGCGGTTCCTCGGCTTCAAGTTCCAGGTCTGGGTGGCGCTGCTGGCGCTCGGTGTCGCCTTCGTCATCGAGCGCTATACCCGGCTCGGCCGCTACATCTTCGCCATCGGCGGCGGCGAGGACCTGGCCGGGCTGTCGGGCATCAAGGTCAGGCAGGTGCGGATCATCACCTTCACCCTCGCCGGCATGTTCTACGGGCTGGGCGGGGTGATGGCGGTGGCCCAGCAGGGCTCGGCTTTCGCGCTGATCGGCAACGACCGGCTGTTCACCACCGTCACCGCCGTGGTGGTCGGCGGCACCGCGCTGATGGGCGGCTCGGGCGGGGTGCTCAACACCCTGGTCGGCGCGCTGATCGTGGTCACGCTCGCCAACGGCATGGTGCTGATGGGGGTATCCCCCTATGTGCAGCAGATAGTGCAGGGGCTGCTGATCGTCACCGCGGTCGCGCTCTCGGTCGACCGGATCCGGGCGAGGATCGTGAAATGAGCCCGCCGGTGCTGGCGCTGCGCGGCATTTCGAAGTCCTTTCCGGGCGTGCACGCGCTCAAGGACGTCACCATCGAGGTCCGTCCCAACGAGGTGGTCGGGCTGATCGGCGAGAACGGCGCCGGCAAGTCGACCCTGATGCGGATCCTGGCCGGCGTCTACCAGCCGGATTCCGGCGCTGTCGAACTGCACGGCAAGCCGGTCAGCCTGCACGGCCCGAGCGACGCCGCCCGCCATGGCATCGGCATGGTGTTCCAGGAGCAGTCGCTGCTGCCGAACCTGACCATCGGCCAGAACCTGTACCTCGGCGCCGAGGCGCCGTTCTCGACCGCCGGCATCATCCGCTGGCGCGATCTCTACGCCGCCGCCCGGCGCCAGCTCGACAAGGTCCACGTCACCGTCGACCCGGCGACGCTGACCGCCGACCTCGGCTTCGCCACCCGCCAGATGGTGGAACTGGCCAAGGCGCTGACGCTGGAGGAACGGACCGAAGGCAACCTCGTCATCCTGCTCGACGAGCCGACCTCGGTGCTGGAGCAGGCCGACATTGACATCCTGTTCGCCCGCGTCCGCGAGCTGAAGGCCCGCGCTTCCTTCGTCTTCGTCTCGCACCGGCTCGACGAGGTGCTGGCGCTGAGCGACCGCGTCTATGTGATGAAGGACGGGGGCGTCGTCGCCCAGCTGCCGGCCGCCGAAGCCGACACCCACCGCCTGCATCAGCTGATGGTCGGCCGCGACCGCCAGGCGGAATACTACCGCGAGTCGACTCAGCGCCCGCACGGGGAGAAGGTCGTCCTGTCGGCCCGGAGCCTCAGCCTCGCCGGCCACTACCGCGACGTCGATTTCGACCTGCACGAGGGCGAGATCCTCGGCATCGCCGGGGTGATCGGCTCCGGGCGGGAGGACGTCTGCCGGACCCTGTTCGGCTTCCAGCAGCCGACCGCCGGCGAGCTCCGGCTCGACGGCCGGCCGGTGCGGATCGGCAGCCCGTCCGACGCGGTGCGCCGGCGTATCGGCTACATCCCGCGCGAGCGCCGCACCGAAGGTCTGGTGCTGTTCCTGTCGGTCACCGCCAACATGACGTTGGCCAACCTGAAGGAGGTGATGCGCGGCGGCTTGATCGACTACCGCAAGGAGGCGGCGCTGGCGGCCGGCTGGGTGCAGCGGCTGCGCATCCGCACGCCCAGCATCCGGGCGCTGTGTCTGAACCTGTCCGGCGGCAACCAGCAGAAGGTGGTGCTGGCGAAATGGATGACGGCAAAGACCCGGATCGTGATCTTGGACCACCCGACCCGCGGGCTCGACGTCGGCGCCAAGGAGGAGGTCTATGAGCTGGTGCGGACCATGTCGGCCGACGGCATCGCCGTGGTGCTGATCGCCGACACGCTGGAGGAGACGATCGGGCTCAGCCACAACATCCTGGTGATGCGCGACGGCGAGGTGACCCGCCGTTTCACCGCCAGCCCCGGGGCCAAGCCGGCCCAGGTCGAACTGATCGAGCACATGGTGTGAGGAGCCAGGGCATGCAGTCCACCCGCGATCTGGTGCGCCAGACCATGCCGCTGATCACCCTGGTGGTGCTGGTGGTGGTGATCGGCGCCTTCCAGCCCCAGTTCGTCAACCCGACCACCCTGCTCGGCATCGCGTCGGACACGGCGACCCTGTTCGTGCTCGGCGTCGGTGTCACCTTCCTGATCATGGTGGGCGGCATCGACCTGTCGATCCAGGCGGTGGCGTCGCTGGCCAGCGTGATGGTGGCGCTGCTGCTGGTCCCGCTCGGCTATTTCGCCTTCGTGGCGGCGGTCGGGGTCGGGGCGGCGGTCGGCCTGGTCTCCGGCCTGGCGCATGTGCACCTGAAGATCCCGTCGTTCATCGCGACGCTCGCCATCGGCGGGGTGGCGGCCGGCGCCGCCCTGCTGCTCTCCGACGCCCAGTCGATCACACTGGGCGAAACCGAGCGGAGCTATGTCGGCTGGATCACAGGGCGCACCTTCGGCGTCCCCAACGAGGTGATCATCGGCGCCATCGTGCTGGCCGCCGGCACCGTCGTCCAGCGCTACACCGCCTTCGGCCGGTTCAGCCAGGCGATCGGGGCCGGCGAGGCGGCGGCGATCGCCTCGGGCATCCGGGTCAACCTGCACAAGACCATCGCCTGCGTGCTCTCCGGCTCGGCCGCCGGGCTAGCCGGCGTGATCCTGGCCGGCCGGCTGGCCAGCGGCTCGCCGACGCTCGCCAACCAGCTGCTGCTGCCGGCGATCGCCGCCGTCATCGTCGGCGGCACCGCGATCACCGGCGGCGTCGGCAGCATCTGGCGCACGCTGGTCGGCGCCTTGATCATCACGGTGGTGCGCACCGGCATGACCTTCCTCAACGTCGACATCTTCCTGCAGCAGGCGGTGTTCGGCGCGATGCTGATCATCGCGGTCGCCCTGACCATCGACCGCTCCAAGATCCCGATCGTCAAATAAGCCCTACAGGGCCGCGCCGCAGGCGTCGCCGGCACGGATCTCGCCGGTGGCGTACGGCTGGCCGGAGCGGGTGAGGATCGCGACCTGCGGGCCGGTGGCGCGCACCATCCGGCATTCGGCGAACTGGCCGGCGTCGGGGAAGGAATAGCAGACGAAGCCCGGGTCGCTGGCCGGGTTGGTCGCATTGGGCTGCGGCTCGACCCGGTAAAGCCCGCGATAGGGGGCGGAACTGTCGCCCTCGTACTCGATCCCGGTCAGCATCATCGAGCCGCCGGGCCGGGTCTCGGTGGAATGATACGCGCAGTAGCTGCCGCCGGAAGCCAGCGTCGCCACCACGGAATTGCCGGGCAGCGCGGCGTTGAGCTGGTCGACCGTCAGCGCCCCGCCGGCAGGGGACACGGTGGTCGGCTGACCGGAGACGCAGCCGGCGGCAAGCGCCGCCAGCGCGATCGCGGCGATGCGGAAGGGGGTCTTCTTCGCGGGCCGGTGTGGCATGGGTCGTCCTCCGGGTTCGTTTGCAAGCTATCCCAGCTGGGCCTTCGGGTCGGCCAGCACATAGCGCAGGATCGTGTCCAGGATCGCGGCGTGGCGCCTCTCCAGCGCGGCCGGGGCGCCGAGGTCGGTGTCGTAGACCACCGACGCCGTGTACTGGTTGGTCAGGTAGTAGTAGCCGAGCGCCGAGATGTTGATGTTGAGCTGCACCGGGTCGACGCCGGGGCGGAACTCGCCGGCCGCCACGCCCTTGGCCAGGATCTCGCGCGCCATCCCGACGAAGGGGAAATGCATCTCCTTGATCTTCTCCGAAGCCTTGACGTGGCGGGCCTGGTGCAGGTTCTCGGAGTTCAGCAGCCGCAGGAAGCCCGGGTGCTCGCGGTAATAGGTCCAGGTGAAGGTGACCAGCGTCTCGATCGCCTGCCGCGGCGCCAGGTCGGTCAGGTTCAGCGCCCGCTCATGGGCGCGCATATCGGCATAGGCCTCCTCCAGCACGGTCAGGAACAGCTGCTCCTTGTTGCCGAAATAGACGTAGATCATCCGCTTGTTGATGTCGGCGCTCTCGGCGATCTCGTCGACCCGGGCGCCGGCCAGCCCCTTCGAGGCGAAGGCGTCATGGGCCGCCTGCAGGATGCGCGCCCGGGTGGCTTCCGCGTCGCGGGGGCGGGGGCGCGCTTCCGCGTCGCCGGCGGCGGGGCGGTCGATGGGCGCGGTCGGCGGGAAATTCTTGTTGTTGCTCAACGCGCGATCCGTCCGAAGGGTCGAAATACCTATCTAGATAGTTTTCTGCAGCGGCGCCACCGGTCAGAAGTGGGGCAGGGTCAGCCCGCCGTCGAGGAAGAGCGGCTGGCCGACCGTGTAAGGCAGGTCGCCGGCGGCCGCCGCTGCGACGGCTTGCCCGATTTCCGCCGGCTCGCCCCAGCGCGGCATCGGCACGCCGCCCTCGGCGATGAAGC
>JBHJOG010000017.1:0-32610 GCA_050329975.1 Alphaproteobacteria bacterium | reverse complement strand
GATCAGCGCCGGGCTTCGAGGACCAGGTTGAAGGGCGTCGCCATGGCGCGGCGGAAATGGGAGAAGCCCGCCTTGCGGAACACCTCCGCCAGCCGTGCCTCGCCGGCCTGCGCGCCGAGCACTAGGCGGCCGCCCTCGGAGATCGCGTGGGCGCAGCAGATCGTGGTCGAGGCGGCGTAGTACATCCGTGCGACGGGCGAGATGTTGTCCTCGACCCGGTCGTTGGCGAAGGGCTCCACCAGCATCACCGTGCCTCCGGGCGCCAACGCCTGGGCCGCGTGGGCGGCGGCCGCGACGGGATCCCCCATGTCGTGCAGGCAGTCGAAGAAGCAGACCAGGTCGTAGCCGGTGCCCGGATAGTCGTCCGCGCGTCCTGTCGCGAAGATCGCACGCCTGGCGACACCGGCCTCGGCGGCGGCCGCCTCGGCCTCGGCGACGGAGTCGGCATGGGTGTCGAAGCCCCGGAACTGCGAAGCTGGAAAGGCCTGAGCCATCAGGGTGGTCGAATGGCCGTGTCCGCAGCCGATGTCGGCCACCAGGGCGCCGGCCTCCAGCTTCTCGACCACGCCGTCGAGGGCCGGCAGCCATTCCGGGACCAGGCTGCCGCGATAGGCGTTGCGGTAGAACGAGGCGACCCCGCAATAGAGGCGCTGGTCGTGGCTGCCCCAGGGAATGCCGTTGCCGGTTCGGAACGCCTCCACCGCCTTGTCCTCATCGGACCACATCGAAGCGGGGACGGCCCAGGCGTTGGGGATGAAGACGGGGCTGTCCTCATTGGCGAGAACGAAAGCCTGCTCCGCGGTCAGTTCGTAGGTGTCGCTGATCGCGTGATAGGCGACATAGGCGCCGGCGACCTGGGAGTTGAGCCATTCGCGGACGTAGCGTTCTGCGCAACCGGCGCGTCCAGCCAGTTCGCGCGCGGTGAGCGGGCCGGCCCCGGCCATCGCCTTGTACAGGCCGAGCCGGTTGCCCAGGCTGACCATCACCCCGCCGTAGCCGGCCGACAGGTCGCCGATCGCGCGCGCGATCAGGGCGTCGAGTTTCGCGGAATCGATCGGATGGGGCTGGATGGCGTTCATTTGCGGATCTCCTGTTCAGGCGCCGGGAAGGTCCGGGGCTGGGCGGAAGATCGCAGCTGCGTCGGGCTCGCGGCAGAGCCGTCCTGTCCAGAACAGGTTCGTTTGCGCCATACGGCGGCGCAATTCCGGTGCCCGTGCGGCCCGGGGGCCTGCGACCGTGGCGCAGCCGCCCTGTGATGGCTAATCTCTCCTTCCCGCGCCTGAGGACTCCGCAATGCCGCCTGACACCGCCGCTGCCATATCGGAGCCGCTCCATGTGAGTCTGGTTGCCATACCCGAGGCGGTGGTCTCGACCCTGAGCGGGATCTTCGACGTGATGAACGCCTTCGCCATGATGGCTCCACCTGGCACGGCACCGCAGCCGGCCCCGCCGTTCCGCGTCGAGGTCGTCGGGCTGCGGCCCGGTTCGCTGGAGCTCGCCAGCCATGTGCCGGTCAAGGTCCATCGCGGCGTGGCCGCGATCGACGCCACCGACATCGTCATCGTGCCGTCGGTGCTGCTCGGACCCGAAGGCTGGCGGAAGGGCGAGTATCCCGAGCTGGTCGCGTGGCTGCGGGCCATGCACGGCCGTGGCGCCCTGCTGTGCTCGGCCTGTTCCGGCATCTTCCTGCTCGCCGAGACCGGGCTGTTCGACGGCGTCGATGCGACCGTGCATTTCGGCTACGCCCGCGCCTTCGCCGACGCCTATCCGCAGGTGCGGATCCACCCGGAGCGCGTCCTGGTCATCTCCGGTCGGCGCGAGGAACTGATCAGTTCGGGCGCCTCGATGACCTGGCACGACCTGGTGCTGTACCTGATCGCCCGTCACGCCGGGGCGACCGCCGCCCAGGCGGTGGCGCGGTTCTTCGCGCTGCAATGGCATCAGGACGGATTGGCGCCCTTCATCGTGTTCGAGGGACGCAATGACCATGGCGACCTCGCCATCCGGGCGGCGCAGGAGTGGATCGCGACCCACGCCGCAGTGGCCAATCCGCTGGAGGAGATGATCCGGCGCGCCGGGCTGACCGAACGAACCTTCAAGCGGCGGTTCACCAGTGCGACCGGCATCAGCCCGATCGCCTATGTGCAGCGCCTGCGGGTCGAGGATGCCAAGCGCCGGCTGGAACGGACCGAAGCCTCGGTCGACGAGATCAGCTGGCAGGTCGGCTACGAGGATCCGGCCTTCTTCCGCCGCCTGTTCAAGCGTGTGACCGGCCTGCCGCCCGGCGCCTACCGCCGCCGCTTCAAGATCCCGCTCTACGCCCAGCCCGGCGGGAAGGGGTAGCGGCCCGGCTGCGGCCTGCAGGGCCGGCTGCGCGCCTGCCACCCGGACCGCCCGCTGGCGACCAACGTCGAGTTCGATACCGCGCCGGCGCCGGAGGCCCTGGCGGTTCCGCGCGACCTGTACACGCCGACCTTCGCCCTCGGCCGCGCGCTCGGCTGGTGCCCCCACGCCTTCTGGCAGCTCTGCGAGGGCCTGCTGATCCGGCCGCAGTCGCGCCATATCCGGCCCGTCCTCGCGGCTGCCGAATAACCGTGCCTACGACGGCTTCTGGCAGACGACCTCGACCTCGGCTAGCGCCACGTACCGCGCCTTCCAGCCGGCGGGCCGGAGAGCCGGTTGCCGCCGCTTGCGCGGGACGCTGTACACTTGGTTGACGGAACGCTTGGCGAGCTTGACCACGGTGGCGGTGCAGCCCAGCCCCTGCTTGTCCTGGCAGCTCGTCCGCAGGGCAATGGTGCCGATCGCCGCCACCAGTGTGGCCTCCGCCAGTCCCTGCGCCTCCTTCTCGACATCCGCCGGCCCTTCCCCGGGCTTCAACTCGCGCTGGGCGGAGCCGTAGCCGCGGATGGTGACGGTCTCCTTGCCGGTGCAGTCGGGGATGACCAGCGCCGGCGTCTTCCCGGCTGGCTCCAACTCATAGAAGTGGTCGGGCGAGAGGACCTCGGTGAACGGCGCGCCGCCCCCGTCGCCCTCCTTGTCGTCGGCGAGGAAGGCGACAAACCGGAGACCGGCGATCGGCAGGCCGTCGAGCAGCAGGTTGCGCCTGTCCGAGATCCCGGCCAGTACGCCCTGGGCCAGCAAGGCGTTGACCGCCGGTGCGGCGAGCCCCTCGACAAGCAGGAGGTCGAGGACACTCGCGATCGGCCGGGCCTTGAGCACGAGCGCGACCTGCTGCTTGCTCAGGCCCAATGCGGCCAGCTGCTCCGCGCCCAGCAGGTTCACGTTCCAGCAGTCCATGGCCACCTCCGGGCGGCAGCAGGTTCCGCAGGACCGCAGGATGAACCGCTTCAGCCGCCCGCGCAACCTCGCTGGATGCCCCCCGCTGGCTGGCCGTGTCGGGTCTCAGGAGGCGAGCCCCCGGGCGACGAAGCGGTTGAGGCGCTGGGCGAAGGCGGCGGGGTCGGGGACGGCTTCGCCTTCCAGGATGCGGGCCTGGTCGAGCAGGAGATGCGCCGCCTCGGCGACGTCCTGGGCATGAACGTCGTCGCGGACGAGTTCGTTCAGGCGGGCGACCATGGCGTGGCCGGGGTTGATCTCCAGCACCCGCTTGCTCAGCGCGTCGAGCTGCCCGTGCTGCTTCAGCAGCCGCTCCAGATGCATGTTCATGGCGTTCTCGTCGGCGACCAGGCAGACCGGGCTCTCGGTCAGGCGGTCGGACTTGCGCACGTCGGCGACCGCGTCGCCGAGCGCCGCCTTGAATGCCGCGATCAGCCGGCCGACGTCGCTCTCCGCCGGCGTCTCCGCATCGCCATCCTTGCCGGCGGGGACCTTGAAGGCGGCCAGATCGCCGCCGGCCCGGGCCACCGAGGCCAGGGGCTTGCCCTGGTAGTCCTCGATCATCCGCACCCAGAACTCGTCCACCGGATCGGTCAGAAGCAGCACCTCCAGCCCGCGGGCGAGGAAGCCTTCCAGCTGCGGGCTGCGGCGCAGGGCGTCGGCGGTCTCGCCGGTGGCGTAGTAGATCGCCTTCTGCTCCGGCTGCATGCGGCCGACATAGTCGTCGAGCGAGACCGGGCTCGCCTTGTCCTGCTCGGTGCGGCTGGTGGCGAAGCGGGCGAGCTTCATCAACTCGTCGCGATAGGCGGTTTCCTCGTACAAGCCCTCCTTCAGCACGGCGCCGAAATTCTCCCAGAAGCGGTTGTAGTCGGCGGGATCGGCTTCCGCCTTCTTCGCCAGCTCGGTCAGCACCCGCTTGACCAGGCCGCTGCGGATCTTGGCCAGCACCGGGTTGTTCTGCAGCATCTCGCGGGAGACGTTCAGCGGGACATCCGGGCTGTCGACGATGCCGCGCAGGAAACGCAGCCAGGCCGGGGCCAGACCCTCGCAGTCGTCGGTGATGAACACGCGCTTGACGTAGAGCTTCAGGTGGTGCTTGCGCTCGGGCCGGAACAGGTCGAACGGCCGGCTCTCCGGGATGAAGACCAGCGCGGTATATTCGATCACCCCCTCGGCCTTGCTGTGCAGCACCAGCCAGGGCTCGTCATATTGCTGGCCGACATGGCGATAGAACTCGGTGTACTGTTCGGGCGTGATCTCCGACTTCGGCCGGGTCCACAGCGCGGAGGCCTGGTTGACCGTCTCCGGCTCGCCGGCGTCGACGGTGACCGTCACCGGCACTGCGATGTGGTCGCCATATTGGCGCACGGTGCGGGTGATGCTGTCCTTGTCGAGGAACTCGTCCTCGCCCGCCTTCAGGTGGACGACGATGCGGGTGCCGCGGGCGGGCACCGGCATCAGCGGGGATTCCACGGCCCGCTCGACCGTGAAGTCGCCCTTGCCGTCGGAGGACCAGTGCCAGGCATCGGCCTCGCCGGCGCGCCGGCTGATGACGTCGACCTTGTCGGCGACCATGAAGGCGGAATAGAAGCCGACGCCGAACTGGCCGATCAGCGCGCTGTCCTTCGCATTGTCCGAATCGAGCCCGGCAAGGAACTCGGCGGTGCCGGAGCGGGCGATGGTACCGAGATTGGCGACCAGGTCGTCGTGATTCATGCCGATGCCGTTGTCGGCGACGGTCACCGTGCGCGCCGCGCTGTCGACCGCGATCTCGACCTTGTACTCACCGTCGGCGGCGAGCTCGGGGTGGGTCAGCGCGGCGAAGCGCAGCTTGTCGCAGGCGTCGGACGCGTTGGCGATCAGCTCGCGCAGGAAGATGCGCTTGTCGCTGTACAGCGAATGGGCGACGATATCGAGCAGCCGGGAGACCTCGGCCTGGAAACTGTGATGTTCCGCCATGGCTGGACGTTCGGGTCCTCTGATTGCGCAAGAAACGGGCGTCGAATGACGGGCTGTATATGAGGAATCGACCGGGCAGTGGCAAGGGCGGGCCGCGATCCGGCGGCCAACGGGCGCCCGGCCGATGATCAGCCGCATCGACCACATCGTGCTCACGGTCCGCGACATCGAACGGGCGGTGGCGTTCTACGTCCGGGTGCTGGGGATGGAGGCGGTGACCTTCGGCGCCGGCCGGCGGGCGCTGCGTTTCGGCGACCAGAAGATCAACCTCCAGCTGCTCGGCCAGGAGACACGGAACTACGCCGGTATCGGGTCGGGCGACGTCTGCTTCGTCAGCGACTGGCCGCTCGACCGGGTGATCGCGCGCCTCGAGGCCGAGGGGGTGCCGATCGTCGCCGGGCCGGTGGAACAGACCGGTGCGCTCGGGCCGATGACCTCGGTCTATTTCAACGACCCGGACGGCAGCCTGATCGAGGTTTGCGCCTACGGCTGAGCGGGCTGCGCCCTGGCGGATCAGTCCTGGTCGGGAATCCAGTCCTCGCCGAAATCCCGGAAGCCCAGGCCCCGGACCATGTCGTCGACCATGTTCGTCACCGGACCGAGGTCCTGGCCGTTGAAGGTGATCATGCCGTCGGCCGGCACATCCAGCCGGTAGCGGATGACCACGGCGTCGCCGGTCTCCTCCCGCTGTCCGAAAGCCTGCAGCACCGCAAAGCCGGCGGCCGTCTCCGCCTGATCGGCCGCGATCAGGAGGTCGGCGATCGCCTCCATGTCGGTGAAGGCGCCGTCGATGGTGGCGGTGATGCCGAGCGCGGCGTCGGGGTCGGCGACGACGGATGAGAGCACGGCGAGCTGCGCGCCCGGCCAGTCGAGCTCGACATCCAGGGTCCCGTCGCTGGCCAGCGTCTGGGCCCGGCTGGCGAAGCTGCGGAAAAAGATGTCGGCCGCGGCTTGCGGATCGTCGATCCAGACGTCGACGGTGTCGAGCAGCGCGCGCCAGGCGTGGCCGAACGGAATCCGGTGCATCTCCAGGCCGACGCTGTAGCTTTCGGGCATCAGCGCTGCCGCCAGCGCGCTCAGTTCGGGAAAGGCGTCGTCCTCGGCCGGGAGGAAGCGGATGCCGCTGCCGGTGTCAAGGCTGGAGAAGTCCAGCACGTCCAGTGAAGCACCCTGGATCTCGACCCGCTGCTCCTGGCGATCGAATTCCACGCCCTGGCTCAGGACACCCTCGCTCGTGGTGGTCATCACCAACCCGTCGAACAGGGTCGGCATCTCGATCACCATTGCCACCAGGTCGTCGCGGTCCAGACCCTCGCCGGCGACAGCCGCCGAAAGCAGCGCCGGAAGCCAATGGACCACATAGTCGCGCCAGGCTTCCAGGGGGACGCCGGACATGGTCGCGTCCATGGCAAGGCTGTCGTAGCGCTGGAACTCGATCGGACCGGCGTCGCGCACGAACGTGCCGCTCATTCCCTCCAGGCGCACGCTGTTGCGCACGGCCCACAGGTCCCGCGGCTGTGCGGTCAGCGCCTGCTCGCTCTCCAGGAGCGCAATCGTGGTGACGAAGCTGCTCGGCTGTCCGACCGGCAGCAACGCAGCCGACCCCAGGTCGATCGCGATGGACACGTCCGTCGCCCGGCTGCGGAAGTCCATCATCTGATCGAGCGCGTCCGACCAGCGCCCACTGGCGCTCATCGAGCCGTAGGAGAGGTGAACGACGGCCCGGCCGCCGATCTCGATCCCGATCGCCGGCATCACCAGCACCTCGAACGCAGTCAGGTCGGGATCGCCGCGGTCGGGGACGAGTCGCATCGACGTGCGGCTCAGAAGCAACTCGGCCACGGTCCCGTCCGGGCCTTCGATATGGACGACCAGCGGCGCAATGTCGACCTGGTAGGCGTCTCCCTTGACGGTGACCTGCACCGGCGACTCCGGCTCGATGCGCAGCGGCATCGCCTGCTCCAGGTCGGCCAGGAAGCCGTCGAAATCGGCCTGCAAAGCCGCAGCGCCGGCCCGGTCGGCGGCCATTGCGCCGGTGCCGAACGTCAGCACCGCCATCGCGGCTCCAATCGCAATCCATCGCCTCAGCATCCGATCGCCCTTCCGCAGTCCAATTGTCCTCACGAAGAGCGTCATGGCCCCGGATGCCCGGGGCCATGACGCTGTCGACCCGGGCCTACTGGCCCAGCATCATCATCAGCGGCTGCATGTCCTGGCCGTTCATCAGGATGCTGCTGCCGGAGATCTGGAAGTCGTAGACGGTGTTGTCGCCCTCCTGCTGGCCGAGCGCCTGGAACATGGTCAGCACTCCGGCCGGCTCCGCGCCGACCGTGGATTCGACCTCACGGATGAACGCCTGCATCTCTCCGACCACCACGTTCAGGCCGCCGCTGGCCATGACCGGCGACTGCGGATCGGCCTCGATATGCCCGGTGAACTGCACGTTGCCGGTCTCCCAGTCGATCTCGCCGCTCAGGTCCATACCGGTCTGCGACTGCAGCGCGAGCTGCAGCATCTCCTGGCCGAGCATCGGGCCGATCTGGTCCATGTCGCGGACCTCGCTGCCTTCGACTGCGTTTTCCATGGCCTGCCAGCCGAGTCCCGTCGGCACGCCGTTGAAGCTGAGATTGAGGTCGAAGACGGTTGGCACGAACTGGGCCGGCAGCTCCGGCGCCGGCATCGACATGCCCTGCGCGAAGACGCGGATCGTCCAATCGGAGAGGTCGCCGGCCAGGCCGGTGGCGCCGATCTCGAACTCGTGCCGCTCGATCAGCACCCGATCGCCGGCCTCGCCCGCATCCAGGTCCGTCAGCGTCCATCCCATGCCGAAGTCGTCGAGCACGGTCGGGAAGTCGAGGATCTGCTGCTTGAAGAACGACTGCGCCTCCGCCTCGCTGGCGAAATCCATCTCCTCGCCCATCATGATCGGGCTGGTGCGGACCCATTCCATATAGTCGTCGAAGGCGAAGCCGCCGACCGTCTGATGAAAGGTCATCTGGCCGAGGCGGAACGGCACCTCGCCGTCGGCCTCGACGACGACGTTTTCCACCACTGTCTCGCCGCTGCCGTCCCAGAGCCCCGGCTGAACCTCGGTCATGTCCGAAGCGCCGCGGATCAGCCCGATCGAGACCCGGGCGTCGGGCGCGCCAAGGCCCTCCGGGTCGGGGATCGCAACGATGTTCTCGATCACCAGTTCGGCATCGGTGACGTAGCCGATATTGGTCGACCAGGTTCCCGTCAGCCCGTTCTTGCCGATGTCGACGAAGGCACGGTTGTCGCCACCTTCGACGACGAATCGCACTGCGCCGCCGGCGCCGAACAGGGACCCGCTGCCGAACCGGGCGTCGAGGGCATAGCTGGTCTGGTCGACCGGGTCCGGCACGACCCGCAGGTGCAGGGTGTCGAGTGAGACCTCCAGGTGCGCGGGATCGCCATAGGTGACCTGGCTGGGGTTCTGGTCGAAGATCAGCACCAGGTCCGGAATGACGAAATTGTAGCCGTCGTCGACCACTTCGACCGTCACCGGCCCGTTTTCGAACGAGTATTCCGGGTAGCCGGGGTCGTTGAGGAAGGCCTCGATGTCCCGGCGCAGGTTCTCGCCCTCCTGGGCGGTGGCGGCGAGTGTCGGCCCGGCCCCGAGCGCACACAGCGCCGCGCCGAGCGCCGTTGTCGCCAGCAGCGTCCGCGCGCCCGCACGCGTCCTCCCGAGCTTCGGTGAACGTCCGATCATTTTGCCTGCTCCATCCAATTGGGACCCTGGGTCGGGTTTCCGCCGGATCTCCGGGCGACCCCCCCGCCGCATGACCGTACCATATAGGCAAATATGGCGGCAGTGCGATGACGCGGCAAAGCCGTGACACGGGAGGCGGGGCTTGTGCAATCGGGCTCACGACGCCACCTT
Organism: Alphaproteobacteria bacterium; assembly: GCA_050329975.1. Taxonomy (GTDB): domain Bacteria; phylum Pseudomonadota; class Alphaproteobacteria; order CALKHQ01; family CALKHQ01; genus CALKHQ01. The sequence continues at coordinate 23,411 of JBHJOG010000017.1, read as the reverse complement.
CTGCGCATGCGAGGCCAACCGATGACGGCCTGGACGGCACCAAGCGACACGGCCCCGGTGCTCGCCGTCCTAGGTCCGACCAATACCGGCAAGACCCATTTCGCAGTGGAGCGGATGCTCGCCCATCGGTCGGGCATGATCGGCTTCCCGCTGCGCCTGCTCGCGCGCGAAATCTATGATCGGGTCGTCGCCGAGCGCGGGCCGCGGGTGACCGCGCTGATCACCGGCGAAGAGAAGGTCATCCCGGAGGATCCGCGCTACTTCATCTGCACCGTGGAGGCGATGCCGCTCGGCCGGCAGACCGAGTTCCTGGCCGTCGACGAGATCCAGCTGGCGACCGACCCCGACCGCGGCCATGTATTCACCCAGCGGCTGCTGGGTGCGCGCGGGGTGGCCGAGACGCTGTTCCTCGGGTCCCATACGGCCCACCAGATGATTCGCCGCCTCCTGCCCAACGCCGAGATCCGCACTCGGCCACGACTGTCGCGGCTGAGCTATGCCGGGCCCCGCAAGCTGTCGCGGCTGCCGCCGCGGACCGCCGTCGTCGCCTTCTCCGCCGAGGACGTCCACGACATCGCGGTCGCGCTGCGCCGCCGGCGCGGCGGCTGCGCCATCGTCATGGGCGCGCTCAGCCCCCGTACCCGCAACGCGCAGGTGGCGCTCTACCAGTCCGGCGACGTCGACTTCCTGGTCGCCACCGACGCCATCGGCATGGGGCTGAACATGGACATCGACCATGTCGCCTTTGCCAGCATCGCCAAGTTCGACGGCCGTCAGAACCGCCGGCTGACCGATGCCGAGATCGGCCAGATCGCCGGCCGGGCCGGCCGCTACCTGCGCGACGGCACGTTCGGCGCGACCGAGCCGATGTCCGGGTTCGAGCAACCGCTGATCGATGCGCTGGAAGGGCATGACTTTCCGCCTGCCCGGGCGTTCCAGTGGCGCAACGGCCGGCCCGACACGCGCACCCTGGGGGCGCTGCTGCGCAGCCTGGACGATCCGCCGCCCGATCCGGCGCTGCTCGCGACGCCGGACGCGGAGGACCACCTGGTGCTGAAGCTGCTGGCCGAACTGCCGGAGATCGCCGACATGGCGGCCGATCCCGAGGGCGTCGCGCTGCTGTGGGAGGCCTGCCAGACACCGGATTTCGCCCAGATCGGCTCCAGCGGTCACGCTCGCCTGGTCGCGCGGCTCTTCGGCCACCTGCGGACCGGAGGGGCGGTGCCGACAGACTGGATCGCCCGGCACGTCACTCAGCTGGAGCGCACCGAGGGCGACATCGGGACGCTGCTCGAACGGATCGCCCGCATCCGGACCTGGACCTATCTCGCCCATCACGGCGGCTGGGTCCCGGATGCGCAGCACTGGCAGGAGCGGACCCGGGGCATCGAGGACCGCCTGTCCGATGCGCTGCACGACCGGCTCACCGACCAGTTCGTCGATCCCTATGCCGTGACCTCGGGCCGACGCCGCAAGCGCCAGGAGGAAACGGTGGTCGCGCACATGCGGCGCGGCGGAATCTGGGTGGGGGACGAGCGAGTCGGGGTGGTGGACGGCCTGCGCTTCGTCGCCGATCCCGACAGCGGACTCGATGCAGACAGTTTACGCCGCCGTACAGCCGGTTATGGTGATACGGCATTGGCGCGAGCCGTGCGACGAGCGCTACGAGAAGGCATGCCCGTGCAGGTCAACGAAATAGTCGCCGCGGCGGACGACAGCTTCCGGCTCGGCACCGACGGCGTGATCCGGTGGAACGGTGCCGAGGTCGCCCTGCTGAAGGGGGACCGTGACATCCTGGCACCGGCGATTCATCCGGCCGCTGCCGACGCGCTCGAGCCGGCGGACCGGGACCGGCTGGTCGCGCGTCTGCGCAGCTGGCTCGACCAGCATCTGGAAGGCCGGCTCGGGCCCCTGCTGGCGCTCAGGACCGCCGCCCTGTCCGGGCATGGCCGCGGTCTGGCCTATCAGCTGGTCGACGGGCTCGGCGTGCTGCCGCGCGAACGGGTCCGCGCCCACATGAACGGGCTGAGCCAGGCGGAGCGCAAGGCGATGCGCGACCTCGGCGTGAATTTCGGCCGCTACGCGCTGAGCGTGCCGGCCCTTGCCAAGCCGGATGCGATGCGTCTGCGCGCGCTGCTCTGGTGTGTCCATCACGGCCGCCCGGTGCCCAACCTGCCGGCGCGCCGCGGCCGCAGCGTCCCCGATGACCCGGCCGCACCCGACGGCTTCTATCCGGCGGTAGGCTTCGTCAGGGTTGAGCGGCGGCTGATACCGGTCCGGCTCTACGACCGGCTGGCCGACGCGGCGGCGTCGACCCTGCGGCGCGGACGGCTGACGGCGTCGCCGCAGATGGCCTCCCATGCCGACCTGACATTGCCCGAGCTGCGCCAGGCCCTGGTCGCCCTCGGCTACCGCAGCGTGACCGATGCCGAGGGTGAGCACTATCGCCCGCAGCGCCGCCAGTCGGGCCCGCCGGCACAACGGGCAAGAGGCGGCGGCCGGGAGCAATCGGCCGACGCGCCCGAGGCCCGGGCCGGCACCGGCCAGTCCGTTCCAGACCAATCCCTTCCAGACCAGTCTGGCGCAGACCAGTCCGCCGCACACCAGTCAGGCACAGGCCAGCAGCGCCGGCGACGCAGGGGCCGCCCGAACGATGGCAGGAACCGGGACGGGGTGCCCGGAGACGCTGCGCCGCATCACGCCCGCACCCGGGACGACAAGCGGCCAGATGACAAACGCCGGGACGGGTCCAGCCCGCACGGCAAGGGCAAGGACCGCGACGGCAAGGACCGCGACGGCAAGGGCCGCGAGGGGCGGGGGCCTGGACAGGTTCAGCAGCGGCCCGCGCCCCGGCCGCGCGAGATCGATCCGGACTCGCCGTTCGCCGTGCTGCGGACCCTGACATTCGGGGATCGCAAGGGCTGATGCCGGAGGCGGGCCTGTCCGATGCGCTGCCCAGGCTGCGCCTCGACAAGTGGCTCTGGTATGCCCGCTTCTACAAGAGCCGCACGCTCGCCGCCGCGGCGTGCGACGACGGCGGCATTCGGCTCAACGGCAAGCGGGTCAGCAAGGCCAATGCGTCGGTCAAGCCTGCCGACGTGCTGACTTTCGCCCAGGGGCCCTATGTGCGGGTGATCGAGGTCGTCGCACTCGGCAGCCGGCGCGGCCCGGCGGTTGAAGCGCAGGGCCTGTATCGCGACCTCAGTCCGCCGGAGCAGCAGCCGCGCATGGCCCGGCCGACGACGGTTGCCGCCCGTGAGCCGGGCAGCGGCCGGCCGACCAAGCGCGACCGGCGGCAGACCGAGCGCCTGCGCGAGGGCGACTGATTGGCGCACCTGCCGACAGGGTCCGGCCCGGCCTTGCCTCCCGTGCCCGACTTGCCAGATCCGCATGGCTTTCCAGATTACCCTAGCGGCCGGAGTGCCGATCGGTGTCCGGCAATCGGGAGTGCCTATGATCGACCGCCTGAAGATCCTGTTCTCGGCGCGCCCGCAGGCGGAGCTTGCCCCATCGTCTCCGGATGACGAGGTCAGGCGCGCGGTGGCGACGCTGATGTTCATCGCCGCCCTGATGGACACCCGGATCGACGACGAAGAGCGTGCCGTGATTGCCGACTCGATCGCCGAGCGCTTCGGCCTGTCGGCGGAGGCAACCGCCGAACTCATGGCCGAAGCCGAGGACGCCGCTCACGACGCCACCCATTTCCAGCGCTTCACCGCCGAGATCAAGAGCGCCTATGACGACCAGGGCCGACGCGACGTGATGGAAATGCTGTGGCGGGTGATCTGTGCCGACGGCGAGGTGCACCACCGGGAAGCCAATCTGATGCGGCGGATCGCCGGCTTGCTCTATGTGACGGATAAGGATAGCGGTTTGGCCCGGCAGCGGGCGCTCGCGGCGATCGCCGCAGAAGGCTGAGCCTGCAAGGCCGGTTCGAGGGCAGCGTTCCGGCCCGGCCATGAGGCTTGCTGGAATGGGGCCGGATGGCTGCGCGGTGCGTCAAGGAGTCGCCCGGGTGAAGAGGATTGAACGAAGATGACCTACGTGGTGGGCGAAGCCTGCATCAAGTGCAAGTACATGGATTGCGTCGAGGTCTGCCCCGTCGACTGCTTCTACGAGGGCGACAACATGCTCGTCATCCACCCCGACGAGTGCATCGACTGCGGAGTCTGCGAGCCTGAGTGCCCGGCTGAGGCGATCATGCCCGATACCGAGCCGGGCCTCGACAAGTGGCTGGAGATCAACCGGACCTATTCCGAGAGCTGGCCCAATATTACGCGGAAGAAGGACTCGCCGGAGGATGCCGATCAATGGAAGGGCGTAGCCGGCAAGGAAGCGCACTTCAGCGCCGACCCGGGCGCCGGCGACTGAGGCGGGTTACCATTCGATACTGTCATTAGGTCAGGAACTGTGCTATAAGGTGCGTCTGTCATGAATGACTGGAATTCATGAGTCCTGATGTGCTTGCACCCTCGACGTCTGGGAAGCGGACATGGCTCGGCCGACGTTGAGTAACACATCATAGAACCTACCGCATGGGGTCGCTCGGGCGATCCGGATAGCCAGGAACCTCCGCGGAAAATCCGGGGGCATCGGGGCGTGGCCGTTCGGATGCCCCAACGTTGATCGTAAAGAAGGAAGACCAGATGTCGAACACCAGTGGTTTCAAGCCCGGTGAAATGGTGGTTTATCCGACCCATGGCGTGGGCCGGATCGAGGCGATCGAGTCGCAGATGATCGCCGGTCACGAATTGCGGGTGCTGGTCGTTCACTTCGAGAAGGACCGCATGACGCTGCGCGTCCCCATCAACAAGGTCGACACCTCCGGCCTGCGGCCGTTGAGCAGCCGCGACCGGATGGATGCGGCGCTGAAGACGCTGACCGGCCGCGCGCGCGCCAAACGCACGATGTGGAGCCGGCGCGCGCAGGAGTACGAGGCGAAGATCAATTCGGGCGATCCGGTCTCGATCGCCGAGGTCGTCCGCGACCTGCATCGGTCGTCGAACCAGCCCGACCAGTCCTACAGCGAGCGGCAGATCTACCAGGCCGCCCTGGACCGGCTGGTGCGCGAACTCGCCGCGGTCGAGGACATCGACGAGCCGGCCGCGATCACCAGACTGGAGCAGGTGCTCGAAGCCGCCTGAAACGCGTCCTGAACCAGGGCCAATGCGAACGGCGCGGCTGAAAGGCCGCGCCGTCTTGTTGTTGGCCTTCGTCGTGGTCAGTGCGTAGGGGCGGTGCGGACCGGCACCGCCACATAGATTCCGTCGGAGCGGGCAAGGTCGAAAACGAGCGGGAAGCCGGTGATGGCCAGCTCGTCCCAGGCGACGTCCTCGGCGCGAATGAACATCCGGTCGGTGTCGAGGCTCAGGGCGCCGCCTGCGGGCAGGGCCAGTTCGTCCTGCCGGTCTGCGTCCTCGCCGACGATGGCTACGGTCGCAGCCAGCGGGGTGGCGAGGCCGATCACGCGGTCGTCGCCGCCGTCGTTGACCAGGGTCAGGTAGATGCGCAGGTCGGCGGGATCGGCGGAGTCGGGCACCGCCCAGGCATCGCGCACGCTCACCCGCCCGGCGTCTTCACGCTGCAGCACGGCGACGACAGCGACCGCGGCAGCGGCGGCCGCGACAGTCACGACAGCGATCGGCGACACGGTGGGAATGCTCCGTTCCTGGGTGGCAGAGCGGCCAGTCCCGCCCCGACAGAGTGCGAGGCTGGGTTCATCGATGCAGCGCGCAAAAGGACGCAGCGCCCGACAGCAGGGCCGGATCAGCTGGTCGGAACCGCACACTCGTCGGTAAAGCTGCGCTCCACTGCTGCCGGCGGCGCCTCGGACGGCGTCAGATCGTCGCGGCGGGACAGGCCCGATGCCAGGCGTTCCTCCAGCGACTGGCGCCAGGACGGCGGACGGGTGCGCACGAACAGCCGCCCGTCTTCGCTCAGCGCCTCGGGCTCCGACAGCAGGCGCAACGCCCGGCCCCACTGGTAGTGGGCGTCGAGGTCTCGGCCGACCTGCCAATAGGCGTCACCGAGATGGACCCGGAGTTCGGGATGGCCGGGCTCCAGCTTGACCGCCTCGCAGAGCGGCGGGATCGCGTCCTGGAACCGGTCCAGCTGGTACAGGACCCAGCCCAGGGTGTCGAGATAGGCCGAGTTGGATCGCTCGGTGCGGACGACGTTGCGGATAAGATCCAGTGCCTCGTCCAGGTTCCTGCCGTCGAGACTCCAGCGGTAGGCCAGGTTGTTCTGGGCGACGATGCTGCCCTGGCTGGCCGCCTCGCCGTACCAGAACTCGGCCATGTCGGTATCGGGAGGGCCGGCAAGCCCCAGGTCGTGGATGAAGCCGGCGCTGTTCTGGGCATCCATGTTGCCCTGACGTGCCGACCGCTCGTACCACATCAGCGCGGCGGCATAGTCCTGCGGAACGCCCATGCCGTTGCCGTAGAGCCACCCCAGCGCATATTGCGCTTCCGGGTCGCCGGCGACGGCATCGTCGGAGAACAACTCGAGGGCGCGGGCGTAGTCGCCGGCCTCGTAGGCGCCCCAACCCTCCATCACGTCGGCCGCGGCGAGGCCGGCGCCCGACAGGAGGAGCAGGGCGGCGCCGGCGAGCCGGCCCGCCAGCGTGCGGACACGCGACATCACGGCTAGGATCGCGGCACCGGCGACGGGGGCAGAGTTCGCAAGGTCCATTCAATCAGCTCCTTGAGCACCTCTCCCAGGGCGATATCGAACGCGATGACGACGGCTTCGAGGTCGCGAGACGCGGCACCGGCCCTGCTTTGGAACGTGTTGTTGGCGAAAATCAGGCGCTGTGGCATCGACACGATCTTGGCGTTGAACTGCACCAGCACATCGGGCGGGACCGTGTCGCCGCGCAGGACCGCCTGGAACTCGCGCATCTCGGTCTTGAGGATGAAGTCCGGGCGCAGGTCGACGCTCTGACGGCTGATGGCGACGATCTTGCCGCTGTTCTCGAAGGATTCGACGATCAGGGTCTGCACCATCGCCGGGGCGCGATCGGACCACGCGACATTGCTGAAATACTCCAGGCGGTAGTCGTCGGGCTGCAGCGCGATCCGCACCGTGTTGAGGCCGTAGGCGGCGAAGGGCTCCTCGATGACAAGCTGCACGCTGGTGGTCGGGAGGTCGGTGGCAAAGGTGCTCTTCGGCGACAGCACGAACTGCTCCGGCCCCGGCCCGCCGCTCAACACCGAGCAGCCGCCGGCCAGCATCAGGCCTCCGGTCCCGAGGAAGCCGAGCGCGCCGCGTCGCCCGATGTCGAATGAAGAGGTCATCGCAGCTCGTATCCCTCGGTGCTGTCGCCGAAGAAGAAGCGGGACGGCGCCCGCTCCAGTTCCGTCACGATCCTGGCAAGCTGGCCGATCACCGTCCGGATCTCGGCGATGGTCTGGGTCAGCTCCACAAGGCCGGTGCCGACGAAGTCCCTCAGGTCGTCGCGGTTGTCGGCCAGGATGCGCCGCATCTCGTCGGCGGTGCCGCCGACCGACCCGGCCATCTGCGCCAGGCTCTGGGCGGCCGGCCCGATCTCCGCGTCGATGGTGGCCATGATCGCCGAGGCGTCGAGGATTGCCGTGTCGATATGCTCGATCATCGCCGGCAGGTCCGAGTTCAGCACGTCGGTCATCGCCTCGATCCGTTCCGCAGCCCCCGTGATCGCGCCCATCAGCCGCGGCACGCCCGCGTCGGCGTCGGCCAGGGCCGCGGAAACGGTGGCCATGTTGGCCAGCGTCGCCGCGAACGCGTCCTGGTTCTCGGCCGCAAGCAGCGCGTTGAACCGGTCGACCGCCAGGATCAGCTGGTTCAGCAGTTCCGGGGCGGCCTGGATCACCTCCTGCAGCCCCGTTGGCTCGGTCTCGATCGGCGATCCCTCCGGCAGATCCGCCGCAGCCTGCGAGCCGCCGGAGATCTCGATGTAACCGAGGCCGGTGATGCCCTGGAACTGCTGGGACGCCACCGCGTCGACTTTGATCGGCACATCGCCGGTGATCGCCAGATCGACGCGAACCTGCTCGACATTTGCGGGATTGATCGAGATCTCCGTGATCCGCCCGACCCTGATTCCGCGATAGCTGACCGCACCGCCCACCGTCAGGCCGCTCACCGACTCGTTGAACAGCAGATAGTAGCTCTTCTCGCTCCGGTCAAACTGCACATTGGCCAGCCAGATGACAAAGGCGAAGGCGAAGATGATCAGCGACAGGACAAATCCACCGACGAGCACGTAGTTGGCGCGGGTCTCCATCCGCTAGCCCGCCGATTCCATGGTCGCTTCCCTGTCCAGCGCGCTGCGCGCGCGCGGCCCATGGAAGTAGCTGCGGATCCAGGGATGGTCGTGGGACATCAGCGCGGACATGGTGTCGACTACAACCTTGCGGTCGACAAGCACGGCGACCCGGTCGCAGACCGCGGCCAGGCTGTCGAGATCATGCGTGACCATGAACACGGTGAGCTCTAGGCTCTGCTGCAGGCTCCGGATCAGCTCGTCGAACTCAGCGGCGCCGATCGGATCCAGCCCGGCGGTGGGCTCGTCGAGAAACAGCAGCGGCGGGTCGAGCGCCAGCGCGCGGGCGAGGCCGGCCCGCTTGCGCATCCCACCCGACAGCTCCGACGGATATTTGCCGCACGCGTTACCGGGCAGACCGGCCATTCGGATCTTCAATGCCGCCAGTTCCTGGGCGAGCGAAGACGGCCAATCGCGGTGCTCCTTCATCGGCGTCATCACGTTCTCGAGCACGGTCAGCGAACTGAACAACGCGCCATCCTGAAATAATACTCCCCATTGTGCCTGCATTGCGGCAAGGCTGGCTGCGTCCAGCGTGCCCATGTCCTGGCCGAGGACCTCGATCCTGCCGGCGCGCGGCCGGTTGAGCCCGACAATGGTGCGCAGCAGCACCGATTTCCCGCTACCTGAACCACCCACGACGCCCAGCACCTCGCCCCTGCGGACATCGAGGTCGAGTCCGTCGTGGATCACCTGCTCACCGAACTGATTGCGTAGTCCCCGGATCCGGATGACCGGCTGTCTGCCGTCGCCAGCGTCATCTGCGGCCGGCTTCAATCCACCCGCCCTCAAATGGCTCAATCCCCGCGCCGCCTGAGCCCGATGCCCAAGATTCCGGTGCTAGACACCGAGGTAGGAATACATGATTGCAAACAGAGCGTCGAACACGATCACCAGGAAGATGGACTCCACCACCGAGCGCGTGGTCTGCTTGCCGACGCTTTCGGCGCTGCCGGCGACCCGCAGGCCTTCGTAGCAGCCGACCATCGCGATTATCACCGCAAAGACCGGCGCCTTGCTCATGCCGACCAGGAACGTCCCCACCGTCACCGAATCGCGCAACCGCTCGAGGAACTGGCTGATCGGGATATCGAGTACGACTTGGGCCATCAGTGCGCCGCCCAGCAGGCCCATCAGGTCGCCGAACAGGGTCAGGGCGGGCAGGGTCAGCAGCAGCGCGAACAGCCGCGGCAGCACCAGCGCGTCCAGGGGATCGACCCCGATGGTCCGCATGGCGTCGATTTCCTGCTGGGCCTTCATCGCGCCGATCTGGGCGGTGAAGGCGCTGCCCGACCGACCGGCGACGATGATGGCGGTCAGCAGGATTCCCATCTCGCGCAGGACCGCGATGCCCACCAGGTCGACCGCGAAGATCTCGGCCCCGAAGCTGGCGAGCTGGGTGGCGCCCATATAGGCCAGTACCATCCCGATCAGGAAGTTGATCAGGCCGACGATGCCCAGCGCGTTGAGCCCGGTCTGCTCGATATGGAACAGGAAAGCGGTGACCCGCAGCCGGCGCGGCCGCCGGACCGTCCGGCCCACGGCCAGGCTGGTAGCGCCGAGGAAACTCAGCAGCCCGGCCAGGGATACCAGCGCGGTGCGGGTCGCCAGGCCGCAGCTTTCCAGGATCAGGAACCACTGTGGCAGCCGGGCCGGCGCCAGTTCGTCCGGCGACGGCTGCTTGATGTTGCCGACGCGCTCCAGCAGTCCGGCAATATGAGGGTCCTCGTTGAGGACTGCGGCGTCGACGCCGCGTCCGCGCATCTCGAGCACCATCTTGTGAATCAGCCACGCACCGGCGCTGTCGATCGAGCGCAGGCCGGAGAGATCGATCGCCGCGCTGCCGGACCGCGGCAGGTCGAGCGCCCGGATCCGGGCATGCAGGGCGCCGATGGCCTCGCCCCGCCAGTGGCCGAAGGGCGACAGCAGGACCCTATCCCGGTCGCTGTCCACGCGCAGGCCTGCCGTACCGGGGCCCGGCGCTTGGTCCGATCCGTCCGCCGCCAGGGCGCCGTTCTCGAGGCTCCGCTCCGTCATCGGGTCGGACTATGCCCGAATCCGGCGGGCGCTACACCCGTCACCGCCGGCACGCGCTCAGGCGGGCTTGTCGCCGACCACGCGCTTGGCAAGGAAGCCGATGTGGGTGCCGGCGGGAACCAGGCCGGACCTCGCCAGCAAGCCTGAGAGATCGGTCTTCAGATAGCTTTGGAAAAACGGCTCGTGATACAGGCGCGGGAACGCCTCGAGCAAAGCGTCGAGCGGGGGGGCGTCGCCGGTCTGCAGCGAATCGACCAGCACGAAGCGCCCGCCGGGGCGCAACACGCGGCCCACCTCGGCGGCGACGATCCGGCGGATCTTCGGCGGCAGCTCGTGAAAGGTGAAGACGCAGGTGACCGCGTCGAAGCTGGCGTCGGCGAAGGGAAGCCGCTCGGCATTGGCGCAGACCGGATGCACCCGTCCCATGCCGGCGAGGTTGGTGCGGGCCGCGGCCAGGTAGGGCAGGCTGAGGTCGGCCGGCACCAGGCGCGCGGACGGCCAGCGCTGCTTGACGAAGCGTCCGGTCCGGCCGGTGCCGCAGGCGAGGTCGAGCACCAGCGGCGCCCGCAGGCCGCGGCGGGCCAGGTTGTCGACGAGCGGCGGCAGGCACAGCCGGCGCATGGCGTCGGTGCCGCCCGAGAACAGCACGTCGATCTGATAGTCGTAGAGCGCGGCGGAACGGGCGCTCAGATAGCCGTCGGTCTGGAAATGGAAGTTCTGGGTGTAATAGGCGGGCAGCCCCGAGAGGTCCCCGGCGTCCGCCGGCGGCATCTGCCGCAGGTCGCGGTTGCCGGTTTCCGTCCGCCGCCGCGCGTCCACGCTCGGCAGGTCGGCGAAGAAGGCGCGCGCCTGCCGCAGCCACTGCGCGGGCGTGGGGATCGCATCGTCCGGCGGCGGATAGAGTCCCGCGCGTACATTGGCCCGGTCCTCCCGCAGCAGCCCGAACAGGGCGCGGACCAGCGTGGCCCGGTCCGGCATCCCCATCGGCAGCGGCGCGGGCGGGTCGAGCGGCTTGATCTGGCGGGCGGCAAGCTGGTAGTTGGCACTGAACCACGCGACCCGCACCAGGCGGCCGATGCCGATCCCGTCGCTGCTCAGGCCGTCGAGGGCCGCCTCCAATCTGCGCAATGCCGTCACCGGGTCGCTCCGCCGCCGCAATTGACTATGTTCCTGAGAGTGGCTTGATAGAGGCGCGCCTTCAAGCCCGGGGGAGCAGCGTCGTTCGCAGACGGCGATCGGAACAAACCGCTCAGGGACAAGACCGATGACCGACTTCGCGATTCTCGATGATCTGAGTCCGGCCGGAAAGCGCGTGCTCCTACGGGTCGACCTCAATGTCCCCATGCAGGACGGCAAGGTGACCGACCGGACGCGGATCGAGCGCGTGGTACCGACGATCAAGGCACTGGTCGACCAGGGCGCCCGGGTCGTGCTGCTCGCCCATTTCGGCCGGCCCAAGGGCAAGCCGGCGGCGGACATGTCGCTCGCCCCGATCGCCCCGGTCCTGAGCGAGGCGCTGGGCGGCGCCGCGGTCGCCTTTGCCGAGGACTGCATCGGCCAGGCCGCGGAGCAGGCGGTGGCCGGGCTTGCCGACGGCCAGGTCCTGCTGCTCGAGAACCTGCGGTTCCACGCCGGCGAGGAGGCCAACGACCCGGCTTTCGCCAAGGCGCTGGCGGCGCTGGGCGACATCTACGTCAACGACGCCTTCTCGGCCGCCCATCGCGCCCATGCCTCGACCGAGGCGCTGGCTCGGTTGCTGCCGGCGGCGGCAGGCTTGGCGATGGAGGCGGAGCTGAAGGCGCTGGACGCGGCGCTCGGCAACCCGGAGCGGCCGGTGATGGCGATCGTCGGCGGTGCGAAGGTTTCCACCAAGATCGACCTGCTGAGCAACCTCAGCGCCAAGGTGCAGGTGCTGGTCATCGGCGGCGGGATGGCCAACACCTTCCTGCATGCCCGCCACATCGACGTCGGCGCGTCGCTGCACGAGCCGGACCTGGCCGAGACCGCGCGCGACATCATGGTCGCTGCCCAGGGCAACGACTGCTCGATCCTGCTGCCGGTCGACGTGGTCGTCGCCAAGGCCCTGAAACCGGGCCAGGACACCAAATCGGTCCCGATCTCCAAGGTCCCGCACAGCCGGATGATCCTCGACGTCGGTCCGCATTCGGCCGAGACGATCATTCACACCCTGCGGACCTGCCGCACGCTGCTGTGGAACGGCCCGCTGGGCGCCTTCGAGGTTCCGCCATTCGACGCCGCGACCACGGCCGTCGCCAAGACCGCCGCCGACCGGACGCGCGAGGGCGAGCTGATCAGCGTCGCCGGCGGTGGCGACACGGTCGCGGCCCTTGCCCACGCCGGCGTCGTCGACGACTTCACCTACGTCTCGACTGCCGGGGGCGCGTTCCTGGAATGGCTGGAGGGCCGCGAACTCCCAGGCGTGGCCGCCCTGAAGGCGGCCAGGGCGCGCGCTTGAGCGCTGGTTGTCGCGACCGCGACGGCGCGGCTATCGCTGGTCCAGCTTGATCTCGATCCGGCGGTTTGCGCGCAATGAATCCGGGTCCTCGCCCGCAACGAGCGGGCTGTACTGGCCGAATCCGGCGGCAACCAGCCGGTCCGGCGGGATACCCTGGGAGATCAGGAACTCGACCACCGAAATCGCGCGCGCCGATGAAAGCTCCCAGTTCGACGGAAAGTCGCGGGTGTTGATCGGCACCACGTCGGTATGGCCGTCGACGCGCAGGATCCAGTCGATGTCTTCGGGAATGGTGTCGGCGATCTCAAGCAGCGTGTCGGCGAGCTGGCCGAGGCGGACACGCCCTTGAGGCTCCAGCTCGGCCTGGCCGGATTCGAACAGAACCTCCGACTGGAACACGAACCGGTCGCCGACGATGCGGATTTCCTCCCGTTCGCCGATGGCTTCGCGCAGCCGGCCGAAGAACTCCGAGCGGTAGCGCGACAGCTCTTCCACCCGGTCGATCAGCGCCATGTTCAGCCGGCCTGACAGGTCGGTGATCTGGACGTCCTGACGGGAGATCTCTTCCTCGGCGTCGGCGAGGACACCCGTGATCCGGGCGAGCTCGGTCCGCAGCTGGCGGAGCTCGGCGTTCAGCGCAGCGATCTGTGCCGATGCGCTCTCCGTTTCTGCCACTGCCTCGTCCAGCGCGGTCTCCAGCTCGCGATTGCGGGTGCGGGTCGCGCTCAGGTCCTGGTAGAGGGCGCGCGTCTCGGCGCTGGCGGCGGCAAAGCTTCCCGTCATTGCCGACAGCTCCTCCGCCATCCGCGCCCGCTCGTCCTGGCTCAGGTCCAGCTCGTCCTGCATCCGCTCCAGCCGGTCGCTCAACGCCGCGATCTGCTGCTGGAGCGAGTCGCGCACCGCACTCAGCTGGCCGATCTCGGCAAGCCGCGCCTCGATTGCGGCATCGCGGTCGGCCAGCACCTGCTCCTGGCTGTCGACAGCGGTGGTGAGCTCGTCGTTGCGGGCGATCAGCGCCTGGATCTGGGCCTGGCGCTCGTCGAGGTCGGCGAGCAACTGGTCGCGGAGCGCCAGCAGGGCGGCGACCTCGCTCTCACGCCCGCCGAGGTCCTGTTCCAGCTGGGTGCGCAGCGCAATCAGGGCGGCGAGCTCGCCGCGGACCTGATTCAGCTCCATCTCCCTGGCGGCGATCATCCGGCTGAGCGCGTCCGCTTCCTCGACCAGCGTCGCGATCCGCTCGTCGCGCGCCCCGAGGTCGGTCTGCAGCCGGTCGCGCTGCAGGCGCAGCTCGTCGAGGGCTGCGTCCCGTTCGGCAAGGGCGGCCGCGAGGGCGCTCTGCTCGCTCGACAGCGCCTGGACCGCGGCCCGCTGCTCGGCCAGCGTCGCGGCCAGCAACTCGCGCTGTGCGGACTCGTTCTCCGCCGTTTCGGCGAGCGCTGTCCGTTCCGCCGTGAGCTGGGCGATGACAGCGTCGCGCTGCGCCGCCTCGCCCTCGGCCGTTTCGGCAAGCGCCGTCAGCTCAGCCGTGAGTCGGGCGATGGTCGCGTCGCGCTCGGCCGCGTCGGCCTCGGCCGTCTCGGCGAGCGCCGTGAGCTCCGCCGTGAGCCGGGCGATGGTCGCGTCGCGCTGGGCCGCGTCGGTCTCCGCTGTCTCTGCCAGCGCCGTGCGCTCCGCAATGAGCGCGGCGATGGCAGCGTCGCGCTGGGCCGCGTCGATCTCGGCCGTTTCGGCGAGCGCCGTCAGCTCCGCCGTGAGTCGGGCGATGGTCGCGTCACGCTCGGCCGCGTCGGCCTCGGCCGTCTCGGCAAGCACCGTGCGCTCCGCAATGAGCGCGGCGATGGTTGCGTCGCGCTCGGCCGCGTCGGTCTCGGCCGTCTCGGCGAGCGCCGTCAGTTCCGCCGTGAGCCGGGCGATGGTTGCGTCGCGCTGGGCCGCGTCGGCCTCGGCCGTCTCGGCAAGCGCCGTGCGCTGCGCGGTGATCCGGGCGATGGCCGCATCGCGCTGCGCGAGCGCCGCCTGAAGCTGTCCGCGCAGCCGCTCGGCCTCGGCCAGTGCGGCCGCTTGCTCCTGCAGGTCGGCGGAAAGCGCCTCGCGGGCGGCGCGGGCCTCGGCGATCGCGAGGTCGCGCTCCGCGAGCGCCGCGGACAGCGCATCATACTGCTCGGTGGCCAGTTCCAGGGCCGCGTCCCGCTCCGCCAGCGCCTCGGCCAGGGCCTCGCGGGCCGCGTTGACGTCGAGCAGCTCGGCGGCAACCTCGTCGCGCTCGCCGGTCAGCGCGGCGAGCGCCGCGTCCCGCTGGGCGAGCCCGCGCGCCAGCTCCTGCGCCCGCTGCTGCGCCAGCGCGAGGGCGGCTCCGCGCTCGGACAGGGCGGTGGCGAGGGCGTCGCGGGCGGCCGTCATCTCGCTCAGCGCCGTGCTCTGCTCGTCCAGCCGGGTCGACAGCGCCTCCTCGCGGGCGAGCGCACCGGCAACATCCTCCTCGATGCCGGTGAGCGCGTCGCGCTGGGCGTCGAGCATCTCGGCGAGCGCGTCCGCGCGCGCCACGACAGCATCCAGGGCGGCGTTGCGCTCGGCAAGCGCGCGCGCAAGCTCCGCGGTGGCCTCTTCGGCTGCCGTCAGCGCGCTGTCGCGCTCGGCCAGGATCTGCTGCAGGTTCTGCTCGCGGGTGGCCAGCTCGGCCATCTCCTCGCGGCGCTCCGCCAGTTGCGCATTCAGCTGGTCGCGAAGCGCGGCAAGCGCCACCACTTCCTTGCGCAGGTCGTTGATCGCCAGCCGGTCGGCCAGGCTCTGTTCGAGCAGACTGTCGGCGTGGGCGGTGATCGCGTCGATCTGGCCGGCCTGCTCCTCGACCTGCGCTTCGAGCCGGTCGCGCAGCGCCGTCAGGGTGACGATCTCGTCGCGCAGCTGGTCCCTCTCCTCGGTCGTCGTCTCCAGGGCGCCGCCAAGCTGGGTCTCGCGGGCGGTCATCGCCGCGATCTGCTCGTCCCGATCGGCAAGGTCGTCGCGCAGGGCGTCGCGCAGTGCCATCAGCACCGCCACCTCCTGGCGCAGCCCCTGGACGCTTTCCTCGCGTGCGGCAAGGTCCTCGCTGAGCGCGGCGATCGTTGCCTGAGCGTCCGCCAGTTCGCTCTCGCGGCTGCCCAGAACCTGGTTCAAGGCGTCCCGTGCGGCCTCCAGATCGGCGAGCTCGCTTTCGCGGCTGCTCAGGTCCCGGCTGAGTGCGTCGCGCGCGGCCGCCAGCTCGGCCAGCTCGATCTGGCTCTGGTCGAGCGACCGGGACAGGTCGGCGCGCTCGGCGTCGGTGTCGGCGAGGCTCTGCTGCAGGGCGGCGATCTCGGCCCGGCGGGCGGCGAGGTCGGCGGAAAGCGTGCCGCTCTGTTCCTGCTCGCTCTCCAGCAGGGCCGCCAGTTCGACGATACGCGTCTCCAGCGCGGCGCGGGTCGCGCGCAGCATAGCCAGGTCCGCGAGCAGCCGGTCACGCTCGTCGCCGAGCGCGGACAGCTCGGTCTCGGCCGCTTCCGCCCGCGCCGTCGTCGCGGACAGGTCGGCCTCGGCGGCCTCGGCCCGGGCGCTGGTCGCAGCCAGTTCGGCCTCTGCCGCGTCGGCGCGCGCGGTGGCCCCGGCCAGCCTTTCGCGCAGGACATCGCGCTGGTCGGCGGTCGCCGCGAGCTCGCTGCGCAACGTGTCGCGCTCGGTAGTCCTGTCGTAGAGCGCCAGCGCCAGCCGGTCGCGCTCCTGCGCCGCGGTGTCGCGCTGGGTGGTGAGCTGGTCGACCGAAAGCCGCAGGGTCGCCGCGGTGTCCCGCTCCAGCGCCAGCATCTCGTTCAGCTCGGTCACCAGCTGATCGAGCTGGTCCAGGCGCTCGTCGCGACCGACCAGTGCGTCGTTGAGCGAGAACTGGGCGACGGTGAAGATCATCAGCAGGAAGATGATGACCATCAGCAGCGTCGCCAGCGCGTCGACGAAACCTGGCCAGATATTGGGCGATGTGCGCCTTGTCCGCGTCAGACCCGGCATGGGTCCCTCACTCCGTCATGTCGCGGTCCGAAAAGCACGAGGCAGGCTTCCGCCTGCTCGACCCGCAGGATCACGCATTGGCCTCGTCGGCCAGCGCCGCGATCGTCCGCGCCAGCATCTTGATCTCGCTGCGGATCTCCTGCACCGAGTCGGCGCGGCCGGTCGTCATTTCCTCGAGCAGGCGAGCGGCATAGATCTCCAGGTTCCGGATGTGGGCACGGGTCTCGTCGTCGATCCCGAGCACGCCGCCGGAGAGCGCCTCGCTGAGCCGGGCCATCACCGGCCGCATCTCGACCTGGGATTCGGCAATGCGCCGCATCAGTGTCTGCTCGGCGCGCATCTGGTCGGTCAGGGTTGTCAGCCGCTCGGTGAGCGCCATCAGATTGGCGTTGGCGGTCAGGCGGCCTTCCTCGCCCCGCACGATCGTGCGCTGCAGGTTCTCCAGGCTGTCGGCGGTCTGCTCCAGCAGCGCCTGGATGTAGGCCGGGATCTGCTGCTCGCCCTCCATCCCGAGGGTGTTGGCGCCGGACAGCCGGGTGACGCTCGACAGCCACTCCTCCAGGTCGTTGTAGAACCGGTTCTGCGCCTGGCCCGCCTGGAGCTCGAGGAATCCGAGCGCCAGCGAGCCGGCAAGCCCGAACAGCGACGAGGAGAAGGCCGTGCCCATGCCGGCGACCGGCTGCTCCAGCCCGAGCTTCAGCTCGTCGAACATCGAGGCGAGGTCGGCGCCGGTGGCGACGTCCAGACTGCCGATGACGTCGCCGATCGCGCTGACCGTCTGCAGCAGCCCCCAGAAGGTGCCGAGCAGTCCCAGGAACACCAGCAGGCCGATGATGTAGCGCGAGGTTTCGCGGGATTCGTCGAGCCGCGAGCCGATGGTGTCCAGCAGCGATCGCATCGAGATCGCCGACAGGCTGACCCGGTGCCCGCGGTCGCCGAGCATGGTGGCCATCGTCGACAGCAGGCGGGGCGGCCGCCCCGGCGGCGCCGAACCCGGCTCCTGCCGGCGATAGGCGTCGACCCAGGCCACTTCCGGGCCGATGCGGATCACCTGCTGGAAGATGAAGACGACGCCGACGACGAACACCCCGATGATGACGCCGTTCAGCACCGCATTGGCCATGAACGCCGGCACCAGCGCCTGGTAGAGGGCGCCGACCAGGGCCAGCACCGCCACCAGGAAGATTATCATCCGGATCAGATAGCGCCAGGGGCGGGTCATGGCTCCATGTCCTGCCGCTCGGCCCGGGGCGGCACGCCCCGCCGCCCGGGGGGGCGGCTACTGCGAGACAAGGACCAGGTCGACACGGTCGCGCGGCGGCTCGATGCGATGGCCGAGTGCGCGTACGTCCATCCGCGGGCCGCGAATACCCTGCTCGATGAGGTAGGACCGGATGGCGAGCGCGCGCGACAGCGACAGCCGCCGGGCCTGGCTTGCGTCCTCGGCAGTGCCCTCCGCATAGGCACGGATCGTCAGGCGCAGCGAGTCGTCCGCCGCCATCTGCTGCGCGATCGCCCGCAGTTCGTCCTGGGACGCGGGCGGCAATTCGCTGGCATTGGCCGAGAACGGAACGCTGAGTGCAACGCTGCCGTCCGTGGCAGTGGACGGCGGCGGTGGGGGCGCCTCCGGCGGCGTCGTGGTCGCGGCGACTGCCGGCGTCGTCGGCTGCTCCGGGGCGGTCACCGACGGGGGTGGTGGCGGTGGCGCGTCGGAGCGCACGGACGGCGTCAGCGCCGGGGCGTCGCTGCTTGGCGCAGTCGGCGCCGGCGGTGTGGCCGCTGGCGGTGTGGCCGCTGGCGGTGTGGCGGCCGGTGGTGTGGGCGCCGGCGGTGTGGCGGCCGCGACGTCAGTGCTGCTGCCGGTGGAAGCGGCCGGCGGCGGTGGCGGCGGCTGAAGGATGTCCTCGACCGTTCTGTTGTCCGGCGGTGGCGGCGGGGTTGCCGGCGTGACAGGCGTGGTCGCTGGCGTCGCCGGGACGGCCGAAGCGGTCGACGGCGTGGCCGACGCGGTTGTCGGGGGGGCCGGAGGCGGTGGCGGCGGCAGCGGCGGGCTGCTCTCCTCCACGATCACCGGAACCCGCTCCGGCCCGCTCGACGAGGCGGTGGCGGGCGGCGGCGGGGCGATCTGCGGCTGAGCCGGCGGGGCCGGCGGCGTGGCGGAGGCGATCTGCGGCGTGGTGGTCGGTGTCGTCGTTGGGGTCGTTGTCGTTGCCGGCGTCGTCGCCGGCGGCAAGGCGGGGGTCACCGGCGTGACGGTGGTCGCAGCGGGCGGCGGCGGTGGCGGCAGGGTGCCGTTGGCCATCCCGGCCTGGGTCTGCGCATAGCCCGGCGCGGCGACGCCCGGCTGGATGTAGAGCTGGGAGCGCGGCGTTGCCGGGCCCGGCACCAGCAGCCCGCCGACCTGGCCGTAGGCGCCGGTCACCGGGGCCTGCTGGACGACCGCGCCGTAGGGCGCCGCGCCCACCTGGTACCCTGGCTGGACCATCCCTGCCTGGCCGGCGGCGCCGGCATAGAAGGGCGGCTGGTATCCGCCGCCACCGAGCACGCTGCGGTCGTAGACGATGTTGCCGCCCCCACCGACCACTGCCGCCCCGCCGCCATAGGGCACGCCGTAGGCTTGCTGCCCGCCGTAGGGCTGCGGGTACTGGGCCTGCTGCCCGCCTCCCTGCAGGGCGGAGTAGGGGACCGGGCCGCCGGCGAAGGGGTTGCCGTAGGGCGCATACTGGACCTGGGCCCCGGCCTGGGACGTCAGCCCGGCGAGGACCGTACCGGCGAGCAGCGCCGCGACGGACAGCCGACCGGTCCTGCGCGCGCTGCGCCGCCCTGCGCCCTCTGCAAGAATTGGCCGCGACCTATGCGCCATCATGGGCACCCCACTTGCTGTCGCCACTTCCCTGCACCGTGGGTCCGGGCCTGTCCCGCACGTGTCCACCCGCAGTGTCGGCACTTGTCAGAACGAAGCGGCAATACGGCGAATCTATGACGAATCAAGCGGCAAGTTAGACGACTCGACGCGGTGGAACAACAGCCGCGGTCGCAGGCCGGTGAAGCGCCGCCGCCTCAGGCCGCGTTGCGGACGGCGCGCAAGGCCTTCAGCATCGAGGTGTGCACTGCCGGATTGGCCGCGATCATGCCGGTGCCGGTGATGGGGGAAGCGCCGCCGGTGATGTCGGAGACTGTGCCCCCGGCCTCCCGGACGATGATCAACCCGGCGGCGATATCCCACAGCGAAAGCTCGTCCTCCCAGAAACCGTCGAACCGCCCGGCCGCGACGTAGCACAGGTCGAGCGCCGCCGAGCCCCAGCGCCGGACGTTGCCGGCGGCGGCGGTCATCGCGGCAAACTCGGCCATGAACCGGTCGCGCTTGGCGGGATCGTTGGCGCATCGTGGCGAGAGCCCCGTCGCCAGCATCGCGTCGGTCAGCTGGCGACGGCCGGCGATGCGCAGGCGTCGGTCGAGCCCACGACTGTCGGCGACATAGGCGCCGATCGCCCGTTCCGCCCAGAACAGCTCGTCGCGCAACGGGTCGTAGACGACGCCGGCCTGGATGTCGTCACCCTTCCTGAGGCCGATCGAGATCGAGAAATGGGGAAGGCCGTGCAGGAAGTTGTTGGTGCCGTCGAGCGGATCGACCACCCAGACATGCTCGCCGTCGCCCGGGATCTCGCCCCCTTCTTCCAGCATGAAGCCGAACTCCGGGCGGGCGCGCTTCAGCTCCTGGCGGATCAGCTTTTCCGCCTTCAGGTCGGCCTGGCTGACGAAGTCCCCCGGGCCTTTCCGCGACACCTGCAGCTGTTCGACTTCGCCGAAATCATGCACCAGGCTCTTGGCTGCCTTGAATGCCGCCTTGACCATTACGTTGATCAGCGGGGTGCGGCGCGGCGTGGGCGTGGGCATAGGCTCGGCCTTCCGGTTAAATCGGGATCTGGGATCGGCGCCGACGCGACGGTGGGCGGGGCGGGTTCAGTCCCGCGCCCGTTCCACATAGCTGCGGTCGACGGTGTTCACCACGACCCGGGTGCCGGTCCCGATATGGGGCGGGACCATGATCCGCACGCCGTTTTCCAGCACTGCCGGCTTGAACGACGACGAGGCGGTCTGGCCCTTCACCACCGCATCCGCTTCGACGATGGTCATCACGACGGTCTGCGGCAGGGTCACCCCGATCGGTTCGCCTTCATAGCTCTCGACGGTGACGACCATGTTCTCCTGCAGGAAGGGCACGTTGTCCTCGCCGATCATCTCGGCGGTCATCGTGACCTGCTCGTAGGTCTCGTTGTCCATGAAGGTGAAGCCGTCGCCCTCGGCGAACAGATACTGGTAATCCTTCTCGTCGAGCCGGGCGCGTTCGACGGTCTCCGAGGCGCGGAACCGCTCGTTCAGCTTGGTGCCGTCGCGCAGGTCCTTCAACTCCACCTGCATGTAGGCGGGCCCCTTGCCCGGCTTCACGTGCTGGGTCTTCACCGCCCGCCACAGCCGGCCCTGATAGTCGATCACGTTGCCGGGACGGATTTCGTTGCCGTTGATCTTCATGGGGTTGTCCGCGAGGTTCTGCCGCTTCCGCCGGCGCGCGCCTTATAGCGGTCGGCGGCCGCGAGCACAACACCGGCGCCTCGTGCGAGCCTCGTGTGCAGGGCCGTGCTGGGCTAAGGTGTGATGGGTGTCGCTGAAGGCGGACGCACACGGCGGTAACCATCTGGCGCGACGCACCCTACCGCCGAAGGGCCGGAACGGCCTGCGGCGGTCAACCAGGAGGAAAAGCCATGTCCACAGCCACTGCCCCGATCGACAACGGCGTCAACGTCCAGGCCCTGATCGACGCCCGGGCCGCCCTGAGCCAGGCCCCGGAAGCCGCCCAGTTCCAGTGGAAGGCTACCTGCACCTGGAAGAATGGCACCCACAGCCATTCCACCGTCCAGGGCTTCTTCGGGCTTGGCGAGCAGCAGAAGCACCGCACCACGTTCAGCTTCGATGCCGACCATCCCGAGGTGTTCGCCTCGGAAGACAACGGCGCGACACCGGTCGAATTCGTGCTGGTCGCGCTGGGCAGCTGCCTGACCGCCGGCGTCGCCGCCATCGCCCAGCACCGCGGCATCCAGCTGCGCAGGGTGTCGGCGACCGTCGAGGGCGCGATGGACATCCAGGGCATCCTCGGCGTCGACAGCGACGTGCGCAACGGCTTCAGCGGCATCAAGGTCCATTTCGACATCGATGCCGACGCCAGCCCGGAGGACATCAGGGCGCTGGTCGCGCAGTCGCAGAAGCGCTCGGCGGTGTTCGACATCATCACCAACCCGACCAACGTCACGGTCGAGGTCAACTGACCGGGCGGCAAAGGCCAGCCCAGGGGGGGGACGGGGTCGTGGGCAAGGTCGCATCGGTGGTGATCGGCGCCGGCCACGCCGGGCTGGCGATGAGCCGCTGCCTGGCCGAGCGCGGCATCGACCATGTCGTGCTCGAACGCGGCGAGGTGGCGAATTCCTGGCGCACGGAGCGCTGGGATTCGCTGCGGCTGCTGACCCCGAACTGGCAGAGCCGGCTGCCGGGCTTCGCCTATCAGGGGGATGACCCCGACGGCTACCGGACGGTGCCGGAGGTGGTCGATTTCATCGCCCGCTATGCCGAAACCGTCGGCGCGCCGGTGCGGACGCAGACCGCGGTCACCGCGGTGCAGGCCGACGGGTGCGGCTATCTGGTCCGCACCGACCGCGGGGACTGGCGCTGCCGGACGGTGGTGCTTGCTACCGGCGCCTGCAACATCCCGGAGGTGCCGGCGGTGGCTGCGGCGGCGCCGCCGGGACTCCTCACGCTGACGCCGATGCAGTACCGCAATCCCGAGAGCCTACCGGACGGGGGCGTGCTGGTGGTCGGCGCCTCGGCGACGGGCATCCAGCTCGCCGACGAGATCCACCGTTCCGGCCGGCCGGTGACGATCGCGGTCGGCGAGCACATCCGGGTACCGCGCACCTACCGCGGCCGGGATGTCTCCTGGTGGATGGACGCCGCCGGTGTGCTCGACGAGCGCTACGACCAGGTCGACGACATCGAGCGTGCGCGCCGGGTGCCGTCGCTGCAGCTCGCCGGTACCCCGGGGCGCACGACCCTCGACCTGAACGCGCTGAGCGCCGCTGGCGTGCGGCTCGCCGGCCGGCTGGTCGGCATCGCCGACGGCAAAGCGCAATTCTCGGGCTCGCTGCGCAACCTGTGCGCGCTCTCCGACCTCAAGATGGGCCGGCTGCTCGACAGCTTCGACGCCTGGGCGGCGGAGCGCGGCCTCGACGGAGCGGTCGATCCGCTGGAGCGGCCGCTCCCGACCGTGGTGCCGGAATCGCCGCCGCTGGCCGCCAGCCTCGCGGACGGCACGATCCGGACGATCCTCTGGGCGACAGGTTACCGCCCGGACTATTCGTGGCTGGAGGTGCCGGCGTTCGACCGCAAGGGCCGGCTGCGCCACGAGGGCGGCGTCCTGCCCTCACCCGGGATGTACGTGATGGGGCTGCAGTTCCTGCGCCGCCGGAAGTCCGCGCTGATCGACGGCGCCGGCGACGACGCGCGCGATCTCAGCGCTCATCTCGACGC
>JBHJOG010000016.1:0-6427 GCA_050329975.1 Alphaproteobacteria bacterium | reverse complement strand
GCGGTTTGCGCGAGCTACACCACCTTGCGGATCTCGGCGAGGAAGCCGGCGACGCCGCCGTCGAGGAGGCGGGCCTGGTCGGAGAGGGTCGCGGCGGCTTCGGAGACCTGGCCGGCGGTGCGGCCGGTCTCGGTGACGCTGGCGCTGACCTGGTCGATGGCGGCGGTCATCCGGCCGGTGCCGGTTTCGGCGGTGGCGACGCTGTCTGCGATGCTGGCGGTCGCCGCCGCCTGGGCATCGACGGCGCCGGCGATGGCGGCGGAGATGCGATCGACCTCGTCGACGCTGCCGGAGACGGCGTCGAAGCTCGCCGCCGCCTCGCGGGTGGCGTCCTGGATGGTGCCGATCTGCGCCGAGATCTGCTCGGTCGCGCGCGCGGTCTGGGCGGCGAGGTTCTTCACCTCGCCGGCGACGACCGCGAAGCCCTTGCCGGCCTCGCCGGCCCGCGCCGCCTCGATGGTGGCGTTGAGCGCCAGGAGGTTGGTCTGGGCGGCGATGGCGCTGATCAAGCCGACAATCTCGCCGATCGTCTCCGCCGCCCGGGCCAGGCTTTCGATCCGGGCATGGGCGACGCCCATCTGGCTGACCGCGCCGCCGGTGGCCTCGCTGGAGCGCCGGACCTGCAGTCCGATCTCGCTGATCGAGCCGGAGAGCTGCACGGCGGCGGCAGCCACGCTGTGCACGCTGATCGCGGCCTCGCGGCTGTCGGCGGCGACGCCGGCGGTGTCGCGGCCGGCCTCGGCCGCCATCCGCGCCATCGCCTCGGCGGTGGCATCGAGCTGGGCCGAGGCGGCGGCGACGCTGCCGACGATGGTGCGCACATCCGCCTCGAAGCCGTCGGTGACCCGCCTGAAGGCCGCGGTCTTGCTGGCGATGGCGTCGGTGGCGGCGTTGATCTCGCGGGCGCTGGCGAGGAAGGCGCCGGCCATGCCGGTCTCGATGATGCGGCGGAAATAGCGGTTGCGGCTGACATAGTGCATCGAGGCCGCGGATTCGCGCAGGAAGGCGTCGGCCCGGTCGATCAGCTCGTTGATCGACCAGAACGCCTCGCCGAGCGCGCCGCCCTCCCGGATGTCGATGATCCGGGCCTCGAAATCCCCGGCGGCGACGGCGTTGCAGACCCGCCGCGCCTCGGCGATGCGGCGGTCGGCGATGCCGAGCCAGCGCCAGGAGGCGGCGACCAGCATCAGCCCGGCGACGCCGAGCACGGCCGGAACGCCGGAGCCGACGACGTCGAAAGCGGCACAGGCGACCGATGCCGCGACCAGGGCGAAGCTGAGCCCGAGTGCGACGCGGGCCCTAGAGAGAGAAGACGAACTCGTCATAGCCGATTCCACGGTCCTTCAGCAGGCCGGTGAGCATCCGGAACGAGCTTTCCAGCGCGTCCTTGCGGTTCTGGTGCCGAGCCTCCTCGGCGAGGAGGCTGCGGTAGAGCGGCGCGACCACCTGGTCGACGACCCGGCGGTCGGCGACCCGGCGGCTGGAGTGGTAGCCGACCACAGCGCCGTCGGCGGCGAAGCTGGGCGTGACGTGGGCGAACACCCAGTAGTCGTCGCCGTTGCTCGCCATGTTCTTGACGTAGGCGAAGACCTCCTGGCGGGCCGCCAGCGTGTCCCACAGCAGCTTGAACACGCAGCGCGGCATGTCGGGATGCCGGATCAGGCTGTGCGGCGCGCCCAGCAACTCACGCTCGCTGAAGCCGGCGATGCGCATGAAGACGCGGTTGGCATAGGTGATCCGGCCGGTCAGGTCGGTCTTGCTGACGATGATCTCCGAAGCGTCGAAGCTCCGCTCGACGCCGGTCGGCCGGACGGTGCGCGCCAGCTTGCGCGCCGCGTTCGGCGCGGGATGCGCCCGCGTGCTGTCGATGAAGCCCATGGGATCCCCTGGCGAGTTCAGCTGCGCTCGCAGACTGCGCCAGGAGGGTTAAATAGCGGTTGACGGGTCTGAACAGCTGGCCGTCGCCTGGAGCAGGCCGAACACGGCCGCGAGGGCTGCCAGCAGATGTCCCCGGGTGCCCGGCCGTGGCCTTGGGGCGGGGCCGCTCCCCGGCCGTGGCGGAAATCGGGCGGCGGACGCCCTGCTCGCGCCATGCCTGGCGTGTTAGCCTTCGCGACACGGGAACAGCCGCGGGAGGGCGTGATGCGTGCGGTGATCGGATGTCTTGCCGGCCTGTCTGTGGCCGGGCTCGCCGGGGCGGCGCAAGCGCAGGCGGGGCCGAGCTTCGATTGCTCGGCGGCCGCCACGGCGGTGGAGGAGACGGTCTGCGGCTTCGCCGACCTGGCGTGGCTGGACCAGAGCGTGGCGTGGCTCTATCGCGCGCTGGCCGAGGGCCTGGACGCGGAGCGCCGGTCCGGCCTGCGGGCGGAGCAGCGCGCGTGGCTGCGCGAGCGCGACCGCTGCAACGACCGGGGCGAGGCTGGCGGCAGCCTCTATGCCTGCACCTACGCGGCCTATGCCGACCGGCTGTCGAGCCTGGCGGCGGCGCTGGAGGCGAACCCCAGCGGCGTCTACGACTACGCGGCGGAGGGCGACAGCAGCGGGGTGCTGCTGCTGGCGGTGCTGCCGGGCGACACGACCGGGGCCACCGCCGGGGCGGTGATCAGCACCGTCACCGGGCGCACCGCCCATCTCTGCGACGTCGCGTTCAGCGACGTCCCCTTCGCCGACGGCCGCCTCGCCTGGCGGAGCAGCGAGGACATCTACGGCGACGGCCAGCTGTGCACGGTCTCGCTTGGCGTCGACGGCGACGTCGTCACCATCGCCAGCGAGAACTGCAGCGGATACTGCGGCCATAACGCCTGGTTCGACGGCGACTACGTCCGGCGGTGACCGGCGGCGGCGCGCTCCAGCCGGCTCTGGCGCAACGGCCGCGCGCGGACTAACGTCCGAGCCGGATCTGACCAACAGTCGCCCACTCAGGAGATCGCGGTGAGCATGAATTCGGTTGCGCTGAAGCCCGTCCGAACCGGGGCGCTTGCGCTCCTGCTGTCCCTCGCGGCGAGCCCGGGCGCCATCGCCCAGGACAGCGAGCGGCTCGTCGTCTCTCCCCCCTACACCCCGGCACCGGAGGCGATGCCGAACTACGACCTGCCGCAGGGCACGCTCACCGAGTTCTTCATGAGTTCGGCCGAGAGCGCGATCTATCCGGCGGACGTGCTGACCGGGGAGCCGTTCGAGCGCGCGGTCGCGGTCTACGTGCCCGCGCAGTACGAGCCGGGCACGCCGGCGCCGTTCATCGTGGTGCAGGACGGCGTCTGGTTCTTCGTCGGCATGATGGTGCCGGTGCTCGACAACCTGATCGCGGCCGGCGAACTGCCGCCGATGGTTGCGATCTTCGTCGACCCGGGGCCGAACGCGGGGGCGACCGAAGGCCAGCGCAACCACGAGTACGACAGCCTCTCCGAGGACTACGTCAATTTCGTCGAGACCGAGCTGCTGCCGAGGGTGGAGGCGGAGACCGGGGTCACGCTGACCGACGACCCGGAGGGGCGCGCGACGATGGGCGGCAGCTCCGGCGGGGCGGCGGCATTCACCATGGGCTGGTTCCGGCCGGACCTCTACACCAGGATCCTCACCTATTCGGGGTCGTTCACCGACCTGGCGCCGAATGCGGACTACCCGCACGGCGCTTGGGAATACCACGCGCACCTGATCGCCGAGAGCGAGCCGCGGCCGCTGCGCGTGTTCCTGCAGGCGAGCGAATACGATTTCGACATGAACGATGACAGCAGCCAGCGGCGCAACTGGATCGAAGCCAATGTGGCGATGGCGGACGCGCTGGAGGCGCAGGGCTACGCCTATCGCTATGTGTTCGCCGAAGGCGCCGAGCATGTCGACTATGTCGTGCTGGAGCAGACCCTGCCGGACACGCTGCGCTGGCTGTGGCAGGGATATCGGTAGGACAGCGCCCCCGCGTCAGACCGCTACCAGCGCAGGCGGAAATCGTTCTGGCCAGTGCGGTCCTGGCCGCGGATCAGGAACAGGGTCCGGTCGGCGTGGTTGCGCAGGTTGTTGCGGCGGTGGAGGTCCTCGGCCAGCGCGCGATCGAACACCGAAGTCAGCGGCATGAAGCGCAACGTCAGCCCCCGGCGCGGCCGGTCGGAGCGGTTGGGCTCGGAGCCGTGGGCGAGGTAGACGTCGTGCAGGCTCATCTGCCCCGGCTCCAGCACCAGGTCGATCGCGTCCGCCTCGCGGCAGTCGGAGTCTACCAGTTCCTGGCTGAGGGTCAGCCCGGGATCGTCATTGGTGACGTGGTTGAACAGCTTCCGCGGCCGGTGCGAGCCGGGTAGGACGCGCAGGCAGCCATTCTCCACCGTCGAGGCATCGATCGCCAGCCAGACCGTGCAGGTGGCCAGCGGGCGGATTGGCCAGTACTCGCCGTCCTGGTGCCAGGGGGTGCGGCGGCCGACCTTGGCCGGCTTGGCGAACAGGCTCATGTTCCACAGCGCGAAGTCGGGGCCGAGCACCTGGCCGACCATCTCGACGATCGTCGGATCGCGGGCGACGTTGAGGAAGGCGAGGTCGTAGGCGAGCACGCTGGGGCAGTAGTCCTCGTACTCCGGGTGGCGGGCGACCAGACGCGCGTGCGCCTGCCTGAGATCCTCGAGCGCGTCCTCGCCGAGCCGGTAGTCGGGCACGACATAGCCGTTGGCATGGTATCGCGCGGCCTGGGCCTGGCTGAGCATAAAGTCCCCCGCTGGTGTCGGCGCCACAGTAGTGCGGGGCCGGCGGCGAAGTCCAACCCGCGGTGGGGCAGGCGTGGGCGGAGCGCGCCGGAACCCTTTCCCGCCCGCGCCGGTTTTCTGCACAAGAGTTGGCAGCAGGAGAGCGCTCATGCTCGAGCGGGTCAATGGATGGATGACGGCCGAACAGCTGCTCGGGCGGGTGTTCGATGTCGAACTGGGGTTCATGCGGTCGCGGGCGAAGGATTCCTCGCCGCTGGCGCAGGCCTATCATCCGCAGGTGGTGGTGCACGAGCCGGCCTCCCTGCCCTATGCCGGAGACTGGCACGGGCTGGACGGGGTGGCGAGGCTGCTGCGGATGATGGGGCAGCTGTGGAGCGAGTTCCGCCGCGACCATATGGAGGCAATGCGCCGAGGCGACACCGTGTTCCTCTCCGGCACGCTGCACCTGCAGGGGCGCGCCACCGGCGCCGCGATCGACCAGCCGTTCGCCGAGGTGCTGCATTTCAAGGACGACCTGCTGCTCGACGCGACACCGTTCTACTACGACACCGGCGCGGTGCTGTCGGTGCTTCGGTAGGCGGACGCCGCGACGGGGTTGCGCCGCGCACGGTCCGGGCTACGATGGGTGCAGATGCTCTTGGAGGATGCCATGTGCCGGAACATCAAGACCTTGCACAACTTCAAGCCGCCGGCGACCGACGAAGAGGTCCGGGCCTCGGCGCTGCAGTTCGTGCGCAAGCTTTCGGGCTTCAACCGGCCGTCGAAGGCCAACGAGGCGGCGTTCCAGCAGGCTGTGGACGAGGTGAGCCGGGCGGCGCACCAGCTGCTGGACTCGCTGGTCAGCAATGCCCCGCCGCGCGACCGCGCGATCGAGGCCGCCAAGGCGCGGGCGCGCTCGGCCGAGCGGTTCCCTCAGCCCGAGGCGGCGACGTAGGCGCGCCAACCGCCGAAGCGGCTGATGTCCTCTGCGCCGCGCGCACCCTCGGCCTCGCAGAGGTAGCCCTTCACCGTCGTGCCGTCGTCCAGCAACAGCGTGCCGAGGCCCAGCGGGGGCGGAATCGTGGCGACCAGGGCGGCGAAGCCGGTGGGCGGCAGCGCCCAGATCTCGGTCTCGATGGCCGCCCCGCCCTCCGGGACCCGGACGAGGCCGGGTCGCGGGCTGCCGGCGAGCGCGTGCAGCCGGTAGCAGGGCTGCGTCCGCGCCCGGCGGACGAAGCTGGCGCCGCGGTCGACCAGTTCGCGGTTCAGCGGCATGCCCGACAGGTGTGCGCCGACCACGGCGACCTCGATCCGGTCCGGCGCGGGACCGGCGGGCCGGACCGGCAGCGGCGGCAGCGGCCGGCCGGTCGCGCCGAGCGGGACGGCTGCCGCGGCATGCAGCCGCTCACCAATGGCGGCGAGCAGGCCGTCGCGCCCTGCCGGCGCGATCAGCGTCACGCCGGCCGGCCGCCCGTCGCCGCGAAACGGTCCGGGTACGGCGAGCGCGCACAGGTCCAGCAGGTTGACGAAGTTGGTGTAGGTGCCGAGGGCCGCGTTGACGCCGTTCGGGTCGGCGGCGACCTCGTCGATGGTCGGCGCGGACGGGACGGAGGGGACCATCAGCGCGTCCATCCGGTCCCACTGGGGCGCGGCCTCCCGCACCAGCGCATCGAGGGCGTAGCGGCCGCGGTAGGCGGCCACCGCATCGATGCCCTCCGCGCCGAGGATCACCGCACGTACCACCGGGTCGAGCGTCGCCC
>JBHJOG010000015.1:0-20514 GCA_050329975.1 Alphaproteobacteria bacterium | reverse complement strand
CGGGTGATCCGCAGGTCGACGAGGGAGGTCAGGGCCAGCAGGCCGATCAGACAGGCCACCGCCATCACCACCGGCCATCGCCGCGCCTGCTGCTGGCGCAGGGCGGCGAGCATCAGCGCCCCGATGGCGCCGACCCCGGCCGCCTCGGTCGGGGTGGCGACGCCGCCGAGGATCGAGCCGAGCACCGCGACGATGAGCAGCAGCGGCGGCACCAGGGCATGCAGGACCTTTGCCGTGAAATTGGCGTCGTCGACCGCATGCCGCGGCATCGCCGGCGACGTACTTGGCCGCAGCACCGCCATTCCGACCTGATAGGCCAGATACATCGCCACCAGTACCAGGCCGGGGAGCAGGGCGCCGGCGAACAGGTCGCCCACCGATACCGGCTCGGGCGACCAGTTGCCGATCTGGCGCTGCGCCTCCTGGTAGGCGTTGGAGATCTGGTCTCCGAGCAGGATCAGCACGATCGAGGGCGGGATGATCTGCCCAAGGGTTCCCGCCGCCGCGATCGAACCGCAGGCGAGCGACGTGTCGTAGCCGCGCCTGAGCATGGTCGGCAGGGCGAGCAGCCCCATGGTGACGACGGTCGCACCCACGATCCCGGTGGAGGCGGCCAGCAGCGCACCGACGATGGTGACCGAGAATCCCAGCCCGCCGCGCATGGTGCCGAAGGCCTTGCCCATGGTGTTGAGCAACTCTTCGGCGATCCGCGACCGCTCCAGCATCACGCCCATGAAGATGAACAGCGGGACCGCGAACAGCACCTGGTTGGTCGTGGTGCCGAAGATCCGCGAGGGCAGGTTGTTGACGAAGGCCAGGTCGAACAGCCCGATCATCCAGCCGAACAGGCCGAACACCAGGGAGACGCCGCCCAGCGTGAAAGCGACCGGAAAGCCGGCCATCAGGGCGCCGCAGGTGACGATGAACATCACGCCGGCGATGATTTCCTTCCAGTCGGCCGCGCTCACGTCCCGGCCTCCCGGGCGTCATCGTCCCGACCGGCTGCCAGCGTCAGCAGCGATCGGACGACGACCGAAATGCCCTGCACGATCATCAGGGCGCCGAACACCGGGATCACCGTACGCAGGAGGAACACGGCCGGGATGCCGCTGGTCTCGGCGGAGCCTTCGAGGTTGGCCCAGGACTGAACCACCGACCCCCAGGACGCCCAGATGATCAGCACGCAGACCGGCAGCAGCAGCACCAGCGTGCCGATCAGGTCGACCCACGCCTTGGATCGCTCGGATGCCTCACGATAGAAGATGTCGACCCGCACATGACCGTTGACCAGCAGGGTGTAGCTCGCGCCCAGCAGGTACATGAACCCGTGCAGGTAGTTCATCGACTCCTGGAGGACGATGAAGCCGACGCCGAACACGTAGCGCAGCATGACGACCGCGAACTGGACCAGCACCATGGCGAGCGCGAGCCAGGCGACCGTGCGCCCGACTGCGGTGCTCAGGGCATCGCAGGAGCGGGCGAGGGTGCGCAGGGCATCGGTCATGACCGGTCAGGGCGGGGGCGGCGGGGCCCGCCTGCTGCCGCTCTCAGTACGGGAACGGCAGCAGCCGGGCGTCGGCATAGGCGCTGTGGGCGATCTTGGTCCAGGCGATTGCGGTCGACCGGGCCGCCATGAAGCTCTCGTAGATGCGCCGGGTGAGGTCGTCGCCGCCCTGGCCGACTTCCTTGACCACCAGTCCGGATGCTTCGCCGATCGCATTGAGAACATCGTTGGAAAACTTCTTCAGCTCGACACCGTGCTCGTCGAGCAGGGACCTCAACGCATCCGAGTTGCGGGCGTCGAACTCGGCCAGCATCACCGCGGTTTCCGCCTCGGCCGCTGCTGAGATGATCGCCTGGTCGGACTCCGACAGGCTGTTCCAGAAATCCAGGTTGATACCGCAGTCGAGTGCTGTGCCTGGCTCGTGGAAGCCCGGGTAGTAGTAGTACTGGGTGACCTTGTAGAAGCCGAAGGCAAGGTCGTTCCAGGGGCCGACCCATTCGGTGCCGTCGATTGCGCCGGATTCCAGCGCCGGGTAGATCTCGCCGCCGGGCAACGCCACGGCGTTGGCGCCGATGCGGCGCAGCACCTCGCCGCCGAGGCCGGGCATTCGGAAGGTCAGGCCCTGGAAGTCGTCCAGGCTGCCGATCTCCTTGTTGAACCAGCCGCCCATCTGGACGCCGGTGTTGCCGCACATCATGCACTTGAGGTTGAACGGCTCGCTGAGCTCGTCCCAAAGCGCCTGGCCGCCGGAATGGTAGATCCAGGCGTTCATCTCGCTCGCCAGCAGGCCGAACGGCACCGCGGCGAAGAAGTTGAAGGCCGGCGACTTGCCCTGCCAGTAGTAGGCCGCGCCGTGCCACATTTCGGCGCTGCCGCTGGACACCGCATCGAACGACTCGAACGGCGGCACCAGTTCGCCGGCTGCGAACACCTGGACGTTCAGCCGGCCTTCGGTCATCGCGGTGATCCGGTCCGCGAATCGCTGGGCGCCGGTGCCAAGCCCGGGGAAGTTCTTCGGCCAGGTCGTGACCATCTTCACGTCCCGCCGCTCCTGCGCGATTGCGGGCCTGGCGAAGCTGCTGGCTGCGGCGGCTGCGCCGGCGACTGCGCCGC
The DNA here is from genome assembly GCA_050329975.1 of Alphaproteobacteria bacterium. Lineage (GTDB taxonomy): Bacteria > Pseudomonadota > Alphaproteobacteria > CALKHQ01 > CALKHQ01 > CALKHQ01. Next base: position 17,897 of record JBHJOG010000015.1, on the reverse strand, counting down.
CGGCAATGAAGTTGCGACGTTTCACGGAAAGCACTCCCCTTGTCGGGCCGGTTCGGTTGTAGGCGCCGGCCATCCTCCGCCAGGGCTCGCCGCCCTGGCCATGATTTCGCGACCGGCGGGGCGGATCGGCTGCACCGCTCCCGGACGGTCTCTCGCCGTTATACGGGTCGGGCGGGGGAGGGTGCAACTGGCCGCTGGCTAGACCGCCAGCCGGTTCCAACCGTTGGCGCCAAGGCCCTCCAGGGGCTGGAACCGGCTTTTGTAGGCCATCTTCGGGCTGTGCCGGATCCAGTAGCCGAGATAGACGAACGGCAGGCTTTCGCAACGGGCCGTCTCGATCAGCCAGAGAATCATCTGGTTACCCAGGCTGCGCTGCTTCTGGCTGGCATCGAAGAAGCTGTAGACAGCCGACAGGCCGTCCTCGAGCTGGTCGGCGAGACAGGTCGCGACCAGCCGTCCCGAGGCATCGCGAAACTCGATAACGTGGCTCTCGACCATCGTGTTCTCGATCATCGCCCGATAGTCGTCGAAGTCCATCAGCGCCATCTCGCCGTCGCCGTGGCGCAGGCGCTGGTAGTCGTGGAACAGGGCGAACTGCTCGCGCGTCGCGACCGGCGGCCGCACCTGGGTGGTCAGGTCCGCGTTCCGCCGCCAGATGCGCTGGAAGCCGTCCGGCCGCTTGAACTGTCGGACCAGCACCCGGACCGAGACGCAGGACTGGCAGCCGGGGCAATCGGGCCGATAGACCACGTTGTGGCTGCGGCGGAAGCCCAAATGGGCGAGTCGCAGGTGCAGGCGATCGGCGTTCGGCGGCGCCAGTTCGACGAACATGTCCCGCTCGATCCGGCCCGGCAGATAGGGGCACGGCCGCGGCGGCGTGACGAACATGAATTTCGGTAGGGGATGCCCGCTTTCGTTCATAGACGGCAGTTTAGCGAAATTGCAAAGGGCTGGCCATGACGATGGGGCACGGCTGGGCTACTGCCGGCGTCAGAGGTTGAGTGTGACGCCGATCTCGCCCTCGATCGCCTCGCCGCCGGTGTCCGGCGCGCCGTCGGCCAGGGGCAGTTCGCTCAGCACGACGAAGGAGATGCGGCGGTTGATCGGGGCGGCCGTATCGGCGGTATCGAGCGGATCGCGGTCGGCGCGGCCGACGACTCGGGCGATCCGGTCCTCCGCGATCCCGCTGGCGATCAGCGCCCGCCTCGCCGCGTTGGCCCGATCCGTGGACAGCTCCCAGTTGCCGTAGCCGCCGCCGGACTGGAAGGGGCGCGAATCGGTGTGGCCGGTGATCACGATGTCGTTGGGCAGATCCTCGATCACCCGGGCGATTGCATCGACCAGCGACCGGGTCCCCTGCTCCATGGCGGCGCTGCCGCTGGGGAACATGGCCTGGTCCTCGGCGTCGACGATCTGGATGCGCAGGCCCTCGGGCGTCTGCTCGATCCGCAGGTTGTCGCGGTACCGCTCCAGTTCCGGGATGGTTTCCAGGGATTGCCGGATCTCCGCCTCGACGCGGTAGAACTCCGCTCGTTCCGCGGCCGCATCGGCATCGATACCGGTCGCGGCGATCGCATCGGCCAGGTCCGCCGTGAACGCGTCCAATTCGGATTCGCTCAGGCCGCTGAGGTCGGCCTCGGCCAGCGCGGCCAGCGCCGCCGCCGCCTCGGCAGTCAGTTCTTCCAGCCTGCCGTCTCCGACCGGGTCGCTGCCGGCAACGGTGCCGGGCGCCGCCGAAACGACCTCGAATATCTGGTCCATGATCTCCGGATGGGTCAGCACATCGATGCCCTCGGCCTCGAGCGCGCGCAGGACCTCGCGTGCGTCGGTCTGTCGCGCCATGTCCGCCAGGATCTCGGGATAGCGCATCACGTCGACGCCCTGCTCCTCCAGCCGGTCGAGGATCTCGGTCACGTTGCTGCCGGTGAAGCGGCCCTCGTCCGGGCCGCCCATGCTGTCGGCGTTGGTCGTCGGGAGGGAGATGACGATCTGGGCCGGGGTGCCTGCAGCCCGGGCCATCCCGTCGGCCATGATGCTGGTCCCGCCCAGGATGCCGCCGGCACCGCTGCCGGAAGGCCGCGCATTGGATGGGGTGAAGAAGTTGGCGATTCCGGTCTTCTGGTCGGGGCTGGTCATGTTGATCAGCCACATCAGCAGGAAGAACGCCATCATCGCGGTCACGAAGTCGGCATAGGCGATCTTCCACGCGCCGCCGTGGTGACCGGCCGCGTTGACCTGCTTCTTCTTGACGATGATAGGGGCGACGCCGTCGTCCCTCATGGCGATCTCCTACCTGAGACGCGGCGCTCGTGCCGTCCCGGTGCGCCCATGCTAGCGGAAGGTTCCCTTCAGAACGCTGAATCCACCAAGGGCCGAACAGGCATGGCCGGGTCCATGGCCAGGCCTCTCGTCCTCTAGACGGCCGGCAGGTTGCCTGTCGCCTCCTCAAGCTCGGTGAACGTGGGTCGCGTGTTCGACAGCAATGTCTTGCGCGCGAACTCGATGGAGACCTGCGGCGCATAGCCCTGCATGTGTGCGAGCAGGCCGGTCTTGATGCATTCCATGTACTTGGCGTCGGCCTCCTGGGCGGCCTTGCAGGCATTGGCCATCGGGCCGACGAGTCCGTATGACAGGAAGATGCCCAGGAAGGTGCCGACGAGTGCGCTGCCGATCAGGTAGCCGAGAATCTCGGGGGGCTGGTCGATCGAGCCCATGGTCTTGATGACGCCGAGCACGGCGGCGACGATCCCGAGCGCCGGCAACCCGTCGGCGAGCGTGGTCATCGCGTGCGAGGCGGCGTGTTCCTCGCTGTGGTGGGTTTCCAACTCCTCGTCGATGATCGACTCGACCTCGTGCGGGTTGTCGGTGCCCAGCGTCAGCAGGCGCAGATAGTCGCAGACAAATTCGAGGGCGTGGTGATCCTTGACGAATTTCGGGAACTGCGCGAACAGCGCGCTCTCGTGCGGGTTTTCGACGTGGGATTCCAGGGCGAGCATGCCCTTTGTCTTGGCCAGCCGGAAGATCTGGTAGAGCAGGCTGAGCAGCTCGACATAGTCCGCCTTCTTGAAGCGGGGGCCCTTCACCGCCCGGCCGAACCCCTTCAGCGCCCCGACGAGGACACTCTTCGGGTTGGCGATGATCAGGGCGCCGGCGCCCGCACCGCCGATAATCATCATCTCGAACGGCAGAGCCGCGACGATCACGTCCATGTGCCCGCCGGCGGCCATGAAGCCGCCGAACACCATGACGAAGACTACGACGATGCCGATGATGACAAACATGGGATGCGCGCGTCGGCCCCTGGCTGGGTTACGGCATCACTGAAGCGAATTTCGGTTAATAGCCGATGAAAAGCGCCGTCGATTCTAGTCCAGTTCGTCGAGCCGGCTGCAGGCGGCGCCGATCCCTTCCAGCGCGTCGATGACGGTCTGGGCGTGGGCGGGGCCGCGCGTTTCGATCTCCAGGTCGACCTCGACCGACTTCACCGGAACGTCCAGATGCAGCCTGCGGTGGGCGACCTCGACGATGTTACCCCCGACCTTGCCGACCGTGCCGACCAGGGCCGCCAGGGCGCCGGGCCGGTCCTCGATCCGCACCCGCAGCCCCACCATGCGGCCGTCGGTGATCAGCCCGCGGAGCAGCACCGACGACAGCAGGCGGTTGTCGATGTTGCCGCCGCAGACCACGATGCCGACCGTACGGCCGGCGAAGCGGCCGGGAGCGGCCATGATGCCGGCGAGCCCGGCGGCCCCGGCGCCCTCCGCGACCACATTGGCGCTCTCCGCCAGCACCGCGATCGCCTGCTCGACAGCCGAGTCCTCGACGATCAGCACGTCGTCGACCAACGCCTCGACGATCGGCCGGGTCAGCGTGCCGGGGGTACGCACGGCAATGCCCTCGGCAAGCGTCACGCCGCCGGGGAACGGGCAGGGGACGCGGGCCAGTGTCGGATAGGCGGCCGACTGCACGCCGATGACCGAGACCCCGGGTTTCAGCGCCTTGGCGGCAACCGCGACGCCGGCTACCAGTCCGCCGCCGCCGATCGGCACCACGATCACCTCCAGCTCCGGGGCGTCGGCGAGCATTTCCAGCCCGACGCTGCCCTGGCCGGCGATGATAGCCGGATCGTCATAGGGATGGACGAAGGTCAGCCCGTCCCGCTCGGCCAGGGCGAAGGCGTGGGCGCGGCAGGCGTCGATCTCGCTGCCGTGCAGGTCGACGGTCGCTCCGTAGCCCTCGGTCGCCGCGATCTTGGTGAACGGCGTGCCGACCGGCATGACGATGGTCGCCGGGATGCCGAGCCGCCCCGCGTGATAGGCGACGCCCTGGGCGTGGTTGCCGGCCGACATCGCCACCACGCCGCGCGCGCGGGCCGCAGCGTCCAGGCCGAGCAGCATGTTGAGCGCGCCGCGTGCCTTGAAAGACCCGGTGACCTGCAGGGTTTCCAGCTTCAGCCGCAGCTCGCAACCAAGGCGCGTGGACAACGCCGGCGCCGCGACCGTTGGTGTGCGGATGGTCGCGTCGGCGATGCGGCCGGCGGCGGCCTCGATGTCATGGACCGTGACAGCGAAGCCGGTCGCGGTCATCGCGCCGGCTCGAGCGTCAGCCTCGAGATGGCGGCATCCTCGGCCTGCGCCCAGCTGGTGGGGATCGGAAAATACTCGCCGGCAGCCCAAGGCTCTGCCAGGTGCGACCAGTACGGCGAATAGGGGTTGTCCGACTGGCCCGGCGCCATCGAGAACACCGACTGCTCCAGGTTGCTCAGGTCGTAGACGGCACGCAGCCCGGCGCCATGCACATTGCGGAACGGGTCGCTCTGGCTGCCGAACGGCGTGCCGCCGCGCATCACGGTCGCCCAGGAGCCGCCGGTCGGGACCGAGGCATCGAGCCAGTCGCCCAGCAGGGGGATCTGGCCGAGTGACTGATGCCTGAAGTTCGCCATGTGGGCCTCGCCCCAGCGCCAGGCGCCGACGTCGTCGCCGAAGCGGGCCGCGACGAAGTCCAGCGCGGCCAGCAGCGAGCGCTCGCGGATGATCGTGCAGTCCTCGACCGCATCGGTGGTGACGTCGTCGCACCAATGGGGGGTCTCGGTCAGCACCTGACGGACGAATTCCGGCTTGCGCGAGAACACTTCCTCGAACAGCTCGCCCAGTTCGTCGGCCGCGATCGCCCGGACGATCTCACGCTCCCAGGCCTCGAACAGCAGCGGTTCCGGCCGGTCGGCTTCCATCGCACCGTCCCAGCGCGCCAGCAGTGTCGCTGCCTGCTGGGCCCGCGGGTCGGTGAACTCCGCGTCGAGCATCAGCGGCAGCAGCTCGCGCGCGGCCAGCGAAACCACGTCGTGCTGCATCGCCCGGAAATCGGCGGCCGTCATCGGCCGGTCGGTGTCGAGCATCTGATGGATGCGGTCGGACCGGTAGGAGTAGTCGTAGGTGTCGCCCAGGTAGTAGGGGTAGTCGTCGTCGACCACCCGGTTGTTGGCGTTCACGATCCAGCCGCTCTGCGGATTGAAGCTCTGGGGCAGTCCCTGGAACGGTATCCGGCCGATCCAGTCATGCTCGCCGGTCCAGCCCTGCGCCGGCGACTGGCCATTGCCGGAGGCGCGGATCGGCACATGGGCTGGCGCGATGAACCCGATGTTCCCGGCGGTGTCGGCATAGTGCATGTTCTGCTGCGGTGCGACAAACCGGCGGGCAGCGTCGCGGAAGCTGCCCCAATCGGTGGCCCGATTCAGCCAGTACATACCGTCGGCCGTGGTGTCGCCGGGGAACAGATAGGGGGCGGCCAGCGCGAGAACCTCGTTCTCCTCCAGGACGCGCTCGGCCTGATCCGTCCGCAGGTCTGAAATCACCGGGCCGTGTCGCGTTATCCGCACCTCGAATTCCTGCCTCTGGCCGTTGGCCAGCTCGAGCACCTCCGAGCGAATCTCCAGGTCGGCCCAGCCGTCCGGGGTCAGGTACTGCGTCGGGTCGTCGGGATTGAGGCGTTCGACGAACGTGTCGGCCATGTCGGAATGGGTGGTGGTGAAGCCCCAGGCGATCCGCGTGTTGTGGCCCAGGATGTGGAACGGCACGCCCGGCGTCGTCCCGCCGACGATGTCCAAGGTCGGCGTTTTGACGTGGGCCAGGTACCAGGTTCCGGGCAAACCCAGACGCAGGTGCGGATCGTTGGCCAGCAGCGGCATGCCGGTCGCCGTGCGCGAACCGTCGACCACCCAGGCGTTCGAGGCATCCCACGGCTCCCGGAACAGGGGCGGAATGTCGGCCCACGCCGCACGCCAGCGCAGGTCGGGCTCCAGATCGGGGCCGGCGTCAGCCTGGCTGGCCGAGGGCAGGGTCGGCCCATATTCGGAGGCCGGCTGCGCGGGGTAGTACTCCCGGGTCAGGTCCGGTCCCAGCACTTGCTCGACCTGGATCCGCTCCACCTCGTAGCTGAAGTTCCAGCCGGCGAGGAAGATCGCCATCAGCTTGCCCCAGACCATGGAATCCGCCGGCCGCCAGGGTTCGGGCTGGTAGTCGTCCCAGTCCAGGCTGGGCGGCACCCGCAGGTACATCGCCGGCGACCAGGCGCCCTCATGGGTCGCCAGATAGGCGTTCACCCCGTCGGCATAGGCGTCCAGCGCCGCCTTCACCGGCGGCTCGGCGTCCGCATAGGCCTGCTCGGCCAGCCGGTAGAGGCCGAGCGAGCGCGTGAACTTGTCGAGCTCGATCACCGAGTCGAAGTTCACCACTTCCGACAGCCGGCCGGCGCCGAGCCGGCGCATCTGCTCCATCTGCGGCAGGCGGTCCTGGGCGTGGACATAGCCGAGGGCGAAATAGGCGTCGTCGTCACTGTCGGCGCGGATGTGCACGACGCCGCGGGCATCGCGCAGCACGCTCACCGGCGCCTCCAGCCCGGCGACCTGCAAAGTGCCGTCCACCATCGGCTCAGACGTGCGCAGCCACAGCAGGGCCGCCCCGATCAGGAGCAGCACGAGCATGATCAGCGACCCGGCCAGCCACACGACCAGCTTCACGCTGCGGCGCAGGAAACGCATCGGCCTCATTCCTCGTCCAGCCAGTCCAGGATTCGCGCCCGGTCGCCGTCGAGCGGTGGCGCGGCCGACCGCGCCGCCGGGTCAGCATGGCCCGACAGCTTGATCGGGTTGCCGGCGATGGCGAAGCCGGCGTTCGGCCCGTCGGCCAGGGCGGCGATCATGTTGCGCGCGCGGACGTGCGGATCGGCGATCACCGCCGCGATGTCGTTGATCGGCCCGCAGGGCACGCCGGCGCGTTGCAGGGTCTCGAGCCAGTAGGCGACGGTGCCGGCCGCCAGCGCCGCCTCGAAGGCGTCCTTCAGCTCGTCGGCATGAGCGTTGCGGTCGCCGTTGGAGCGGAATCGCGGGTCCTCCGCCAGGTCCGGCAGCCCCAGCGCGACGGCAGCGCGTGCGAACAGACTGTCGTTTCCGGCCGCGACGATGATGAAGCCGTCGGCGGCCCGATAGGCCTCGAAGGGCGTGATCGACGGATGGCGCGCGCCCATCGGCCCGGGCGAGACTCCTGTGGCGACGAAGCGGGCGATGGCGTTTTCCAGGATCGCCACCTGGCAGTCCAGCATCGCCACGTCCACCATCTGCCCTTTGCCGGTGGCGGCGCGCTCCCAGAGCGCGGCCTGGATGCCGATCGCGGTGAACAGGCCGGCGGTGATGTCCCCGATCGAGGTGCCGACCCGGGTCGGCGGCCCATCGGGCTGGCCGGTGATGCTCATGACCCCGCCCATCGCCTGCACCACCATGTCGTAGGCCGGCCGGTCGGCATAAGGCCCGGTCTGGCCGAAGCCGGAGCAGGCGGCATAGACCAGCCGCGGCCAGCGTGCATGCAGCGTCGGCCAGCCATAGCCGAGCCGGGCCAGGGCCGTTGGCCGGAAATTCTCGACCAGGACGTCGCTCCTGGCCAGCAGGCGGTCGAACAGCGTCCGGTCGGCAGGGTCCTTCAGGTCGAGGGCGATGCTTTCCTTGCCGTGGTTCAGCGACATGAAATAGGCCGACTCGCCGTTGACATAGGGGCCGAAGCCGCGGCTGTCCTCGCCGGCGCCGGGCCGCTCGACCTTGATCACCCGGGCGCCCAGGTTGGCCAGCACCAGGGTGCAGTACGGGCCGGCGAGCACGCGGCTCAGGTCGAGCACCACGATCCCCGCGAGCGGCCCGCCGATGGACGTGGCCCCGGTGTTCGACGGCAGTTGTGGGCTCATGGCGATCCGGTACTGTCCATTCCAGTAGTCGCGTCGGCCACCCGGATTCGGCCGTAGCGGGGCCGGTGCGGGGCCCGCAGGCACGGTCCGGCGGACGATAGGCGGGATGCCTGATGGAACAGAAGCATTTTTTCGGATTCGCTCCCGGCGGCTTCCATAGCGTCGCCTATACCGAATGGGGCGATCCGGCCGATCCGCGGCCGGTGGTCTGCGTGCATGGACTGACGCGCAACGGACGGGATTTCGATGCGCTTGCCGAGGCGCTCGCGGGAACCGGACGGCGGGTAGTCTGCCCGGACATCGTCGGCCGGGGCCGCAGCCAGTGGGTCGGCGAGGCCTCCGCCTACGGCTATCCGCAATATTGCGCCGACATGGCCGCGCTCATCGCACGCCTCGATGTGGAGGCGGTGGATTGGGTGGGCACCTCCATGGGCGGGCTGATCGGCATGTTCCTGGCCGGCGCTCGGCACTCGCCGATCCGCCGGCTGGTCCTCAACGACGTCGGGCCGTTCGTCCCCAAGGCGTTCATGACGCGGCTGCGCAGCTATGTCGGCCAGCCGGTGCGCTTCGCGACCCTTGGGGAGCTCGAGTCCTACCTGCGCCGCGTCTACGCCGCTTTCGGCGCTCTGACGGACAGCCAGTGGCGGCACCTCGCCGAGTACAGCGCGCAGCTGCTGCCGACCGGCGACTATGTGCTGGCCTACGATCCGCGGATTGCCGACGCGATCAAGGCGTCGCCCGAACCCGAGGACGTCGACCTGTGGGCCTATTGGCAGCTGGTGCAGGTTCCGGTGCTGGTGGTGCGCGGCGCAGAGTCCGACCTGCTCTCGGCCGAAACGGTGGCCCGCATGCGCGAGTCCCATCCGCACCGTCAGGTCGACGAATCGGTGGTCCAGGATGCCGGCCACGCACCTGCATTGATGGCCGCCGACCAGATTGCCGCCATTGCCGACTGGCTGGCCGGACACCGGGCGGCGGTCACGTCGTAAACATCATCGTGCCGGCAACCGCCACGATTGCGAGCGCAAACACTACCGCAAGCTCTCATCGGATCTCCGTAACCAGGCCGAACTCTTCCAACTGGTCGCTGGTGAACAGGTAGATCTCGTCCCAGGGGGTGGACAGCGCGTGGATCCAGGCGCGCGGGTCCACATCCATCTGCTCCAGGTGCCGCATGCAGGCCGCTGCGAGTTGCTGCCCCTGGCGCAGCCCGATCTGGGTGTCGCCGCCCTGGTCTGTGATGAAGGCGCGATGCACGCCGATCCAGCTCGTTTCGTGGGCGATGCGCGCCACTCCGCCGGCGAAGGCGAGCGGACAGGCCGAGGCGCAGAGGCCGTTCTCCACCACCATTGTGTCGAGGCCGCGCGAGCGGATATAGGCACCGATCTGCATCGCCTCGGTAATCGCCCCGCCCGGGCTGTCGAACACCACCATCGCCGCCTGCCGATCCTGGGCGATGTCGAATGCAACCAGGTCCTGCGCCGTCCCCGGCACGATCTTGCCGGCAGCGAGGATGTAAGGGACTTCGCCGTCCCGGTGCAGCGTGAAGTGCATCGAGGCCTGTTCGACCGGCAGCGGCGTGTCGGTGGACGGCAGGGTCGGCTGGGCGCGCCGGGGCGTGGTCGGCCGCACTTCCGGCGAATAGGGGCGGACATGGTCTCCCGGTGCCGGCGGCTCGATGTAGCGGTCGGGCAGCGAGCGCTCGCGATCGCCGGGTGCGGTGGTGATGGTTTCGGGCAGCGGCTGGTTCGGCCGATCGGTTCGCGCGGCGTAGCCGACGGCCGAGGCGACATCGACCCCCACCAGGGTCGCGGTGCCCAGGACCGCGAGCAGGGCCAGCAACGCGATCGGCGACGAGCCGATGGTGACCAGCGCCGGCGGGACCTTCATCCCCGCCCCCGTCAGGCTGCCGGTCCGCTGCCAGGCTGGCGCGGGCGGCTGATCGGGGTGACCGATGAGGGTGCATCGGTCCTAGCCACGGCAGGCTCGGCGTCCTCGGCGGGCGGCGTCGGTGCAGGTGGAGGCGCCGGCGTCAGCCGCAACCGGTCGAGCGCCGCCATCGCGCCGGTCAGCTCGGCCACGGTCAGATCGCGCCCATCGCTCTCGGCGCCGCGCTCGCGTTCCCGGATCACGCCGTGGACCACCATCAGCACCAGCACCAGCACGCCGGGCATCATGTCGATGGCGATCGCGCCGGCCCATGCCGGCACGAAGTCGCCCGCGTAGAGGAGGACGGCCTCGGCCGAACTGAGCGGGGTGAAGCGGAACGGCAGAACGACGGGCCGGTCAAGAATGTCGCCGGCCGCGCGCGACAGCGCCTGGCTGGTCTGCGCCACCGATTCCGCGACCGATTCGATCACGGCTTCCTGGCGCAGGCCGAGATCGCTGGCGCCGCCCGATGGCGCAGGGCGGACGAAGGTCCCCGCCAGGTCGTCGGCCGTCCGCTTCACGGCCGGCGCCACCGAACTCTGCTGCAGCGAGGTGATGACGCCGACCAGCGCCACCGCCTCGCCGGCAAAGGCCACCGAGCGTTCGTCGACCGGCCGCTGGGTGACGTTGCCGGTCAGCCGGCGCATCGACACCAGGTGCTGGCTGCCGCGCTCGTAGAGCGCACCGACGGTTTCGCGCGAATCCCGGATCTGGTCGGCGAGGTCCGAGAGCTGGCCGGCGGTCTGGCTGAGCAGGGCGACGATGGTGCCGTGGCCGGTGGTACCGGTGAGCGAGCCGCTGGACTGTTCGGATCGCGCCAGGTCCTCGAAGCGACCGGCCGCCAGCTCGAGGTCCGGCAGCAGCGTCTGGGCGGCGAGCGCGTTCTCGTTCGCCGCCTCGAGCCGGGTCTGGTACTCCTCGGTCGCATGCGCCAGGTGCTGTTCGATCGCGGCGGAGCCGGCGAGGGCGGCGGCGTTCAGCCAGCTCGACATCGCGATGATGGCGATGCAGCCGAGCCCCATGGTCAGGAACAGCGCCAGCCGGCTGCCCGCCGCGTGCATCGCCGGCAGGAACCGCATCAGGTAGGTCCAGAACGCATAGATCGCGACCGAGACGGCGAGCGAATAGATGATGGCACCGCCCAGGGTCGCAAGCCCTGCGTCGTCGAGCAGCCCCTTGACCCCGAGATAGGTCCAGTAGCCGCTGGCGGTCGCCATGATCGCCAGCATCGCGGTGGTGGTGGTTTCGAGCGAGCGCAGGGTGCGCCGCAATTCCTGCGCCATGCCGTTCCCTCGTTCGGTAGCGGTTGTGCTCTGCCCGGGGGCGAGAGGAACAAATGTGCGACCGATTATGGCAGCTTTGCGGCTTCTGGGTCAGCCGGCCAGCTGCGCGCGTGCCCGCAGCACCTGCGGGTCGGGCGGCCGGATCGCGGCCGGATCGCGGTCCGTATAGGGCAGCGACAGCAGGAAGTGGCGCATGCAGGCGATCCGGGCGCGCTTCTTCGCGTCGGTGCGGACCACCGTCCATGGAGCATAGGCGGTGTCGGTGTGGTCGAACATGGCGTCGCGCGCGGCGCTGTAGGCGTCCCATTTCTCCATCGCGGCCCGGTCGATCGGCGACAGCTTCCACTGCTTCAGCGGGTCGGTCTCACGCTCCTCCAGGCGCTTCTTCTGCTCCTGGCGGGAAACCGTCAGCCAGTACTTGACCAGCCAGATGCCGGAGCGCACCAGCATGTACTCGAACTGGGGACACTGGCGCAGGAACTCCTCGGTCTCCTCCGGCGTGCAGAAGCCCATTACCGGCTCGACGCCCGCCCGGTTGTACCAGGAGCGGTCGAACAATGTGATCTCGCCGGCGCTCGGCAGGTGGTGGACGTAGCGCTGGAAGTACCATTGCCCGCGCTCGCGGTCGGACGGCTTGGGCAGCGCGACGACGGTGGCGCCGCGGGGGTTCATATACTCCATGAACCGCTTGATTGTGCCCCCCTTGCCGGCGGCGTCGCGCCCCTCGAAGAGGGCGACGATCTTCTGCCCGGTTTCGGCCGCCCAGCGTTGGACCTTCAGCAGTTCGATCTGCAGCAGCCGCTTCTCGGTCTCATAGGTGTCGTTGTCGAGGTCCTTCTTCTGGCTGAGCTCGCCGAACTCGAAGTCGCGCAACGCCTCGGCTTCCGGCGACCGTTCGACCTTCTTGTCCTTTTTCTTCTGACCCTTGTCGGCCATGCCTGCCCTCGTCGCCTGGGTTGCGCTTCGCTCCACCAGTCTATGGCGTGACGGAGCTGCCTGCCATCGCTTCAGCCGGCGGATCGGCCGGTGCGGCGGTTCGCGGGCGCTGCCTGGCCTGCTGGATGGCGGCGATCCAGGCTTTGCGGTCGCCGACGATGAACTTTTCGCGGCCACGCTGGCCGGTGGTTACGGTGAAGGCATTCGGAAACAGCCCGAGGGAGCGTGCCGGCGCCAGGTCGACGATGTCGGCGAGCGCGATCGTGAGCGCATGGCGCTGGAGATTGACCTTGTGCGCCCGGAAATGAAGGGCGGTGTCGGTGAGGTAGAGCCAGCCGCCGCGGGATTCGACCCCGGCGACGTGGTTGGCGGGGCCCTCGCGGATCACGTCCTCGCCCATGGCCGGGCGATTGGCGGCCGTGCGCCGCGCCATCCATGCGAAAAACAGTCCCATCCCCAACCCGAACAGCGGGCCGGCGATAACCCCCGCCAGGATGCCCCCCATCGGGTCCTGGACGATCGCCATGTAGCCGCCGAACAGGACGCCAAAGGCGATGCCCGTATAGATGCCCAACTTCACCGCAGAGGACGAGCCCATGCTGTCTCCCCCGATCCGCCATCGACACATGGCTGGCGGACAGACGCTAACGCGGCGGCCCCTGGAGCGTAAAGCGCGGCGAGACGCATGGGGCGCGCGCGGGCTCAGCCGCCGGCGGCGAGCCGCTCCGCGGCCTCGAGCGCGAAATAGGTGAGGATGCCGTCGGCGCCGGCGCGCTTGAACGCGAGCAGGGCTTCCGGCACCACCCGCTCGCGGTCGAGCCAGCCGTTGGCGCAGGCGGCGGCCAGCATGGCGTACTCGCCGCTGACCTGGTAGGCGAAGGTCGGCGCGCCGAACCGCTCCTTCGCCCGGCGCACGATGTCGAGATAGGGCAGGCCGGGCTTGATCATGATCATGTCGGCACCCTCGGCGAGGTCCAATCCGATCTCGTACAGGGCCTCGTCGCCGTTGCCGGGGTCCATCTGGTAGGTCCGCTTGTCGCCGATCAGCGCCCGCGTCGAGCCGAGCGCATCGCGGAACGGGCCGTAGAAGCCGGAGGCGTACTTCGCCGCATAGGCCATGATCATCCGGTTCTGGAAGCCCGCCCCGTCCAGCGCGCTCCGGATCCGCCCGACCCGGCCGTCCATCATGTCCGAGGGCGCGATCACGTCGAATCCGGCGCGGGCCAGCGTCAGCGCCTGCGCGCACAGCACATCCACCGAAGGATCGTTGACGATGCGGCCGCCCTCCATCACCCCGTCATGGCCATGGCTGGTATAGGGGTCGAGGGCGACATCGCCCATCAGCCCGATCTCCGGCACCGCGTCCTTGATCGCCATGGCGGCGCGGCAGACCAGGTTGTCGGGCTTCAGCGCCTCGCGGGCGTCTTCGGTCCGCAGGCCGGGGTCGATTGCCGGGAACAGAGCCAGCATCGGGATGCCGGCCGCCGTCGCCCGCCGTGCCGCCGCGACCGCCCGGTCGACGCTCAGCCGCGCCACGCCCGGCATCGACGGGATCGCCTGCTCCACGTTCTCGCCTTCGATCACGAACAGCGGCCAGATCAGGTCATGAGGGCTGAGCCGCGATTCCCGCACCAGGTCGCGGATCCACGGCGCCTGGCGCAGGCGCCGAGGGCGGGCGTGGGGAAAGGCGGCATGCGGTCGGTCTGGCATCGTCTCGCTCCCGAACTCGATGGCGACAGCCCTACACAGCGGGGCAGGCCGGGGCAAGCGGTGCAATGGATGCAATGTTTCGGGTGGCTTTGCAGATGCGGCAGCGCTAGTTCCACCGGGTTCAGATCATGTGGTCCCTGACTACCGGGAGTCTCCCGCGATGTCCCAGAGCCGCGCCGCCGCCCCTGTCGTGATCCTGCTGTGCGGCGGCATCGTCCTGTCGCTCAACCTCGGCATCCGGCAGAGTTTCGGTCTGTTCATCGAGCCGATGAACGCGGACCTCGGCTGGGGCGTCGCCAGCTTCTCCTTCGCCATCGCGATGCAGAACCTGATCTGGGGCGTGACCCAGCCGGTGTTCGGCGCCATGGCCGACCGCTTCGGCACAGCGCGCACCGTCGCCCTCGGCGGCGTGCTCTACATCATTGGGCTGCTGATGATGGCGCTGCCGGCCTCGCCCCTGATGTACCAGGCCGGCGCCGGCTTCGTCATCGGCTTCGGGCTCAGCGGCACCGCCTTCGCGGTCGTGCTCGGCGCGATCGGGCGGGCCTACCCGCCGGAGCAGCGCTCGATGGCGCTGGGGGTGGGCAGCGCGATGGGCTCGTTCGGCCAGTTCGCGATCGCGCCCACCGGCCAGGCGCTGATTGACGTCGCCGGCTGGTCGAACACGCTGCTGATTTACGCCGCGGCGTGCCTGCTGATCATCCCCTGCGCGCTGGCGCTGGCCGGCAAGCCGCAGCACGATCCCGGCGCGGTCCAGCAGAGCCTGGGCGCGGCGCTGCGTGAGGCGGGCAGGCACAGCGGCTACTGGCTGCTCACCGCCGGCTTCTTCGTCTGCGGCTTCCATGTTGCCTTCATCGCCACCCATCTCCCCGGCTATGTGCAGGATGTGGGCATCGACCCGGCGATCGGGGCCTGGGCGCTGGCGCTGGTCGGGCTGTTCAACATCTTCGGCACGCTCACCGCCGGCGCGCTCGGCGGCCGCTACCGCAAGAAATACCTGCTCAGCCTGCTCTACGGCACGCGTGCGGTCGTCATCCTCGGCTTCATCTTGATCCCGCCGACAGCCGTCACCGTTCTGGTTTTCGCCGCCCTGATCGGCTTCCTCTGGCTCAGCACCGTGCCGTTGACCACCGGGCTGGTCGCCCAGCTGTTCGGGCCGCGCTACATGTCGACGCTGTTCGGCATCGTCTTCCTCAGCCATCAGGTCGGTGCCTTCGCCGGCGCCTGGCTCGGCGGCGTGCTGTTCGAGCAGACCGGCTCCTACGACATCGTCTGGTGGATCTCGGTCGCCCTCGGCGTGCTCGCCGCCCTCATCCACCTGCCGATGGGCGACCGCCCGGTCGAGCGCCTGCGCCAGCAGCCGGCGGCAGCCTAGACTTGGCCCGTGCTGCGGCACTCCTCCGCGTCGCCGTCGAGCGCGTCCCGTATCGCAGCGCTCAGCTGGGCCAGGGTGAAGGGCTTCGCCAGCAGCCTGGCCCCCGAGACCAGCAGTCCGTCGCGCAGGACCGTGTCCTCGGCATAGCCGGACATCAGCAGGATCCGCAGACCGGGCCGTTTCGCCAGCGCATGCCGGGCGAGGTCCGGTCCCATCATGCCGCCGGCCAGCACCACGTCGGTCAGGAGCAGCGCGATATCCTCGTGGCGCGCGATCTCGTCCAGGGCGTCGGGCCCGCTGCTCGCCTGCGCGACGCCGTAGCCGAGCGATCCCAGCTGGCTGGCGATCAGCGCCAGCAGGTCGGGGTCGTCTTCGACCACCATCACCTTCTCACCGCCGGTCGTATGCCGTACCTCATAGCTGCCCGCGCCGTTCCGCGGCGTTGCGGCGATCTTCCAGCGAGGAAGCCAGAGCCGCACGGTGGTCCCCGTGCCGACCGTGCTGCTGATCGCGGCATGCCCCCCGGACTGCCGAGCGAAGCCGTAGACCATGCTGAGGCCGAGCCCGGTGCCCTTGCCGACCGGCTTCATGGTGAAGAACGGCTCAAAGGCGCGGTGCACAACCTCCGGTGCCATACCGGTGCCGGTGTCGGTGACGGCGAGCATCGCATAATCGCCGGCCTGGATCCCACCGTGCTGCGCCGCGGCGTCCTCGCCGATCCGCGTCGCTGCGGTCTGGATCGTCAGCGTGCCGCCGTCGGGCATTGCGTCGCGTGCGTTGACGACCAGGTTCAGCAACGCGTTCTGCAGCTGGCCCGCGTCCGCAGTGCAGTCCCACAGACCTTGATGGGTCGCGACACTGACCGCGATGTTCTCGGGGATGGTCCGGCGGATCAGTTCGTGCAGATCCGAGACCAGCCGGTTGAGATCGACCTGGTCCGGTTGCAGCGGCTGCTGACGGGCGAAAGCCAGCAGGCTGCGGGTCAGGGTCGCGCCGCGCTCGCTTGCCCGGATCGCCGCCCTGGCCTTGGCCAGGAGGTCGGGCCGGTCGGGCAGTTCTTCTGCCAGCAGCTCGATGTTGCCGGCGATCACCGCCAGCAGGTTGTTGAAGTCATGGGCCAGTCCGCCGGTCAGCTTGCCGAGCGCATCCATCTTCTGAGTCTGGCGCAGCTGTTCCTCGCGTTGCTTCTCGCGGGTGATGTCCGTCAGGACGACGACAGTTCCGCCGTCGGCCATGCGGCTTTCCTGGATGCGAAGCCACCGGTTCTTGCGCTCGAGCTCGAAGGGTCCCTTCGGGTTCCTGTGCAGCTCCATCCGGCGGTTGATCCAGCCTTCCGGGTCCTCGACTGCATCGGGGATGAATCCGTGGTCGACGGCGCCGCGGATCAGGGATTCGAAGGTTGCGCCGCGCTCGATGTCGATGGCGGGCTCTCCCACCGGCTTCCGATATGGCTCGTTGCAGGTGACGAAGCGATCGTCGGCGTCGAACAGGGCGAAGCCGTCGGGGATGCTGGCGATCGCGCTCTCGAACAACGCCAGTGCGCGCTGGGTCTCGCGCTGCGCCTCGACCTGGCTGGTGATGTCGGTGAGAATGTTGACGGTGCCGCCATCCGGCATCCGGCTCTCCTGGATGCGCACCCATCCACCGGCGCCTTGGACCTCGAACGGTCCCTTGGGGTCGCGGTGCCGCTCCATCCGCCGGCGGATGAAGGCTTCGGGGTCGGCGTCGGCTTCCGGGGTCCGGCCGAGTGCGGCAGCCATGCGGACGATGGACTCGAATGGAGTGCCGGGCTCGACGGTGATGCCGGATCTCCCCATCAGCTTCCGGTACGGCTCGTTGCAGGTGACGAAGCGGTCCTCGGGGTCGAACAGGGCGAAGCCGTCGGGCATGCTGTCGATCGCGCTCCGGAACAACTCGAGCGCGCGGCCCGTCTCGCGCTCCGCCGTGACCCGGGCGGTGATGTCGGTGTGGATGATGACGGTGCCGCCATCGGGCATGCGGCTCTCGTGGATCCGCAGCCATCGCATCCTGTTCTCGACCTCGATCGGTCCGGCGGGATTGCGGTGCTGCTCCATCCGGCGGCGTACATAGCCTTCGGGATCGTCGGCCGCAGCCGGAATGAAACCCGCCTCGATGGCGCTCCGGACGATGGACTCGAACGGCATTCCGGGTCTGGCGAAGGAGGCGGTCTCCCCCATCATCTTCAGGGTGACGCTGTTGCAGGTCACGAAGCGGTCATCGGCGTCGTAGAGCGAGAAGCCGTCGGGGATACTCTCGATCGCACTGCGGAACAGCGCGAGCGCCCGCCTGGTCTCCTGCTCCGCCTCGACCTGGGCGGTGACGTCGCTGCCGGTGCCGCGATAGCCTCGGAACACGCCGGCCTCGTCGAAGATCGGCCGCCCGCTTGATCGGACCCACCGGTCGCCCCCGGGCGA
>JBHJOG010000014.1:0-11231 GCA_050329975.1 Alphaproteobacteria bacterium | reverse complement strand
CCTTCGCCCACGCCGAGGCGATCGCCGCCCGCGCCCCCGACGCCCGCCTGCTGCCGCTGGAAGGCGCCGGCCACGAGCTCCACAGCACCGACTGGGACGCGATCGTCGCGGCGATCGCGTCCCATACGGGGTAGCGGCCTCCTCCCGGCGGTTCGAGCGGGATCAACGCTCGTAGAGGTAGGTCCGGCCTTCGTCCTCTTGGTGCCCCGGGTCGTCCCAGGCGACCATCTTCCCCGGGTTGAGCAGCCCGTACGGATCGGCCTCGCGCTTGAAGGCGAGCTGGACGGCGTCGACCTTCTTCATGCCGCCGCCTTCGAGCGTGTAGTCGTGCGGGTTGAAGATCGGGCAGCCGTTAGCCTCGTGGAACGCGATGATTTCCGCGAGGCGCTCGGGGGTCGAATAGCGGACCACCGGCAGGCCGAAGCAGGTGACCTCGCCGCCGAAGCGAACGAACTCCAGGTGCAGCGGCACCTCGTCGCCGAAGGCGGCGCGCATCTTCCGGACCAGCGCCAGATGGTCGGGCGGCGGGTAGAGCACCTGCAGGTAGGTGATCGACTTGTCGACCTTCAGCCCCCACAGCGTGGTGTGGTTCCAGCTGTACTCGTAGAGCGGCACCGTCCGCGCCGCCTGCTCGGGGCTCGCGCGGTAGACCTCCTGGCCGGCGTGCTCGGCCATCAGGTCGGCGAAGGCTATCAGGGACGGGGCACCGATCATCAGCAGCACCGCGGTATGCCCGGGGGCAAGCACGTCGGCCAGGGTGCGGAAATAGTCCTGGCCAAGCGGAGGGGCGACGACGGTCACCAGCTTCTTGACGATGCCGTCGGAGCGCGCCAGCGCCTGGGCGAAAGCGGTGGCGGCGTCGAAGTCGGCGAAGGTGACGACAATGTCGTGCCAGTCATAGGCCGGCGCGGTGGCGATGGTGAGTTCGGTGATGATGCCGTTTGTGCCGTAGGCGTGGTTGACCCTGTCGACTGCGTCGCCCCGGAACTCCAGCACCCGGGGCTCGTCCTCGAAGGTTACCACCCTGGCCGCGATGACGTTGCCGCGCTCGCGCAGGATGCCGTAGGTGATCGAGCCGACACCCGAGCTGCCGCCGGCGATGAAACCGCCGATCGAGGCGGTGCGCTTGGTCGACGGGTGGAACCGCATCTCCCAGCCGGTGGGCCGCAGCGCCGCGTCGAGGTCGATCAACTTCATGCCCGGCGCGACCCGCGCCCAGCCGGGACCGCTGTCGAGGAGCCGGTTCATGCCCATCATCTCCAGAACGACGCCGCCCTTGAGCGGCATCGCCTGGCCGTAATTGCCGGTGCCGGCGCCGCGCACGGTCACCGGCAGCCGGCGGCGCACCGCCTCGCGGGCGAAGGCGATCACGTCGGCCTCGTCGCGCGGGCGCACCACCAGGTCGCCGGCCACCTTGCGCAGCTGCTGCTTCAGGATCGGGCTGTACCAGTAGAAGTCCCGGCTCTTCTGCTTGACCAGCGCCGGCTCGTCGATCACCGGGATCGCGCCGAGCGCCACCTTGACCTCCGCCCAGTCCACCGAGGCGCGGTCCACCGGCCCGGGCGCAGCGATGCTCATCGGGAGGCCTGCTGGAACAGGCCGTCGAGTTCGCGGTAGTCCGGCAGCAGGCGCGGAATCGCCCGGCCCGCCCTAATCACCACCCGGTCGACCTGCGGCCGGGCCAGCAACTCGCTCATCGAGCGGGCGCGGAACAGGACCAGGTCGGCGGTGGCGCCGACGGCGATCGAACCGCGGTCGGGCAGCCCCATCGCCGCGGCCGGGGTACGGGTCACCGCCGCCGCCCAGTCGGCGAAGGGATGTTCGAGCTGGCCGATGCGTGCGCTCTGGGAAAAGACGTCCATCATGTCGAGATCGCCTGAGAAATGGAACGGGTCGCGGGTGTTGTCGCTGGCGACCGCCACCGGAACTCCGGCCGCGGCGAGCTCGTGCAGCAGGGTGACGCCGCGCCAGCGCGGGGTTCGGCCGGGCGCCCGATCCTGCAGGTAGAGATTGCACATCGGCAGGCTGACCACGGTGATGCCGGCATCGGCGACGCGGGCGATCGCCGCCTCGGCCAGCGTGGGCGGCTGCGCCGACAACGAGCAGCAGTGGCCGCAGACCACGGCTCCGGCGAAGCCACGGGCAAGGCTCGCTTCCGCGATCAGCCGCAGCGTGCCCGGCCCGGGATCGCCATGCTCGTCGGTATGGAAATCGAGATCGAGCCCGCGCTCCTGGGCAAGCGCGAACACGCGGTCGATCAGGGCGGCGGCGTCGGGCACCGGATAGGTCACGGCGCCGAGGATGCCGCCATGCTCCGCCACCAGGTCTGCAAGGGCGGCGCCGGCGGCCTCGTCGCGGAACAGCTCGATGCCGACGATCGACACCGCCTGCAGCGCGATGCGCCCGGCCCAGCGGCGGCGGGCCTCGGCGAACACCGGCCAGCTGATCGCGCCCTGCGGCGGCTCGGAGTCGAGATGGGTGCGGATCGCGGCCGTGCCGTGGGCATGGGCGCAGCGGAGCGAGAAGTCCATGCGGGCGGCGACGTCGGCGGCTGTCCAATGCGCGCGCCGGTCGGCGCCGACCGTCGTCAGCGCACCCATGAAACTGCCGTCGGGATTCTGCGCCCGCGGCCAGATGTGACCCTTGTCGAGGTGGGTGTGGAGGTCGACGAAGCATGGCCAGAGCTGGCCGCCGCCGGCGTCGGCTGCCGGCAAGTCGGTGGCGGTCGCCCCCGCCGGGGCGATCGCGGCGACGACGCCGTCCGCCAGATCGAGGTCGAGCAGCAGCAGGCCGTCACGGTCGGCCGGAGCCTGCGGCGGGTCGGCGAGCAGGCAGCGCGGCACCCGCACGTTCGCCAGCCGGAACCGGTCCGCCGTCGGCAGCGGCAGCCAGCCGGGGAGCATGATTTCGGCGATGGTCGCCAAGGTCCCGGGACCAAGCTCACCGCTCCCGCTTGACCGCGCTCTCGTGCCAGCTGCGCAGCGCGAGGTTGGCGATCAGCGAGAACAGCAGGAACAGCAGGATGCCGGTGAGCGAGATCAAAACCAGCGCCGCGAACATCCGCGGCACCTTCAGCAGGTAGCTGGCCTCGACGATGCGGGCGGCCAGGCCCGGGCTCTGGCCATAGGCGACGAACTCGCCGACCACCGCCCCGATCAACGCCAGCCCGGCGCTGATCTTCAGCGCGGCGAGGAAATAGGGCAGCGCGCTGGGCAGCCTGAGGTCGATCATCACCCGCCAGCGGCCCGCGCCGTACATCTGGTACAGGTCGAGCAGGCCGTGGTCGACGCTGCGCAGCCCGATGATGGTGTTGGAGAGGATCGGGAAGAAGGCGACGATCCAGGCGCAGACCAGCAACGCGGTGTCGAGGTCGTCCAGCAGCGTGATGATCAGGGGCGCGATCGCGACGATCGGCGTCACCTGCAGCACCACGGCATAGGGAAAGAAGCTGTACTCGACCCACTTCGACAGGCTGAACGCGATCGCCAGCCCGACGCCGATCACGACCGCCCAGAACAGCGCCTGGCCGGTGATCCACACCGTCGTCAGCCAGCCCGGCGAGAGGATCCGCCAGTCGTCGTAGAGGGCGACGGCGATCGTGGTCGGCGCCGGCAGGATGTGGTTGTAGTGGCCGATCCCGTCGACGTTGATCCTGTACCAGACGAACAGCTCCCAGCCGCCGAGGATGAGTGCGCCGAACAGGATCGGCAGGCCCCAGCGCAGCAGCGCGGCCCCGCCGTCCGCCGGCGCCGCCTCGTGCGGGGCGTCGGTCGCGGCCTGCCCCGGCGACGGTTCGTCGAGCGCTGCCTGGGCCATCGCCATCAGTCCTCGCCGACCGTCCCCGCCATCGCCTCGGCGAGCGCCCGCGACACGTCCCGGCAATAGTGGTTGTAGGCTTCGGTCATCCGGAACGCCTGGGTCCGCGGATAGGGCGCCTCGATCGCCACGTCGGCGTGCACCCGGCCGGGGCGGCCGGTCATCACCACGATCCGGTTCGACAGGAATACCGATTCGAACACCGAGTGGGTGACGAAGATCACGGTCCAGCTGTGGGTGCGCCACAGGTCGAGCAGGTCCTCGTTGAGCCGGAAGCGGGTGATCTCGTCCAGCGCGGCGAACGGCTCGTCCATCAGCAGCACCTGCGGCTTCGTCGCCAGCGCGCGAGCGATCGAGACCCGCATCCGCATGCCGCCGGAGAGCTCGCGTGGGAAGGCGCGGGCGAACTCGCTGAGCCCTACCATCTCCAGCGCCTCGGCGGCGCGCCGGTCGGCCTCGGCGCCGGTAACCCCGATCAGGCGCAGCGGCCGGCGGATGTTTGCGGTCACCCGCGCCCAGGGCATCAGGGTCGGCTCCTGGAACACGAAGCCGACCTCGCCGCGGGCCGGCCGGACGCCGGGCCCGTGGCCCGGCCAGGCGATACGCCCGGCGGTGGGCGCGCCGAGCCCGCCGATCATCCGCAGCGCCGTCGACTTGCCGCAGCCCGAGGGCCCGAGCAGGCTGACGAACTCGTGGCGCCCGATGGCGAGGTCGAGCCCGGTCACCGCAAGGGTCCCGTTGGCGAACCGCTTCTCGACCCGCTCCAGCGCGACCAGCGCCGGCGCGGGCGGGACCCGGGCGGCGCGGGCCGGGGCGGCCATCGGGGTCGCGGTCAGGCCCTACTCCCCGAACGGGATGTCGAGGCCGCGGGCCTCGGCTTCCGCCTTCAGCCGGTCGAGGTCGTTGACGAACTGCAGCGTGTAGGCCTGGGTGTAGTCCAGGTCCGGCTCGTACTGGCCGATCTCGGCCGACTGCTCGAAGAAGCTGCTCCAGCGCTCGTCTGTCATCGCGCCGATGCCCAGCGCTTCGGTGTCGCCGGAATCGACGATGCCATACGCCTTCATCGCCTCGATCGAATAGGCGATCTGCTCGTCCGGCATATCGGGATTGGCTTCCTTGATCATGTCGTTGGCGGGCGTGGGGTCGCCGTAGAGGTAGCTGTACCAGCCGAGGATGCTGGCATCCACGAAGCGCTGGACCAGGTCCGGGTTGTCGTCGACCAGCGACCGGGATGTGGTGATCAGCGTCGAATAGGGCGAGTAGCCGTGGTCGGCGAGCAGGAACACCTGCGGGTCGCCGCCGGCCTGGGCGACGGCGAACGGCTCGCTGGTCAGGTAGCCCTGCATCACGATGCCCTCATCGGCGAGGAAGGGCGCGGCGCTGAAATTATAGGGCCCGGCGAGCGTGTCGGGGTAGCCGTAGAGGTTGACCATGAACGGCCAGTAGCTGGTCCGGGCGTCGGCCGAGATCAGGATCGAGCTGGCGTTCTTCAGGTCCTCCATCGTAGTCCAGCCCTGGCTTTCGTGGGCGATCCAGACCTGGGGATCCTTCTGGAAGATCGAGGCGACCGAGAGGAACGGCAGGTCCTCGACCGCGAAGTTGTAGCTCTCCGAATTGTTCGACCCCATCAGGAAGTCGATGTTGCCGGAGACCAGCATCTGGCGGTGGTTGATCTGCGGACCGCCGGGTCGGATGGTGACGTCGAGGCCGAACGCCTCGTAGATGCCGGCGGCCACCGCCTGGTAGTAGCCGCCGTGCTCGGCCTGGGCGACCCAGTTGGTGCCGAAAGTGACTTCGTCCAGGGCCAGCGCCGGCGTCGCCGCCATCAGCGCGGCTGCTGCCGCGGCGGGCAGTAGGGTGTGTTTCATCGTCTGCTTCCCCGACCTGAGTTCTTGTGCTCGGCCCGATGCGCCGGCAGCTGCCAGCCTAATCGGTTCGCGCCGATTGGTAATGCAATTTTCGTGTCGCGTCGCAACGGATGTGCCGTCTCAGCGCTGCAGCGGCCCGTCCTTCAATGTCGAGAGCGGCAGGTCCACCACCTCGCGCAGCAGCCTGGCGAGCTTGTCGGCCGCGGCGTCGACGATCTGGCGGCCGGTCTCGGCGTCGGCGGCGGTGGCGTCGCCCACCGCGCCGGCCGGGTTCAGGTCCTGCGCCTGCCAGGCGAAGCTGAGCTTGTCGCCGGGGTCGAGGTGCCGGGCCGCCGCATGGATCGCCTGCGGTGCCGAGGCGAAGGCGCGGGCCCTGTCCATCCGCACCAGGTCCGGGCGGACGTGCAGCATCATCGCGGTCTCGATCGCACCGCCATGGATGCCGAAGCGGATCTCGTCGGCCGGATACCAGCGGCCGGCATCGACCATCTGGAACCAGTTGGCCAGCACCACCAGCATCTTCAGCCGCACCCGCAGGTCGCGGGAGACGATGTCCATGATCTGCGGCTGGCCGCCATGGCTGTTGAACAGGACGAGCTTGCGGACGCCGGTGCGGTGGACGCATTCGGCGATGTCGGTCCACAGCGCGATCAGGGTGTCGTGGCCGAGCGAAAGGGTGCCGTGGAACGCCAGATGCTCGTTGCTCTTGCCTACCGGCATCGCCGGCAGCACGGTCACCGGGCAGTCCGCCGGCAGGAGGGCGAGCGCGCGGTCCAGGATCGCGGCGTTGAGGGTGGCATCCACGCTGACCGGCAGGTGCGGGCCGTGCTGCTCGATCGCCGCGACAGGAAGCACCGCCACCGTTCGCTCGGGGTCGAGGCCCGCGAACTCCTCGGTGGTCATCTCCTGCCACTGCCGGCGCGGCATCTCGGTCATCGGCAACCCCCTCACGCTTGCTCGGGCCGGGCCCGCGCTGGCCCGGCCTGCCGGCCCGATATAGCCTGCATCCGACGCGGGCGACAGGGGCGGGGCGATGATTCTGCTGTTCACCGATTTCGGCTACGACGGCTTCTACGTCGGCCAGATGCATGCGGTCATCGCGCGCCTGGCGCCGGGGGTGCCGGTGATCGACCTGATGCACGACGCGCCCGCCTTCGACCCAGCCGCCGCCGCCTACCTGCTGGCCGGGCTGGCGCCGGGCCTCGGCCGCGGCGCGGTGGTGGTGGCGGTGGTCGATCCCGGAGTCGGCGGGCCGCGCCGGCCGATCGTGGTCCGAGCCGACGAGCGGCTCTTTGTCGGGCCGGACAACGGCCTGTTCGAGCTGGTGATGCGACGCGCCGATACGGTGGATTGCCACGGCATCGACTGGCGCCCGGCCGACCTGTCGGCGAGCTTCCACGGCCGCGACCTGTTCGCGCCGGTGGCGGCCGCGCTGGCCAAGGGGGCGACCTATGGCGGCACCCCGATGCCGGCCGAGGCGGTACGCTATCCCCATTGGCCCGACGACCTGCCGGCGGTGGTCTACATCGACGGCTACGGCAACCTGATCACCGGGGTGCGCGCCAGCACGCTGGGCGCAGGCGCGCGCATCGAAATCGGCGACGCCACGCCGCAGCGGGCGCGCACCTTCGGCGATGTGCCGCCGGGCATGCTGCTCTGGTACGAGAACTCGATCGGGCTGGTGGAGGTGGCGGTCAACCAGGGCAACGCGGCGCGCGCACTTGCTGCGTCGGTCGGCACCGAGATCAGGCTGCGGGGCTGAAGGTCCCGGCCGCGCGTCGCGGCCGGGTGCTCAGGCGGCGCCTTGCACCCGGCCGACGAGGCTGTCGACGCGCGGCGAGCGGAACGGCAGCGACGGCCGCTGGCGCAGCATGTCGCGGTAGAGCCCGACCAGGATCTTGTCCGGGGTCCGGCCGTTCTGGGCCAGCGGCAGCAGCACCCGCTCCCACCGGATCACGTTGCCCGTGGAATCGAGGCTGCGTTCGCAGCGATGCACGGTGGCGCCGTTGGTCGCGCAGGCGACGTAGTCGTCGAAGTTCCAGCTGTCGACCTTGTCGGGATCGCGATCCACCAGATAGCGTCCGGTACAGTCGGCGCCCTGGTAGTCGACGATCTTGGTGCCTACCAGCCTGCGCCGGAAGCGCAGCGGCGACCACTCGATGTCGATGAGCGCGACGTTGCGCAACCAGGGCTTCAGCGCTTCGGGACCGAGATCGGCTCGCGAAGGCAGGACACCGCCGTCACCGGCCTCCTGCCAGACGCTGTAGAGATTTGCCAGTTCAGGTCGCATGTCCATCATGCCCTGCAGATTGCGGCAGCTTGGTTAAGCGCAGGTTAATGGCCTGGCAAAGCTAACCTATTTTTAACCCCGCGCCTCGCTCCAGGTTCGAGCCGGAGGATGGCTGTTGCAGCAATGCAGATCGTGCCTGACGATGTGGGTGCGCAGCGCTCGCAGAGACTTGAGTGCTATCCAATCGCCGCTCATTACCTCCCAGGTAATCGATCGCCTGCTCTCCCGCTGTAGGTTCGGCCAAAGCAGCAAAGGAGACCACCATGTCGGTCGAGACCACCACCACGGAATGTTCAGCCAACGCCGCGAGTTCCGTCGCCGAGGCCACCCGGGCCGTCGTGCAGCAGTTCCTTACCGCCAGGCTGACCGGGGACACCGGGCGGCTCGTTGAGCTTTTCGCCGACGAGGTTGACTGGCAGCTCGCCGAGAACCCCGCCGCGCCGTGGATCCGCCCTCGGTCCACCGCCGCCGAATGCGCGGCCCAGGTCACGGAATTGATGGAGCACATTGTCCCCGAGCGTGCGCGCGCCACGATCGATACCTTCCTCGTCGAGGGCACCGACGCCGTCCTGATGGGGCACATATCGGGGACGGTGCGCGCGACGGGAAAGACTTTCGAGGGCCCGTTCGCGCTGCATCTCACGGTCGCGGAGGGCCGGATCACCCGGCACCGACTTTACGAGAACAGCTTGTCGATTGCAGAGGCCTGCATCCCGTGACGGCGCGGCCCCCGGCACGGCCCCCGGCGCGGCCCCCCGGCGCGCCTTCGGACGATCCGCGGTACGCCGAGGGTAGCCCCTGTGTTCGCACAGAGGCGCGACGCCGAGCGCCCTCCGGCTCCATCGGGAACCGGAAAAGCGCATGCGCCCGGGGCTCAGGCGGGGCGGTCGTTCATCACCTGCGCCTCGAGGTCGGCGAACTTCTCCTCCAGGTGGCGGAAGCGGTTCTTCAGCCGGGCAAGCCCCTCGACGCTGCCGCCGCGGAAGTCGCCGGCTTCGGGTGCTCCCGGCGCCTCCTCGCGCGCCCCGGCCGCGGCCATGGGCTCGTCGCGGGTCGGCGCGAGCCAGGCGATGAGCGCATAGGCGATCACGGTCGGCACGGTGAACACGATCAGCGAGATGACCGTGGCGATCCGGACCACCTTCGGCCGCAGCCCGAGGTGGCGGGCAATGCCGGCACAGACGCCGGCCAGCATCGCCTCGTCGGCGTCCCGGGTCAGCCGAACGCGCCGGCGTACCGCCTGCCGCATGTGGCGCAGGGCGCCTTCGCCGCGGCACGGCCGGGCGCGGTGATATCCGCAACGGCCGCGCCGGCCGCCGGTCTCTTCATAGGTCATGGCCACCTGGTCTCTCCCGATTTTCCTTGTCGTGGTCCTGCCGGTGCGGTTGACGCCCCTTGTCCTAGTCGGTCGCCTTCGCCGCGCCCGCCGTCGGTGCAGTCGGTGCCGTCCGCGCCCTGAGCGCCTCCTTCAACGCGCTCAACTCGCGCTCGACCGCGGCTTCCGCCTCCAGCTCGGCGAATTCCTCGCGCAGCGACTTCTTCTGTCCCATGTCGGCAGCCTCGGCCTCGCCTTCAAGGGAATCGAGCCCGCGTTCGATCTGGTCGAACCGCGCATAGGCGTCGTCGATCCGGGCGTCGACCCGGTGGCGCCGGGTGTCGGAGCGGCGGCGGCTGGCCGCGCGGCGGCTGGCCAGCGCGCGCTCCCGCTTCTTGGCGTCGGTGAGCTTGCCCTCGAGCTGGGTGATGTCGTCGTTGGTCTGGGCCAGCGTCCGCTCCAGGTCGACCAGCTGCTCGCGCAGGATCTCGATCTTGTCGTTGAGGCGGGCCCGCGCGGTGAGCGCGCCGCGCGCCATGTCCTCGCGCGACCGCGCCAGCGCGAACTCGGCCTTCGACTTCCAGTCCTCGGCCTCGGCGACGCAACGCTCGACCCGCCGTTGCAGGTCTTTGCGCTCGGCGATCGCCTTGGCGGCGGTCGCCCGCACCTCGACCAGCGTGTCTTCCATCTCCTGCACGATCATTCTGATCACCTTGTAGGGGTCCTCTGCCCGGTCGAGCATGGAGTTGATGTTGGCGTTCACGATGTCGCCGAGTCTGGAAAAGATGCCCACCTGTCGCTCCCGATGGCTGATGTGTCGGACCTCGCGGTCACGACGCTAGTTCAGCACGTCCCGTGCCAACCCGGAGTTCTGGATTAGACCGTTGAATTTGCATGATTTTTCCTCTTGAGTCATCGCCTAAATCGACTTGCTATCGGCCCAGGATACCGCTATATGGTGAATTTCACCAGATATCGGCGATAATGACCCAGGACCTCCTCCAAACCCCGATCGGCAGCTCGCCCGCATTCCTCGACATGGTGCAGCACGTGTCCCGGCTGGCGCCCCTGGACAGGCCGGCGCTGGTGATCGGGGAGCGCGGCTCGGGCAAGGAGGTGATCGCCGCGCGCCTGCATTATCTGTCGCCGCGCTGGGAGCGGCCGCTGGTGCGGGTGAACTGCGCGGCGCTCAGCGAGACCTTGCTGGAGAGCGAGCTGTTCGGGCACGAGGCCGGCGCCTTCACCGGCGCGACCCGCCGCCGCCCCGGCCGCTTCGAGCAGGCCGACGGCGGCACGCTGTTCCTCGACGAGATCGCCAACGCCTCGGCCGCGGTGCAGGAGAAGCTGCTGCGGGTGATCGAGTACGGGACCTTCGAGCGGGTCGGCGGCAACGAGACGCTGACCGTCGACGTCCGGGTGATCGCGGCCACCAACGTCGACCTGCCGGCCGCGGCGGCAGCCGGGCGGTTCCGCGCCGACCTGCTCGACCGGCTCGCCTTCGACGTGGTGACCGTGCCGCCGCTGCGTGCGCGGCCGGAGGACATCGTCGAGCTGGCCGAGCACTTCGCCACCCAGATGGCGGGCGAGCTCGAGCGCGGCCGCTTCCCGGGCTTCAGCGCCACCGCGCTGGCCCGGTTGCAGGCCCATGACTGGCCGGGCAACGTGCGCGAGCTGAAGAACGTGGTCGAGCGCGCCCTCTACCAGGCGCAGGGCTTCGACCGGCCGATCGAGGTCGCGGTGATCGACCCGTTCGATTCGCCCTGGCGGCCGCATCCGGCGCCCAGGCCCGCACCCGCCCCAGCCGCCGCGGAACCCGTACCCTGGCCGACCGGGACAGCGCCGCTTGACCTGACGGAGACGGTCGACGCCTTCGAGAGCGCGCTGATCGCGACCGCGCTCGCCGCCAACCGCCACAACGCCAAGGCGACGGCGCGCCACCTGG
>JBHJOG010000013.1:0-16879 GCA_050329975.1 Alphaproteobacteria bacterium | reverse complement strand
GCCCTTGGCCAGCAGGTCACGATCGCGGACGATCGACCCCCAGGTCATCAGCACCAGGTCGGCCAGGTAGCGGTGGTTGTTCAGGTCGACGTCGCCGCCGAACTCGGTGTCCAGCCGGCGGACCAGGCCATCGATCCAGGCCTCGACGGTTGCCCGCTGCCCGGCATCCATCTCGGCCGCGACGATGCGGAAGCCGACCATGGTCGGCAGCAGCATCCGCTTCATGGCGTAGAACGGGTCGTAATCGGTCGGCGTGTCCTCGAGCGCACCGGCTTCGGCCCAGCCTGCCAGGCCGGCGATGAGCGCGCGGGTCGCACCGTCGTCGCCGGCAAGGCTGCGGCCGGACAGCACCATCACCGACCAGGCGAAGTCCTCCGCGCTCTGGTCTGAGCCGTACTCGCTGGTGGCCTGCAGGCCCGCGACGGGGCCCGGCACCGGCAGCGCGTCGTCGATGTCCGCCGCCAGACAGGCGTCGCGGACGAGGGCAAAGGCCGGCTGGGCCAGCTCGACCCGGCGCGCCTCCACATCGAAGGTCGCCGGCCCGTAGCCGTCGGCGGCAAGCGCCGCCGGTGCCGTTATTGCCAGCCAGAAGACCACGACGCCTCGCGCCCGGGCCGTCATAGCCGGGACTCCTGCCTCAGGCCGGCATTGGTCGTCACGAAGGTGCCGCCGCAATCCAACGGCTGCTCCGCGAGCTGCCAGCTCTGCTGGCCGTCGAAGTCGAACACCCCCTGTTCGCGGAAGCGGCAGTCGGCGTAGCGCTCGACCGGCTGCAGGCAGAGGTCGGCCAGCATGACCCGATCCCGGTCGAGCTGGTAGCCTCGGGTCAGCACCGACATCGCAGGCTGGAAGTCGCCGGCGATCATCCGGTTGCCGTTGCCCATCAGGGTGTTGCGCGCCAGCGTGGCGGCCAGCACGTTCTCGAAGCGGAACGCGCCCTCGTTGCCGGTGATACGGTTGCCGGCGAAGGCGACAGTGGCGATGGTCCAGAACGGATCCAGCGTCAGGTTGCGCCAGTAGTGCTCGACCAGCGGGTCGGTGTAGGTGACCACGCCCTCCAGCCGGTTGTCGGAAAAGTCGTTGTCCAGGACGGCGATGTCGACGCTGTTGCGGACCCGCAGCCCGCTGTGGGCGTTGTCGTAGGACAGATTGCTGGCGACGATCGCGCAGGCGGTCTCGTAGACGGCGATCCCGTCATGGCCGTTGTCGAACGTCGTGTTGGCATAGATGATCGAGTGGTTGCTGAGGCGGTCCAGCATGATGCCGGCGCCTTTGTTGTCGAAGGCCACGTTGCCGACGAACAGGCCGGAAACCTCGCGCGAGACGATCAGCCCGTGCTTCTTCATCGTCCCGTAGGCGGTGTTCAGCGCCATCAGGATCCCGTCGCTGTAGTCGTGGGGATCGGGCCCGTAGATGACGCTGTGCCGGTATTCGTTGCCGACGATGTCGGTGTCGTTGGTGTGGTAGCTGTAGAAACCGTAGTAGAGCCGGTCGAACAGGTTCTCGACCAGCTGCATCTCCGGGCTCTCCATTACGGACTGCCCCTCGGAGGTGAAGTCCTGGGGACCTGCCGAGACCGTCACGCCCCAGGACTTTCGGTTGTTGTATCCGAGCCCGCGGAAGATGCTGCGGGTGGCGAAGGTCCGGCTGCCGCTCCAGGCGGTGATGAACGGCCTGAACAGGAACTCGCTGTCGCCGAGCTCGATGTCGCTCGACCGGCCGGCGGCGCGGTCCCAGGAGGTGATGGTGGTGTCGGCGACGATCAGCGTGCCGCCGCTGACGAGATAGGCGTAGTCGTCGGTCGACAGCCTGAGCTCGCGCGCATCGGCCCCGGTGACGACCAGCGTGGCGTCCGGCCCGATCACGATCGGCCGGCGCGCGGTATAGATCCCGTTCTCGACCTCCAGATAGTCGCCGCGTCCGACGGCCAGCAACGCCTCGCGCAGCTGCGACAGCGTCGCGACGCCGGTGGCGATGTAGATGAGATGCGGCGTCGGCTCGCCCTGGCGCTGCGCGTAGTCGACGATCGGCACGATCTCAATGAACTTCTCGTTATAGGGGTTCACGCTCATCGGCTGTCGATAGATCGAGACGTCGCTCGACGCGCTGACGACCCGGGCCCGGACGTCGGCCGGGACCAGCGCCACCGACGGCATGCGCGCCCGCAGCCCCGTCAGGTCCGGCCAGCGGCTGTCGGGGTCGGAGTCGAGTTCGAACACCGCGATGCCGCCGCGTTCGGCCACCGTCGCCGGCAGGCGGTCCGGAGCCGCGACCTGTCCCACCGGCGACTGCTCGACAGCCGGCTGGCCCGGCCCGGACCGCTCGGCGTAGACCTCGGGCACCAGGTCGTGAACATCCAGCCGGTGGGCCTGGATTTCGGCGATTGTCCTGAACGTCGTGAGCCGCCTCTCGGCATCGCTCATGCTGCGGGCGAACGCCACCGCATCCTCCAGCGACCCGTGGCGCGCCATCGCGAGCGCTACCCGGCTGCGCGTCCGGTCGAGCAGCACGCCGTCGCCGACGAGCATCATCGCCGCCGTCGCCTCCTCGAGCCGGCCCGCCTCGGCGAGCGCGATCGCCAGGCTGTGCGCGACCCCGTCGTTGGCCTGCGGCGGCGTGAAGCCGGCCATCGTCTCGCGCAGGTCGACCAGCGCCTGCACCTGTCCCGCCTCGGCCAGCGCAGCCGCCAGTTCGGTCAGGACCGCGCTCCGGCGCGCCGGGTCGGCTTCCTCCCAGGCCCGGTCGAGCCGCCGCGCCACCAGCTCGAGGAAAGCGGCCTCGCCCTCGACCCGGCCGATCTGCAGCTCGGCCCGGCTCCGCTCCTCGGGGTCGACGATCCGGGCCAGCGCATCACCCGATTCCTCGATCCGACCGTTGCGCGCCAGCTCCACCGCCACCGCCCGCAGCGCTGCGTCCAGATACCTGCCCGCCAGGTCGGGGTGGCGCTCCAGGATCGCCAGCGCCGGCTCGAGCTGCCCGTCTTCGGCCAGCGCCTTGGCCAGCGCCCCGAAGGCGCGGCTGCGGACCTCCGGATCTATGGCCGGGTCGGCGATCTGGGCCGCCCAGGACAGCGCCTCCTCGATGCGGTCGGTCTCCGCCAGCCGCTTGACCAGATCGGCGACGGCGCGCGGCCGGCCCTCGGCCGACGACGTGTCCGAGAGCAGCGTCCGGGCGAGGTCGATCGAATCCAGCTGGGCCGCGCGCCCCGCGACCCGCATCAGGGCGTCGCCGCCATCGGCGCTGGCGAGCGCCTGCGCGATTGCCAGGGCGGCCTGGATCGCCGCCGCCTGCGGCTCGGGATAATTCGCATCGCGATAGGCGGTGGCGATGTCCAGCCAGCTGTTCAGTGCGCCGCGGCTCGGCGGCATCAGCCGGGCTGCATATTCGGCGTCGGCGGGCAGGTCCGTCTCCAGCGCCCGCTCCACGAGGATCTCGAGCAGGTCGCCGCGATCCGAGGCGTGGGAGACCGCGCGCGCGGCCATGCGGGCCACCGCGTGGTCGCCTTGGGCGGCCGCCGCGTGGAACACCGTCTCCAGCGCCGCCGTGCGCGCGTCGCGCAGCGACACCTCGATCGCAGCCGCCAGCAGCAGCCCGTCCAGCAGCCGGCCCTCGGCCACCGCTGCCTCGGCGCCCTGCGCCAGCTGCTCGGCGACCGCATCCAGCGGCCGATAGGCGCCGACGGCGGCGATCGCACCCTCGCCGGAGCCGTTCCAGATCAACGTGTCGATCGCCCAGGCGCGCAGGACGACCGCCTCGAGCTGCGGCGTGTGCACCTCGTCGGCAAGGGCGGCGATCTCCTGTGGCGGCAATGCGCCGCTGAGGCCGGCGGCATCGGCAACGCGCGCGATCGCGGCCGACCGGACATCGCCCGGCGCCATGTCCAGGGCGAGGTCCCGGGCCCGCCGCAGCGAGCGGGCGGCCGCCGGCGTGTCACCCTCGACGCCCTGGCACTGGGCAATGCCGACCAGCGCCTCGACGTGGACGATCGCAGCGGTCGGCTCGGAGGCCGCGTCCTGGGCCAGCCCTTCGGCCAGGGCGGCGATCATGGCGGAATCCCCGTCCGTCATCCGGAACGCATCGCCGCCCGAACAGGCGGCGGCGGCGAAGCCGATGGTCGCTCGCATGAGCGGGAGCCCCGCATGCATCTCGACCTCCGCACGGTCCTGCAGGTAGCGGCGGAAGATCCCGGCACGTTCGGACTCGTCGGCCGCCATGGCAGCAGTGATGGGATCCGGCTCCGCGGGATGTGCGGGCAACGCGGCCGCAATCGGCCCGGCGAGGAAAAGGGCGGCCAGGGCGAGCCTGCAGCGGAGGGTCCCGGCGCTGTTCATCGTCCTGCTCCCGCATTGATCAATGTCCCGGTATCGCCCAGCCCCTGCCGGCCGACCCGCGCCTGCTCCGCCGCCGGCCGCTCCTGCGCTTCGGCCAGGCGGTCCGGCACCTCCCTGACCGCCTCGGCATGCGCCCGCGAGCAGACGAGCAGGCCGTCGCGGGTGTCGACCACGAGCACGTTGTCCAGCCCGACCACCGCGACGGCCTTCGCGCTGCGCACGAAGCAGTTGCTCGACCGGATGAAGAGCGCGCCTTCGCTGGCGGCATTGCCCTGGGCGTCGTGCCCGCTGATCTCCCACAGGGCGGCCCAGGATCCGATGTCGGACCATTCCGCCCGCAACGGAGCGACCACCGCGTGTCGGGTCGGCTCCATCACCGCGTAGTCGATCGAGATCGACAGACATTGGGCATAGGCGTCGGACGGCCGGAACACGCCGGACAGCTCCCGTCCGCCGCAGAACGCCTTGTTCGACGCCGCGAACACCGCCGGCGCGTAGGCAGCGAGCTCGTCCAGGTAGCGCTGGGCGGCGAAGACGAACATGCCGCTGTTCCATTCGTAGAGGCCGCTGTTCACGTAGTGGTTGGCGGTCCCCGCATCCGGCTTCTCCTGAAAGCCGGCGACGATGAACAGCCGGGTCAACCCGGGCACCGGCTCGCCCCGCCGGATATAGCCGTAGCCGGTATGCGGCACGGTCGGCCTGATGCCGAAGGTGGCCAGATAGCCCTTGCGCGCCGCCTGCCGCGCATCCTCGGCGGCCACCCGCAACGCGGCCAGGTCGCCGATGCGGTGATCGGAAGGCAGGACCCACATCGGGACGTCGTCGTCGTTCCGCTGCAGCCACTGCGCCGCCAGCGCGATCCCGGGGCCGGTATTGCGCGCGAACGGCTCGGCAATGATGCACACGGGCTCGACCTCGATCTCGGCGAGCTGCCGCTGCACCAGCCCGACGTGTCGGGCGCTGGTGACGATGACAGGCGCCCGCGAGGTCAGGGCGACAGCGCGTAGCACCGTCATCTGCAGCAGCGACCGGTCCCCGGTCAGGTTGTGGAACTGCTTCGGCTTCTTGTCGCTCGAAAGCGGCCAGAGCCGCTTGCCCTCGCCCCCGCACAGGATCACCGGACGCATGTCCACGATCCCGATCGGCACGGTGTCGTCCTTCTGGTTGGGGTCCATCGCCTACTCGTCAGCTCCGACCAGTCGTCCCAGCCACGTCGTGGGGAACAGGTCGATCGTCACGGCCACCGGCATGCCGATCCACTCCAGCGGCAGCGGCCGCTCGGGCATGATGGTGATCTCGGCCGAGACGACGGAGCCCACGTCCAGCAGCGGCTGTCCGAGCGCCGAGAGCTGGCGCCGGATGTCCACCTTCTCGATCGTGCCCTGGAAGGTCCCGTCGGCGCCGGTGTAGCTGAGCGCGACGGCGATGCCGGTGCGCAGGCGCAGCGCGTCCTCGTAGGGCACCAGCGCCGAGACGTTGACGACCGCGTCTTCGGGCGCGAGCAGCATCAGGCTGGTCCCGACGCCGACCTGGCTGTCCTCGGTGCTCAGCACGTCGACGATCCGGCAGTCGCACGGGCTTTCGACGAAGTAGGTGGCGCCGCCCGGCGTGGTCACCGTCGCCAGCAGCCCGCCTGCCGAGGCGGTGCCGTCGGCCACGTCGGCGCCATAGGCCAGGCGTCCGCCCTGGGGCGCCGATATCTCGACCAGGTTGGTGGTGATCACCGCGCTGCGGGCGTTCACCACATAGAGCCGCTCGTAGACGCTGCCGATCAGCAGCGTCAGCATGGCGAGGAAGGCCAGCACGATCGAACCGCCGATCGCCCACCGGCGCAGCCGCAGCCGGGCGCTCTCCCTGGGGGAAAGCTGCGGCAGCGCGCGCAGCGAGACCGGGTCTCCCCGCTGGACGACGTTCATGATGTCGTCCATGTGGACGATTTCGCCGGCCACGTGGGCGCGCACCAGGTATTGCAGCATCGCCAGCTGGGTCGTGGTCTGCTCGACGAGGCGGCAGCCCATGCGCCCGCTCTCGACGTCGATGTAGCAGACCTCGAAGCGGACCTTCAGATCGACCTCGAAGTCTTCGAAGGCGAGCACGATCCGGCCGGAATAGGTGTTGCCGACGGTGAGGTTCAGGTCCTCCGCCTGGATCGACATCCCGCCGACGGACCAGTCGATGATGTCGTACCGCCGGCCGGCGATCTTGATCGACAGCGGGACCCGCAGCCGCGCGTACTGGCGCTGCCGCTCGGACTCATGGACAATCGTGGGGGTGGTTTCGACAATGCTCATGAGTGTCACAACCCTATTTTTGAGGCCCAGAGCTGCGTGCTCGGCCAATCCAGAACGTGAACGAGAAGTGCTACAGTGATGAACAGGGCGCCGAGCGCGAACAGTTGCAGGCACCCGGCAACGATCCGGCTTCGCCATTCCTGAGATCTGGAGAGGCCGCGATTGATCGTCGTGTTCTGCCGCGTCCATTTTTGCCGATCAAGTTGAAAGATGATCCTGGACTTAACCAAGGCACCCACGATCTGGTTGTAGTAGAGGAGGAATGGATAGGTGACGGACACGCGCGGACGCGCCGTGAGCAGGCTGATCGTCAGCACGTAACGGGTGAATGCGATCCAGCACAGGTAGTAGAGGACGGCGAACGGCGTGACCGCGAAGGTGGCGAGGATGGCGCCGGCCGGTCCGACCAGTGTAGTCCAGATCGATATCCGCTGGTCGACGACGCACCACCAGGTGAACAGGCCCATCCGGCGCGGCCCCAGCGCGATCGCGCGGCCGTTGGTGCGCAGCATGTTGCCGAACCAGCGGCGCATCAGCATGCGTGACGAGACCAGGAAGCTGGGATCTGGCGGGGTTTCGATGGTCAGCACCTGGGCGTCCGGGATGTAGAGCATCTCGTGCCCGTTCTTGAGCATCCAGTACCAGGTGGACTTGTCGTCCCCGGTCAGGAACCGGAAGCGCCCCAGCCGCCAATGGTCGATCCAGTCGAGCTCGACGCGCGCGATGAACGAGGGATCGGTCAGCAGCGCGCCGCGGAACATCGACATCCGGCCGGTCAGGGTCAGCACGCGCCTGGACAGCGACACCGACGACATCGCGATGTGGCGCTGCGCGAACCGCATCGCGTACCAGTTCCGAAAGATCGCGGAGCCCTCGACCTCGCAGATCTCGTCGGTCGTCAACGCGCCCAGCTTCGGGCGCATGAAGAAGAACGGGACGCATTTCCGCAGCAGGCCGGGGACGAGCAGGCTGTCGCCGTCGATGACGGCGGCCAGGAACCCCGCCGGGGGGTTGTCGCGCGAAATCGCCCGGAAGGCGCTGGCCAGCCCGTCGCGCTTGCCGGATCCCTGGATCCGCACCAGCATGAGCTTGATGTGGCTGGGCGGGCGGTAGCTGTGGAAGATCTGCTTGACCAGCCTCTGGTCGGACATCTCGACCAGGGAGGCGACGATGGTCGTCGGCGCGTCGTAGCGCAGGGCTTCCTCGATCACCGAGGCGTAGACCTGCTGCGTGGTCTCGGTGGAGATGCGGAAGCTGGTCACCAGCAGATACAGGTGGCTCGGTTTCGCGTCGCCGATCCGCTCGGCCTGTGCCCGCCAACGCGGGAACACCAGCCCGCGGTAGATCATCGACCGGACCAGGTGGGTTGCGCCCCACGAATAGCGCCAGAGTCCCACCGCACCGATGAGGAACAGGAACTGCACGGACTGCGGATCGAGCACCACAGGCGGCAGCTGCAGGATCAGGTATCCCAGCGTCAGCACGTAGAGTCCGTGCATCCACAGGCTCTGCGCCGGCAGCACGCCGCCGGCCGAGGGCTTGGCAGGCCGCCGGCTGGCGACTTCACTGGGAGTCGGCATTGACCGTGTCTTCACCGCATTCGTCCCGGAACCATGCGCTGCCGACGCCTACCAACAGATTCCGTGGTAGCGGCCGTTGCTCGTGACCGTCGCGTTGATGCGGACGAGGTCGATGACTTCCTTGCCGGCCTGGACCTGGTCGGCGACGTCATGGAAGTCCGGAGTCTGGTTGCCGACGACAATGACGTCGGAATGGGCATAGAGGTCGTCCAGCGACTCCGCGATGCAGGGCGACAGGGGCCCGAGCCGGGAGGCGGAGTGACCGTTCGCGCCGTTGCCGTTGCTGATGTTCTCGTCGAAGATCTTGAGCTCGAAGCCGCTGCCCACCAGCCGTTCGGCCAGTTCGACCAGCGGGCTCTCCCGCAGATCGTCGGTTCCCGACTTGAACGTCAGGCCCAGGAGCCCGATTTTCGAGCGGCCGGTGCTCAAGATCATATCGAGGGCACGGTCGATCTGCGCCTGGTTGGCCTGCAGCAGCGCCTCGAACACGGGTGTCTTAACCCCGTTGCGCCTGCCGAACCACCAGCGCCCGAAGATCCTTGGGCAGGCAGGAGCCGCCGAACGCGAAGCCTGGCTTCATGTACGCCGGCGAGATGTTCAGCCGGCGATCCTGGCACAGGATCTCCATCACCCGATGGCCGTCGATGCCGGCCGACTTGCACAGGTTGCCGATCTCGTTGGCGAAGGTGACCTTGGTCGCATGCCAGGCGTTGTTGGTGTACTTGACCGCTTCAGCCGTCTTGATGTCGGTCAGGACTTCGGTGGCCGACAACGGCGCGTTGAGAGCGCGCAGCCGCTCCAGGGTGGTCTCGTCGAGCGTGCCCATCAGGATGATCGCGGGGTGCAGGAAGTCCTCGATCGCGGTGCTTTCGCGAAGGAATTCCGGGTAGATCGCCACCCCGAAGCCTTCGCCGGCCTTGAGGCCCGACGCGCGCTCGAGGGTCGGGATGACGGTCCCATGCATCGATCCCGGCAGCATGGTGCTGCGGACGACGACCGAGTAGAACCGGTTCGCACCCGCCAGGGCCGCGCCGATCTGCTCGCAGACCTGGCGTACGTAGACGAGGTTGATGTCGCCGGTCGGGCCGCTCGGAGTACCGACGCAGATCAGGCAGAGTTCGGTCTCGGCAATCGCAGTTGCCGCGTCCAGCGTAGCCTTCAGCCGGCCGTTGGCGACGTTGGCTGCAATCATTTCGGATAGCCCGCGCTCCTTGATCGGCGGACGACCGGCGTTGATGGCGTCGACCCGTCCAGGATCGACATCGACCAACGTGACGGTCTCGCCCTGATCGGCCAAGCATGCAGCGGACACCGAACCGACATAGCCTGCGCCAAATACCGCAATATTCATGCATCTTCTCCGAACATGTGCGCCCTCATTGGCGACACCATATGGTTGTAGGGAGCGAAATCGGGGATATTACTTCATGTGACCCCTTCTTATGGCGTGGTCGCCGGCTACTCCGCTTTCCGGTTTCTTGGCCTCTCCGAACGATTTGTTAACTCTCATATGGAATGGGGTCCGTTCCAGCGCCGGATTGTACGTACCCCTTTCGGATGAGTTCGGATGTCGACGGTGCGTGAGTGGCAGTTTCCACTCATGCCGGGTCACCGCCCGGGAGTCCCCCTGCTGTCGCCCTCGCGCATACCCCGGTGTTCATCCCGCGGGGAGTGGGTGGTTCCCACTGCGTAGCGACGCGTCCGCCTAGGTGGTTGCACCCAGCCTTCGGCGCCCGCCGGTCGGGGGCAGGTGGCGCCCGCCGACGTTGGATTCGTGTGCAGGTGCGATATAAATCACGCACATGGCCGTCCCGTGACGGCAAATTCATGCCGCCCGCCATGGAACGGACACAGGCGTGGCTTAGTTCATGCACCGTGGCCTCTGCCGCGCCGCAACGCGGAAGGGGCCAATCGGCTGTAGATTATTCGCAGTTCAGCCACCGGGCGTGCTATGTCCCTGGCTTATGTTGCACTGCGGCATATTTTGCGTTGCACCGCGGTAGGGTACAGGGCGGGGCGGCGTACCTAATCCGTCTCGCCGAGACGGGTTCTGCGCTGGCATTGGGGGGGGGCGATGTGGCCGGATATTTCCTTGCTATGAGTTCATCGTCGCGGGCAAACGCTTGTCCGTGATCGCGCGCGTGTTGGAAATGAACGTTTCCAAACTGCCAGATCCATCCGAGGGCCCGGGCCCGCAGCCGCCCGGGTCGCCCGCGACGGTGCAGTCCGAACTCCAGGCGGCCCAGGCGGACCTGCGTGCCTTGAGACGGGAGCTGGAGACGGCGCGCGAAGCGCGGCGGCGCCAGTCCGAAATCCTGAGGGATGTCCTCTATAGTTCCACCGTCGCGACCTTCCTTCTCGGGCCCTCGCTCCAGCTGGAGTTCTTTACGCCCGCCGCCGAGGCGATGTTCCGGGTGCTGTCGTCGGATGTCGGACGTCCCTTCTCGGAGCTGGCCCTGGCAGGGGACGACGCCGGTCTCGAGGCTGACATTCAGGCTGTCATGGCCGGGCATGAGCGGGAGCGATCCGGCGTGGTCGCCATGCACGACCGCTGGTATGCCCGCAAGGTGCTGGCGCGCAGATCGCGCGAACAGGGGGGCGACGGCGTTGTCGTCAGCTATGAGGACATCACCGACGGTGTCGCCGCCGGACAGCTTGCCGACGCGGCCCGCGAGCAGATCCGCCGCCTGATCGGAACGATGCAGGTGCCGGTCGCCATGTTCGACGACGGATTGGTGCTGCTGGCGGCCAATCCCCGGTTCGAAGTCATGCTCGTCAACCACCGGCACCTCCTTCAGCACGCCATTGCCGAAATGCGTCAGGTGGCGCCGCCCGCGGATCGGGCCGAGTTCACCATCGAGGTCGAGGGGCTCGGCCCGTTGCAGTTCGTGCTGGGTTCGATGACGTGGGCTGCCGAACCCGCCAGGCGGCTGCATATGGTCTCTGTGGACGTCGACCGGCTCGGCGGCCGGAGCGGCGGTGCCCTGATCGCGGACGCCGCGCGATTGAGCGAGGCCCGGCATGAGATCAGCCAGCCGCTCCAGAGCCTGCGCCTGCTGCACGACGTCCTCCTGCGGCGGTCGACCGATCCTGCCGAGATCGCCCTGCTGGGGCGCCTGGAAGAGGCGTCCGAGGCCCTGACGGGACTGCTCGACTCGATGTTCCTCCAGGAGGAGTTGCACAGGGACTCGCTGATGGCGCATCCCGACCAGGACGTCGCGGTCAGGGATGTGACCCGGTCGCTCCGGCTGGAGCTGGGGTACCACGCCGCTGCTAAGGGCGTCGCGTGGCGAGCCGTGGACTGTTCGCTGCGGGTGCGGACCGACCCCCGTCTCCTTGCATGCCTGGTCCGCAGCCTCGTGGTGCACGCCCTGCGGCGGACCAGCGGCGGTGCGCTCCTGCTCGGGTGCCGACGGACCGCGTCCGGCGTCCGTCTCGAGATCTGGCTCGGCAAGGGCGAAACGGCTGCTGCCGCATCGATGCGGCTTGACCCGATGCGGCCGCACGAACCGCCCGCCGTCGCCGTCGCCCTGGCGCGGATCCTGAATGCCGACATCAGCCTCGGAGAGGGGCAAGGGCCGGCCTGTTCGATCTTCCTGCCCGTGGGCGCCCCGGCGACGGGCATCCCGCTCCGGTCACCGCAGCCTGCGCCGCACACCGCCGCCCCCGCCGCCGAACCCACACGCCGCACGGTCTGCCTGGTCGACGACGATGAGAATTTCCTTCGCTCGGTCGAAATGGCGCTCGATCACGTCGCCATCGACGTGATCGCCTTTCGGGACGCCGACACCTTTCTCGAGCGCTACCGCGGCATCGCGGCCGAGTGCCTGTTCATCGACGCGCAGATGCCGGGCATGGACGGCTTCCGCCTGATCGAACGCCTGCGCCACGAGAGTTGCACGCTGCCCTACATCATGATCACCGGCGCCGGCGACGTTCAGCTGGCCGTCAGGGCCATGAGGGCAGGCGCCGCCGATTTCATCGAGAAGCCGCTGACGATCGATCAGCTCGTCGAGAGCATGAACCGGGCGCGCGACCAGAGCCGTCCCAGACTGCAGGACGGCGAGACGTCCCCTGAGCTCTCATTCCAGCCGGGCACCCACGCCTACGATCCGCGTCCGCGGATGCTTCAGCTCACGCCGCGGCAGATCCAGGTCATGGACCTGGTGGTGGAGGGCCACGCCAACAAGGAGATCGCGGCGCGTCTGCGCATCAGCCAGCGCACAGTCGAGAACCACCGCGCCGCCGTCATGCAGCGCATGGGCGCCCGCAGCCTCTCCCACCTGATCCGCATGCGCCTGTCGCCGCCGGTCGAGCACATCCCCGAGTAAGCGGAGCGGCCTCGTTTCCCCGCGATTTCCCCACTCGCCTGCGCTATGAGGGTCGCAGCGTGAACCAGGAGGATATCGTGGCGACATCCCGCAAAGTCATCATCACCTGCGCCGTCACCGGCGCCATCCACACGCCGTCGATGTCGCCGGCGCTGCCGGTGACACCGAGCGAGATCGCCGAGGCCGCCATCGCCGCGGCCGAGGCCGGGGCCGCGATCATCCACCTGCACGCGCGCAACCCCGAGGACGGGCGGCCGACCCAGGACCCGGATGTGTTCATGCAGTTCCTGCCCCGGATCAAGCAGGCCTGCGACGCAGTGATCAACCTGACCACCGGCGGCGCGCCGACCATGACGGTCAAGGAGCGGCTGCGTCCGGCGGCCGAGCTGAAGCCGGAGGTCGCCTCGCTGAACATGGGCTCGATGAACTTCGGCCTGTTCCCGATGCTGACCCGGTTCAAGGACTTCAAGCACCAGTGGGAGCGCGACCACCTGGAAAACAGCCGCGACCTGGTGTTCAAGAACACCTTCCAGGACATCGAGCTGGTGCTGACCACCTGCCAGGCCAACCACACCCGGTTCGAGTTCGAGTGCTACGACATCTCCCACCTCTACAACCTCGCCCACTTCCGCGACCGCGGGCTGGTCAAGGCGCCGATGTTCATCCAGTCGGTGTTCGGCATCCTGGGCGGCATCGGCACCCATCCGGAGGACCTGATGCACATGCGGCGCACCGCCGACCGGCTGTTCGGCGACGACTACCATTGGTCGATCCTCGCCGCCGGCCGCAACCAGATCCCGCTCGCCACCATGGGCGCGAGCATGGGCAGCCACGTGCGCGTCGGGCTGGAGGATTCATTGTGGGCCGGGCCGGGAAAGCTGGCGGACTCGAACGCCCAGCAGGTGCGGATGATCCGCCACGTGCTGGAAGGGCTGTCGCTGGAGCTGGCGACCCCCGCCGAGGCGCGCGCGATGCTGTCGCTGAAGGGCGGCGACGCGGTGGCGTTCTGACCCCCGGCTGGGTCAGCCAGGTTTGTCGGTAGCCGTCCCTTGAGCCTCCATCAACCGTTTGAACCGTCGAAGATCGCGGCCTACCTGGCGCTCCGGCTCCTTGAGCAGCAGCTCCGCGATGAGCCGGCCGAGCGCGCCGCCCGGCGGGTCGAAGCCGATCGTGGCACGCACCAGACAGCCGCGACGGGACGGCGCATCGCAAAACTCGACCCTGCCCATGATGCTGGCGTCGCCGCCCTCAAGGGACCGCCAAGCGATGCTCCGGCCGGCGACGTCCTCCACGATCTCCGCGTCGAACTCGAGCGTCTGGCCGAGCGGCGCCGCGATGACCCAGCGCGAGCGGCGTCCGTCGAGCACGGTCACCGAGCGCACATGCTCCAGGACGCGGGGCAGGTTCGAGGGGTCGCGCCAATACCGGTAGAGCGCCCGGGACGGCCGGTCGACGGCGACTTCGGCGCTGGCGGTTGCGCCGAAGTCTTCCGGGTCCGTGGCCGGCCGTTCCGATGACGCCCGTCTGGTTGACATGCATGCAGGTCCCGATCGATGGCTGCCATCGGACAAGGTTTCCCGGCCCGGCAAGGTTCCCGAACGCCAGGCCCGTCCGCCGAGCGGGTATGGGGCGATCGCGGGGCTGACTCCCGGCATATCAACGGGATAAGGTCGCGCCCATGACTGCGAGGGGCATGCTCGGCGTCTGCTACTATCCGGAGCAGTGGCCGCAGGAGATGTGGCGCGACGACGCGCGCCAGATGGCCGAGATCGGCATCCGCTACGTCCGGATCGCCGAGTTCGCCTGGAGCCGGATCGAGCCGTCGCCCGGCGCTTTCGACTGGGACTGGCTCGACGACGCCGTCGCCATCCTCGGCTCCGCCGGGCTGCAAGTGGTGATGTGCACCCCCACCGCGACGCCGCCAAAATGGCTGGTCGACCGGCATCCCGACATCCTGCCCTGGGATCGCGAGGGCCGGCCGCGCCGGTTCGGCTCCCGGCGGCACTACGACTTCTCCAGCCCGGGCTGGCAGCAGCAGACCCGACGGATCTGCACCCGGATCGCCGAACGCTACGGCGAGAACCCGGCCGTCGCCGGCTGGCAGCTGGACAACGAATATGGCTGCCACGACACGGTGCTGTCCTACTCGCCGGCGGCGGCGACCGCCTTCCGCGACTGGCTGCGCGCCCGTTACGGCACGGTCGACGCGCTGAACGCAGCCTGGGGCGGCGCCTTCTGGTCGCAGGACTATCGCCGCTTCGAGGAGGTCGACCCGCCGAACCTGACAGTGACCTTCCCGAACCCGGCGCACGAACTCGACTACCGCCGCTTCTCGTCCGACGCCGTCGTCGCCTACAACCGGCTGCAGGCCGACATCGTCCGCGCCCGCTCGCCCGGCCGGTTCATCGCGCACAATTTCATGGGCTTCTTCACCGAGTTCGACCATTTCGCCGTCGCCCGCGATCTGGACGTGGTCGCCTGGGACAGCTACCCGCTCGGCTTCACCGACCAGCGCATGGGCCTCCCGGCCGAGGAGCGGGCGCGCTTCGCCCGCTGCGGCCACCCCGACGTGCCGGCGTTCAATCACGATCTCTACCGTGGCATCGCGCACGCGGCCCGCGGCGAGGCGGCGCGGTGGTGGGTGATGGAGCAGCAGCCGGGCCCGGTGAACTGGGCCAGCCACAACCCGGCTCCGGCCGAGGGCATGGTCCGGCTCTG
The DNA here is from genome assembly GCA_050329975.1 of Alphaproteobacteria bacterium. Taxonomy (GTDB): domain Bacteria; phylum Pseudomonadota; class Alphaproteobacteria; order CALKHQ01; family CALKHQ01; genus CALKHQ01. The sequence continues at coordinate 1,628 of JBHJOG010000013.1, read as the reverse complement.
GAGCTGGGAGGCGTTCGCCCACGGCGGCGAGACAGTGTCCTACTTCCGCTGGCGCCAGGCGGCCTTCGCCCAGGAGCAGATGCATGCCGGGCTCAACCGCCCGGACTACACCCCGGACAGGGCGAGCCGCGAGGCGGCGCAGGTGGCGCGCGAGCGGCCGGACCTCGACCTGCCGGCGCCCGACCGGGGCGACGCGGCGCTGGTGTTCGACTACGAGGCGGCCTGGGTGCTGCAGATCCAGCCCCAGGGCCGGTCGATGCGCTACCAGGACCTGGTCTTCGCCTTCTATTCCGCCTTGCGCCGGCTCGGGCTCGACATCGACGTGGTGCCGGCGGGGCACGCGCTCGACGGCTACCGGCTGGTGGTGGTGCCGACCCTGCCCATCGTCACCGACGCGGCGCTGGCCGCCTTCCAGGCTGCTGCCGGCGCAGTCGTCTTCGGGCCGCGCAGCGGGTCGAAGACCCAGAGCTTCCAGCACCCCTCCCACCTCGCCCCCGGCCCGCTGCAGGCGATGCTGCCGGTCAAGGTGGTCCAGGTCGAAAGCCTGACCGACGGCCTGACCGACACGCTGGTCTGGCGCAACCAGGCCTACCCGGTGACCCGCTGGCGCGAGACGCTGGAGAGCGCGCATCCCGCCGCCGGCCGCTACGCCGACAATGACGGCGCAGCCATCGTTGCCGCCAGTCTGGCTGGCGGCAACAAGGCGCACTATCTCGGCTTCTGGCCCGACGACCGCTTCCTCGACGACTATCTCGGCGAGCTGTGCCGGGAGCAGGGATTCGCGACGCGGCCGCTCGGCGAGTCGCTGCGCACCCGCCGGCTCGGCGACCTCCGCTTCCTGTTCAACTACGGGACGGCGCCGGTCGAGGCTCCTGCGCCGGACCATGCGCAATTCGTGCTGGGGGACCGCCACCTCCCCGGTCCCGGGATGGCTGCCTGGAAGGAATGACCGGGCCGCCCCGCACCTGGCCGGCGCGATCGGTGTGACCGCGCGCACAATGCCGGCGGTCGTGCGAAGGCGCAGTCCTTGAATATCGCAAACTCATTCGTATACTAATGAAAATCGATCGACGGTTTCCGCCGCTGTCCGGTTCTGGAAGCTGTCGGCGCTGGGTGCCCGCCGGTACCCCGCTGGAGCACGGCTTCGTTGACCGGGGCCGATCCCGACAGAACACCGGTAGGCCCGGTACGGAACTCTGGATTGCCGCGGCGCATCCGCGCCACGCGACGGCGACCTCCCCCCGGCGTCGTCGCGAGCCGCCCCTGGCGGCGTGGCGATCCAGAGACCAGTCGCCGGAGCAGGTCTTGACAGCCGCCGCCTGCATGCCGATCCTCATTTGCACACAAACGAAAGGGCGTGCCGGACGTGGGCTATCTTTCGCCGAGGTCATTGGCGGCGGCACTCGAGGCGCTTGCCTCCGGCGACGCGCGGATCCTCGCCGGCGGCACCGACCTCTACCCCGGCCTGCGCGACCGGCCCGTCGATTTCGACATCGTCGACGTGTCGCAGCTCGATGGCCTGCGCGGCATTTCGCGGACCGGCGACGGCGGCTGGCGGATCGGCGCGGCGACGACCTGGACCGACATCCTGCGCGAACCGCTGCCGCCCTGCTTCGACGGCCTGAAAG
>JBHJOG010000012.1:0-12237 GCA_050329975.1 Alphaproteobacteria bacterium | reverse complement strand
GAGCTGATGGTGGTCGCGGGCGCCGAAGTCACTGTGGTCTCCCTCGACGACCCGAGCCGGGCGCTGCCGGGCACCAGGTTCGTGCGCGCCGACCTGCGCCAGCCGGATTCCTGCCTGGAGGCCTGCCAGGGTCAGGACATCGTCTTCAACCTGGTCGGCGTGAAGGGCTCGCCGGCGATGACCGCGCGGATGCCGGCCTCGTTCTTCGTCCCCACCATCACCTTCTCGATCAACATGATGGAGGCGGCGCGCCGGGCCGGCGTCAAACGCTACCTGTTCACCAGCTCGATCGGCGTCTACGAGCCGGCGGAGGTGTTCCACGAGGACGCGGTGTGGTCGACCTTCCCGTCGCCGAACGACCGCTTCGCCGGCTGGGCGAAGCGGATGGGCGAGCTGCAGGCCCAGGCCTATGAGATCCAGCACGGCTGGGACAAGATCTCGATCGTCCGTCCGGCCAACGTTTACGGCCCGTACGACAATTTCGACCCGGCCAACGCGATGGTGATCCCGAGCCTGATCCATCGCGCGGTGGCGGGCGAGCGGCCGTTGACTGTCTGGGGCGACGGCAGCCCGGTCCGCGACTTCATCCACGCCCGCGACGTCGCCCGCGGCATGTACCGGGTGGTCGAGCTCGGCTACAACCAGCCTGTCAACCTGGGCAGCGGCGTCGGCGTGACCATCCGCGCGATCGCCGAGACGGTGGCGGACCTGGTCGGCGACTGCCCGATCGTTTGGGACACGTCGAAGCCGGCCGGGGATGCGAAGCGGCTGATGGACACGACGCGCGCCGAGAGCCTCGGGATCGTGCCGCAGGTGTCGCTGCGCGACGGCATCGCCGAGACGCTGGCCTGGTACCGAGCGAACAGCGCCGTCGCCGACGCGCGCTACAACGCGTTCACCGACAAGGCCTACGCCTAAGAAGCTGCCGATTCATGCTTCCCCGTCATTCCTCGTCGGGACGGGGAGCCGTCTGCGGCCCGGGACAGGCGCTGGCATGTGGGAGAGGCTGGTTCACGCTGCGCCTTCGAGCTGCCTCGCAAGCTGGATCCTCTGCCCCAACGGCGCCAGCGCTTCGCGCAGCTTGGGCATCGGGTCGGTCAACAGGCGCACGTCGAACTTCACCTCGGCGAGGGTGAAGGCGGCGAGGGCGGCGGTGTGTTCGAACATGTCGGCGCGGACGCGCTCGACGAAGCGCTCGCGGGTGAGCAGATACGGCTCGGTGGCTTCGTCATGGTGGGCGCGCCAGGCCGCGTCGCGGCGGGCGCCCAGGCCGAGGACGAAATAGTCGCGGTGGTCGGTGCGGTTGAGGAACATCCGGCCGGGCGCGAGGGGGACCCAGAAGTCGCAGAGATATCCGGACTCCTCCCAGGTCTCGCGGGCGGCGGCCTGGCATTCGGTTTCGTGCGGTTCGCGGCCGCCGGCGGGGAACTCCACCGTGGTCGCGCCGAGCGCCGGGCGATATTGCTGGACCAGCACCACCTCGCCAGCGTCGGTGATCGGCAGCGCGACCACGCCTTCGCCGCTGATCAGCCGGTAGTAGGGACGCTCCATCGAGCCGTCCCGGTCTGGTACCGCCTCGACCCGGAACCAGGGGGTCTCGAAGACGATGCTGCCCCAGGGTGATGAGGGTGTCTCGGACCGGGCGGTGGTGCCCCCTTCGGCAAGCTCAGGGAGAGGCCGTTTTCGTTCTGCCACAGGCACTTGTGCCACGTAAGCTCTCCTCATCTGAGCCTTTCGAAGGTCGTGCAGTGCCGGTGCAAGCCGTACAGCCTATGCCGCGTTGCCGCGGCGGCGCTGGAGCTGGAGGTGGGTTTCGCGGGCGTCGGACACGGGATTGCGGCTGGCGTCGTGGATGATGGAAGAGCCGGTGGCCTCGAATCCGAACGGCACCTGCAGGAAGTGGCGCAGTGCGCGGGAGACGGCGGCCTGCCGCTCTTCCGGCACGTAGAACAGCATGAAGCCGGAGTTGCCGGCGCCGAGCAGCTTGCCGCCCAGCGCACCGGCGTCGCGGGCGGTGTCGTAGATGTCGTCGACCAGGGACGTAGAGACCTGGCGGCTGACCGAGCGCTTGAGCAGCCAGGTTTCGTGCAGCATCCGGCCGAAATCGTCGAGGTCGCCCATCTCCAGCACTTGGCGGCCGGTGTCGACCATGGTCATCATCTGGCGCACCACGGCCTGCTTTGCGGCGAGGTTGTCGATGACGTCCCGGGCGACCTGGGCACCGAGGCGGCTCACCCCGGTATAGAACAGCAGCAGCCGACCCTCGATCGCGCGCTGGCGCTCGAGGGGCAGCAGCACCGGCTCGATGTCTATGGTGCCGTCGGTGCGGAAGCGGAACACGTTAAGGCCGCCGATCGCCGCCGCCATCTGGTCCTGGCTGCCGACCGGCTCCTTCAGCACATGCTGCTCCAACTCGTGCGACTTCCGGGCCAGTTCCCGCTGGCTCAGCCGCTCGCCGCGGAGCGTCAGCAGTGCGTTGATCAGGCCGACCGAGAAACTGGAACTGGAACCGACGCCGGAGCGGGCGGGCAGGTCGCCCTGATAATGGATCTCCATGCCGACGCTGTCGTCGAAGCCGAGGTGCTTCAGGCCCTCGCGCACCGCCGGGTGCAGGATCTCGGAGATCGAGTTCACCTGCTCGATGTGCTTCCAGACGACGCGATGGCGGACGCCGAAGAAGGGCGGCAGCTCGCGGGCGCTGATGTAGCAGTACTTGTCGATCGAGGTGGAGAGGACCGCGCCGCCCTCGCGCAGGTACCAGTCCGGATAGTCCGAGCCGCCGCCGAAGAAGGAGATCCGGTAGGGCGTGCGGGAGATGACGATAGACATCACGCCACCTTGCGCAGCGCGGCCGGGCGAAGCTGCGCGGCGATCCGGTCGCGGTGATAGTCGAGCAGATCCGACAGGGTCTGGCGCATCGATATCACCGGCTTCCAGCCGGTCGCCTGCTGGAACTTCTCGATCGAAGGGATTTGCAGGGTGACGTCCGACGGGCGCAGGCGCGCCGGGTCGACCTCATGCGTGATCGGTACCGTCGCCATCGCCTTCAGCAGCTCGAGGATCTCGCCGACGGTGGCGACCTCCTTGCCGCCGATGTTGTAGACCTCGCCGGCCGGGCACTTCTCCAGCAGCAGCCAGTAGGCGCGCACGGTGTCGCGCACGTCGGCGATGGTGCGCACGCTGTCGAGGTTGCCGACCTTGACCGGGCCGGAGCGGACGCCGGCCTCGATCTCGGCGATCTGCTTGGCGAAGGCGCTCTCGGCGAACACATCGCCGCGTCGTGGCCCGGTATGGGTGAACATGCGGGTGCGCAGGATGTGCATGCCGTACGACAGGCCGTATTGCAGTGCCACCATGTCCTCGCCGACCTTGGAGACGGCATAGGGGCTGGCCGGCCGCATCACGTTGCTCTCGCGGATCGGCAGTTCGTCCTCGCGAACCTGGCCGTAGACCTCGGACGAGGAGCAGATGTGGATCCGTGGAGAGAGCCCGCAGATGCGGACCGCATCCAGCAGGTTGGTGGTGCCGATCACGTTTGTGTGGAGCGTGTCGGCGGGCGCGCGAAAGCTCTGGTCGACATAGGACTGGGCGGCTAGGTGGAAGATGCGGTCGGGGCGGACGGCTCGCATCAACTCGATCAACGAGTTCAGGTCGCGCAGGTCACCCTGATGCACCGTGACCTTGTCGAGGATGCCGAGGATGTTGTCACGCGGGCTGCGCCAGCGGATGAGCCCATGGATATTGCATTCCGGGTGCCTGGCCAGCAGGTATTCGGCTAGATGGCTGCCGACCATGCCGGTGATGCCGGTGATGAGGATATTCATGCGGCAGCGTCCTTCCTGAGGGATGCAGCGGGCGTCACGGGTGCATCGGGCTCGATCGATGCGTGGGGCCGCAGGAAGGCATGGGCGCGGCAGTAGCTTTCGGGCGTGCCGATGTCGATGAAGGCGGCTTCGTCGGGCCAGCCGTAGAGGCCATGGCCGACCAGGCCGGGAAGGACCTCCCGCTCCAGCGACACAGTGCGCTCGGGCCGGATTGCGGCAAGCGCCGAGCGCTCGAACAGATAGACGCCGGCGTTGACATAGCCGGGGCCGATGCCGGGTTGCTTTTCCTGAAAGGCCGCGATCCGTCCCTCCTCGTCCAGGGTGGCACCGCCGAAGGCAGAGCGGTCATCGCACCAGGCGAGCAGCATGGTGCACTGGGCCTTGCGATTGGCGGCGTGGCCGGCGACTAGGCGGGGCAGGTCGGCATTGCTGTAGCTGTCGCCGTTGAGGACCATCACGGTCGGCGCGTTCAGTGTGGCGATGGCGCTGCGCAGCGCGCCGCCGGTGCCACGCAGCGGCCAGTCGCGCAGGTAGCGCAGGCGTGCGCCGTGGCAGGTGGCGCCCATCGCATCGACGACACTCTGGGCGTCGTAGCCGACGCAGATCATGACTTCGCCGACGCCGGCGCGCGCCAGTTGGGCGACCTGATAGTCGAGGAACGGCCGTCCATTGATCTGGGCCAGCGGCTTGGGCCGATTGCCGACCGTGGCCCGGAGCCGCGTGCCGAGCCCGCCGGCGAGGATGATGGCGGTCACGGACTCGATCGGATGCCGTTTGCTCATATGCGGGGTCCATTTCCGGCCGGTGATGCTTGCGGCAGGATCGACCGGGTGTGAGTCATTGATCCTTGGTCCGCTCCCTGGGCACCCGGACCGGGAGCCATCATTGATGTCGGCAAATGCTTGTGGGTCCTTGGTTAACATCTGGTGTGTGCCGGGGACATAAAATCGGCCGATTCCATCGAGGGCGATCCGCCGCCCGCGGCATCCCGGGGGTCGGCGCGCTATCACCAACGCGCTTTAGTAGAAATCGAAGCGAGTCTGCCGGCGGCCAGTCGCAACCGTTAAGCCTTGTTAACGCCGACTGTGCGCAAATGCACGACGAAGGACGGCAACAGTCGGGATCAGTTTGTGTTAGAACCTCTGCTTGGACTTTGGCATAAGTCGTCCATGGCAACCAATGGCAGCGCTAGAACCGTGACGCGCATTCCGATGCTGTCGCGCTCAGCGTCGGCCCCGGTCATCGCTGTCGTCGACGACAGGGCGACGAACAGGGCGGTGCTCGGCCGCCTTGCCGCAAGTCTGAGCCCCCGCGTCCAGGTCAGGCCGTTCGACAACCCGGTCGACGCTCTGGAATGGGTGTCGACCACCGACGTCGACCTGATCATCACCGATTTCAAGATGCCGGCGATGAACGGCGCCGAGTTCATCCGCAAGCTGCGGGGCCTGCCGAACTGCTACGACGTGCCGGTCGTCGTGGTCACGGTCTACGAAGAACGCGAGCTGCGCTACAAGGCGCTCGACGCAGGCGCCACGGACTTTCTGATCAGCCCGCTCGACCATCGCGAGTTCAAGGCGCGGGTCAGCAACCTGCTGATGCTCCGGCAACAGCAGGAGATCATCCGCCGTCGTGCAGTGAGCCTGGAAGAGCGGCTGCAGCTGACCAACCAGATGCGGGCGGACGAGAACCGCCTGTCCAGCCTGAAGATCAACACCATCATCGACTCGCTGCCGGCCATCGTCACCGTGCGCACGGCCGCCGGGTCGATCGTGCTGGCGAACCGGGCCTGCCGTGAGCTGTTCGGCCGCGAGGTCCAGATTGTCGGGCGCACCTGGAACGACCTCCGTGCCATGGTCGACGGCCGCGACCACGCGCTCTACGACGAGCGCATCCGGCGCGGCGAACTGGGCTGCGCCTTCGAGGAGGAGATGATCGACGTCGGCGGCCGCCGGTCCGTCTTCATGACCAGCAAGGTTCCGCTGCGGATCGAGCCGGATTCCGACGCGCATATCCTGACGGTTTCCTGGGACATCACCGACCGAAAGCAGGCGGAGCATCAGCTGCTGGCCGCCAAGACCGCGGCGGAGGCAGCCAATCGGAGCAAGAACGAGTTCCTGGCCAACACCAGCCACGAGCTGCGGACGCCGCTGAACGCGATCATCGGCTTCGCCGAGATCATCGCGTCCGAGCTGCTCGGTCCGGTCGGCAGCGCCCGCTACCAGGAGTACTCCAAGGATATCGTAGGTAGTGCGCGCTTGCTCTTGCAACTGATAGACGACATTCTCGACATCTCACAACTCGAGGGCGGTCGCCTCACCCTGAACGAATCCTGGGTCAATGTCGCCGCGGTCGTTGCGACCGTGGCCAATGGTTTTGCGTTGAGGGCAGGGGAGACGCAGATCGCATTCGAAGTGGACGTCGAGGATGAATTGATGCTGTTTGCCGACGAGCGGCGACTAAAGCAGATCCTGAATAATCTGCTGTCGAACGCCTTCAAGTTCACGCCGCCGGACGGGCTGGTATCGCTGCAGGCGATGCGCGGCCTGCCGGAGGCGAGCGTGGTGATGACGGTTCGCGACACCGGCGTGGGCATTGCCGAGCGCGACATGAGCACCGCGATGGCCCGCTTCGGGCGCGTCGGACACTCCAAGCTTGCGGCGCCGCCGGGCACTGGGCTCGGACTTCCCCTGGTCAAGGAACTGATAGAGCTCCATGGAGGCACGCTGGCGATCGACAGCGAAGTCGGCGTCGGCACCAGCGTACGGATCTGCTTCCCACCCGACCGGGGGCTCTGGCAAAGCGAAACAGAATCCGACTGACAAGAGCGCCATGTTCGGATCATTGACACGAAGATTGCGCGAGCGGCCGGACAGCGAGCACGAACAGGCGATCGTGCGCCTGGTGCTGGTTTTCGTGCTCGGCGCCTATCTTTCCATCATCGGCAGCCTGACGCCGTTCGACCACGGCTCCTACTGGCTGACCATGATCGTGGCTTCGGTCTACCTGACCCTGTCGGTTGTCTACTTGGCGCTGATCTGCGTATGGCCGGCGCCGTCGCCATTGCGCCGACTGGCGGCGATGGTCACCGACATGACGACGCTGGGCTTGGTGATCCACTTCGCCGGCACCAGCGGCGCGGCGCTCTACCCCATCTACCTCTGGATCACCTTCGGCAACGGCTTCCGCTACGGCAACCGCTACCTGGCGGCCTCGGCGCTGGGCAGCATGGTCAGCTTCGGCCTGGTGATCGCCTTCACCGATTTCTGGTCGAGCCGGGGCTACCTCTCGGGCGGCTTGATGCTCGGGCTGATGATTCTGCCCGCCTATGTGGCGAGCCTGATCCGCAAGCTGACCGAGGCCAAGGCCCAGGCGGAGGAGGCGAGCAACGCGAAGAGCCAGTTCCTGGCGACGATGAGCCACGAACTGCGCACGCCGCTGAACGCGGTTATCGGAATCGGCGGACTGCTGCAGAAGACCGCGCTCAACGCCGAGCAGAGCGACATGACCCGCACGATCAGCGCTTCGGCGCGCGCCCTGCTGTCGCTGATCGACCGCATCCTGGACTTCTCCCGCATCGAAGCGGGGCGGATGCCGCTCGATGTGGTCGACTTCGACCTCTACCGCGAGCTGAGCGACCTGGACCGAATGATCCGCCCGCAGGCGCTGGCAAAGGACCTGGACCTGCAGATCCTGGTCGACGCGCGTACGCCCCCACATATCCGAGGGACCACGGCCTGCCTTCGCCACATCGTGACCAACCTGGCGGCGAACGCGGTCAAGTTCACCGAGCGTGGCCATGTCCGAATCGCAGTCACGACCAGCGAGGCGGCAGCCGAACGCGGAACCCTGCGGATCGACGTGATCGACACCGGCATCGGCATTGCCGACGATGCGGTGGAGCGGATCTTCGAGCAGTTCACCCAGGAAGACCAGGCGATCGCTCGCCGGTTCGGCGGTGCTGGCCTGGGACTGGCCATCTGCAAGCAGTTGACCGACCTGGTCGGCGGCAAGCTGGGCGTCGAAACCAAAGTGGGGGAGGGGAGCCGGTTCTGGGTCGAGCTGCCGTACGAGCCAGCTGCGGCGTCGGCGCGCGTCGAGGCGGTAACCCCGGTTTGGGTGGGCGGGTTCCCCGGTGGCGTGCCCGAGCCGGCTGCGGGCGCCACGCCGGCGATCGTCGTCGAATCGCTGGAGGCGGCGCTCTCGCAGCGGGAGGCCCTGAGTGCACGCGGCAAGCCCGCGCTGATCGTGGAATCGGCCGACCGGGCCCAGCGGCGGGCAGACGAGCCGGTGGTAGTGGCGGCCGCGGCTTTCGGTGCGGAGGTCTCCGGCGCCGGATGGGTGGGCGCACGGTGTACGCTGGTCGGTTCGGTGACCGCGGGCCAGATCGCCAACGCGGCGCATTTCCACCGCGTGTTCTCCAATGACGCTTCGGGATTGTCGGCGGCCGACCAGGGTCGGACCGAGCGGGTGCCGTCCCGCGCCCTGTCGATCCTCGTCGCCGAAGACAATCCGGTGAACCGCCGGGTGATCGCGATGATCCTGCGGCGCGGCGGCCATCGGGTCGATCTGGTGGTCAACGGCGACGAGGCGTCCGAAAGCCTGGCCGCCAAGCAGTACGACCTGGCGATTCTCGACGTGAACATGCCGGGGACCAGCGGGATCGACGTGGTGCGCCTGTTCCGCTTCCAGGAACTCGGCGCCACCAGGACGCCGATCCTGGCGTTGACCGCCGATGCCACCGACCAGACGCGTCAGACCTGCCTTGCCGCCGGAATGGATGCCGTGGTCACCAAGCCGGTGGAGGCGGACGTGCTCTTGGAAACGGTGCACACCCTGACCGAGACGCCGACTGCCGTGCTGTCGACCGACGTGAGCGCAAGCGGCGACGCGATGGGAAGCATCACCGACCTCGCCTCGCACCCCCGGTTCCGGTCCGGCCAGCTGCCGATCATCGACAGCACCGCGATCGAGGCCCTCGTCTCGCTGGACAACACCGGCACCTTCCTGCGCGACGTGGTGGAAGAGTTCATGTCGGACGCGGAGCAGTTGCTCGACACGATGAGCGACCTTGCCGCCGAGCGCGATGTGGCCGCGCTGCGCGACGGCGCGCACGCCATGAAGAGCAGCGCCGCCCATGTGGGCGCGCTCAGGATGCAGTCGATCTGTTCGGCGTTTCAGCGCGCGAGTCGACGCGACAACGCCGCAATGGCCAACGCCACGGTGGATGCGCTGCGCGAGGAGCTTGCAGCCTTTCGTGCCGCGATCCAGAGTCATCTGGCCGGACGCGGCGAAGGGGACCGGCGGCTGTAGGGGCACAGCCGCCCGCCGGGGCGAGTCCGTTTACCCCTCCCGCCGAGCCGGACCTTTTGCGCTCGTTCTGCGCTACGCTCCAATTTGCATGTCGTCGATCCGCTTGTCCTGGGCGGTCGCCAGGCGCTCCATCTTGCGGATGTCGCGGTCGTCGGTCCTCAGCGCGATATCCACCCACATTTCGGTGATATCGACCAGTTCCTCGTGGGTGACCGGCTGGATCGTGTTGCGTGCGGCGTAGACGGCGGCGCGGGCGTGGAACTGCCGGTCGCGCCGTGCGATGAACTGCGACACCGCCTCCTCTCCTTCGCCCGGCTCGGCCAGGATGTCGACCAGGCCCATGCCGTGCAGCGTCTCGGCGTCGTAGATATTGCCGCTGAACACGATCTCCTCGGCCAGCCGCTGGCCGACGCGCCGGGTCAGGAAGGTGAGCGCGCCCATGCCCGGGAACATGTTGAACAGGATCTCCGGCATGCCGAACTTGGCGCCGCGTTCCGCGACGATGATGTCGTTGGCCAGCACGGCCTCGAACCCGCCGCCCAGCGCATCGCCCTGGACAAGCGTGATGCTGACATAAGTCTGCCCGCGCTTCATCGCGCGCGCGAACTGGACATCGATGCAGAGATGGGCGTAGGCCTGCAACCCTGCCCGGTCCTGCCTGCGGATCAGGCTGGCGATCCGGGGCAGGTCCCCGCCGAGGTTGAAGATGCCCGGCAGGCTCGATGCCGTGACCAAATACCGCAGCGGAACTTCGGCAGCGGCCGGATGGCCGAGGTGGCGGTCGATGCGGTCGAACACCCGGAGCATGTCCTCGAGCAGGGCCGGCGTCGAGCTCGGCCGATGCGTCGGATTCAGATACTGCCACAGTGCCTTCTGCTTCGAGTCGTAGATGAGCTCCAGCTGCGACAGGCCGCAGCCATCCACCAGCCACGGCAAGATGTGGCGGTCGACCGGAACGGACTGGTCCGGCTGGACGGCCACCGGGCCCGCATTCAATGGAACAACGTCGCGGGCCGGCCCGTGGGCGACGGCACTCCGAGGTGTGATCGCGTTCATCGCATTCCCCTATCGTATATTAAGTTCCCCAGCACGTTCAGCATGGGATGGGTCTGCGATCAAGATCAAGGATGCAATGCGCGACGTTCAGGTTCGTGACGGGGCAGTAACCGATCCGTCGCAATCGAGAGTGCGGGCAAACGGCTATACGGACCGCTGGAACCAGCCAGCTTCCGTCAAATGCTGCTCAATTTCTGTCAGTACCTGTGCGTCATCAATTGTCGCAGGCACTTTATAAGCCTCGCGGTTGGCAATCTTCTGCATGACGCCCCGCAAGGTCTTTCCGGACCGTGTCTTGGGCAGCCGATGTACGACCCCGACCAGTTTGAACGCCGCCACGGCCCCGATTTCCGAGCGCACCTTGGCAACTAGCTGTTCGGCAATCAATGCGTGGGTGACCCGGCTGCCGTCCTTGAGAACAACCATGCCGAACGGAACCTGCCCCTTGACGGGGTCGTCGACGCCGAATACGGCGCATTCGGCCACGTCCGGGTGCGACGCCAGCACCTCCTCGACTGCGCCGGTCGAAAGCCGGTGGCCCGCGACGTTGATCACGTCGTCGATCCTGCTCATGATGTGCAGGTAGCCGTCGCTGTCGCGCAGGCCGGCGTCGCCGGTGAGATAGTGGCCGGGATAGCGGGAAAGATAGGACTCGCGGTAGCGGTCGTCGGCGTTCCACAAGCTGACCAGCGTCCCCGGTGGCAGGGGCAGGCGGATCGCGATGTTGCCGATCCGCCCGTCGGAAAGCAGCTCTCCTTCGTCGTCGAACACGCGCACGTCATAGCCGGGCACGGCGACCGTCGGGGAGCCCGGCTTGACCGGCATCGGCTCCAGCCCGCGGCAGTTGGCAGCGATCGCCCAGCCGGTCTCGGTCTGCCACCAATGGTCGATGACCGGCACCGCCAGCTTGGACTGCGCCCAGCTCAGCGTGTCGGGGTCGCAGCGTTCGCCGGCGAGGAACAAGGTGCGGAAGCGCGCAAGGTCGTGGTGGTGGATGTGCGCCCCCTCCGGGTCCACCTTGCGGATGGCACGGAAAGCGGTCGGCGCGGTGAACATCGCCGCCACGCCGTGCTCCGCGATCACCCGCCAGAAGGCGCCGGGATCCGGGGTGCCCACCGGCTTGCCTTCGTAGAGGACGGTGGTGCTGCCGGTGATCAGCGGCCCGTAGACGATGTAGCTGTGGCCGACCACCCAGCCGATGTCCGACGCGGCCCACCAGACCTCGCCCGGAGCGACGTCGTAGACGTTGCGCATCGACCACGCCATTGCCACCGCATGCCCGCCGTTGTCGCGGACGATGCCCTTGGGCTGCCCGGTGGTGCCCGAGGTGTAGAGGACGTAGAGCGGGTCGGTGGCGGCGACGGGCACGCAACCGGCCGGCTCGGCGCCGCGAACGGCCTGATGCCACTCGAGGTCCCGGCCGTCGACCAGTTCCGCGGCCAGCTGCGGGCGCTGCAGGACGATACAGCGTTCGGGCTTGTGGCGGGCAAGCTCGAACGCCTTGTCGAGCAGCGGCTTGTAGGCGACCAGCCGGCCCGGCTCGATCCCGCAGCTCGCCGAGACGACCAGCTTCGGGGTGCAGTCGTCGATGCGGTGGGCCAGTTCGTTGGCGGCAAAGCCGCCGAAGACCACGGAGTGGATGGCGCCGAGCCGGGCGCAGGCGAGTATGGCGATCACCGCCTCCGGCACCATCGGCATGTAGATGATCACCCGGTCGCCCTTGCCGACCCCGAGCCGCGCCATCGCGCCGGCGAAGGCCGCAACCTGGTCGCGCAGCTCGCGGTAGGTCAGCTGCGCCTTGGTTCCGCTGACCGGGCTGTCGTGGATCAGCGCCGGCTGGTCTCCGCGGCCGGCGGCGACGTGGCGGTCGAGGGCATTGTGGCAGGTGTTGAGGACGCCGCCGGTGAACCAGCGATAGAAGGGCGGGTTCGAGTCGTCGAGCACGCGATCCCAGGGCCGGATCCAGTCGATCGCCGCAGCCGCCTCGCCCCAGAACCCCTCCGGATCATGCAGCGCGCGCTGATAGGCCTCCGAATAGCGCCCCATC
>JBHJOG010000011.1:0-7196 GCA_050329975.1 Alphaproteobacteria bacterium | reverse complement strand
TCGCGGAACGGCGACGGCGTGCCGGTGCCGGCGCAGCGCTGGCCCGCCCTGCTGCCGCACCACACCCGCTCGTTCGAGGCTGGTGAGATTTCGCGCAGCAGCAGGTGCCCCATCACCGGCCCCGCACTGTAGTCGACGATTACCTCGTCTGCACAGAAGCCGTCCTTGTGGGCGCGCACCCGCAACGTGCCGCGAAAATCTGTTTGCATCATGCCCACCGCACGGGCGGGGCCGCGGAACTCGAAACAGGCGAAGCCCCCGCTGCCCGACGTGGTGGCGGGGAGCAGGCCGATGTTGAAGGCGAACGTGCTGTACTCGGTGCCTGCCGGTGTCGCCTCGACGATGCACACCTCGGCGCCGCCGACGTTGCCGCCAATATTGCCGCCCGAGGTGTCGGCAGGCAGGCTGCCGATGTGGACGATCAGTCCGGGATTGAGCGCGCCCCCGGGGGGTGGGCACTGCTGGGCCTGCGCAGCACCGCTGCCGAGCACCAGGACGACGAGGCCGAGCGTCCAGCGCATGCGCGACATATGACCATCCCCACTGTCGTGCAGACCATCGTCGCTGGATCGTTGCATAGCTGGCGGGCGGGTACAAGCGTGTGCGACCGCGTGCGGGACCTGTCCCTCAAGGGCCATGTGCCCGTCACCCTACCGACACCATCCCGTCCGGATGCAGCTCGATGCCGGTCAGCGTGCGGTCGAGGTGGCGGGCGCGCCAGGCGAGGAGCTTCTCGGCGTAGCGGAGGCGGGCGGGGGCGTGGGCCGGGTCGTCGGCGACGTTGGCAAGCTCGCCCGGGTCGGCGGCGAGGTCGAACAGCAGCGGCGGCAGGGCGGTGAAATGGACGTACTTGTAGGCCTCGTCGCGGATGACGGCGAGCGCGCAGTCGTCCAACTCGAGCCCCAGCGCCCGCTGGGCGGCGCCGGTGGCGACCTCGCGGAAGTCGTACTCCCAATGGGCGCAATCCCTCCAGTTGTCGGGCCGGTGCCCCGCGAGGAATGGCTGGAGTGGGCGGCCGTCGATGGCGCGCGTCGCCTTGCCGCCGAGGAACTCGATGATGGTCGGCATCACATCGACCGCTTCAGTGAACCGTTCGACCCGGGCGCCGGCGGCTACCCCCGGCCCGGCGACGATCAGCGGGATGTGGAAGCTCGGGTCGAAATAGCCGAGCTTGCCGAACAGCCAGTGGTCGCCGGCCATCTCTCCGTGATCCGTGGTCAGGACCACGAGCGTATCGTCCAGACGTCCCAACTCGGCCAGCGCGGTCATGATCCGGCCGACCTGGGCGTCGACCTCGGCGATCAATCCGTAATAGGTGGCGCGCAGCTGGCGGCGGGCGGCATCGTCCCAGTCGGCGACGAGGCCCCGCGCCCCACGGATGAACTCAGCCTTCTGCAGCATCGAGAGCGCGTAGGCGACGAACGGGTGGCTTTCTCCCTCGGCCCGGATCGTCTCGGCACGCACGAAGGGCGGCACTCGGTCCGGGTCGAACATCCGGTTGTAGGGCGCCGGCGCGATGAACGGCGGGTGGGGACGGAGGAAGCTGACATGGGCGAACCAGGGCGCGGTGCCCATCTCGGCCGCGTAGTCAATGACGGCCTCGGCGAGGAAGGCCGCTTCCGACACCTCGGCCGGGTAGGGCGCCGGTGCGCCGGAGGGCGGGTCGGGTGATCCCTCAGCCGGCAGGTAGATGTCGAGCCCCGGCTCGGGCACCGCGACCCCGCGCTTCCTCAGCCATCCGAGCCAAGGCTCCGAGGACTCCGGCAGCGGCACCCGGCGCTCGAAGCCGGGCAGCACGCCCTCGTTGCTGCGGATGCGGGGGTCTCCGGGCGCGCAGGTCCGCGGGTCGATGCCGGCGTCGGTGTAGCCGAACAGCACCGGCTGGTAACCCAGCCGGCGGGCCGCCAGCGCCAGCGTGTCGTGGCGCGCGTCCAGCGGCGTGCCGTTGCGGCAGACCCGGTGGTTCATCTGGTAGAGCCCGGTCAGCAGGGACGCGCGCGCCGGCGAGCAAGGTGCGGCCTGGCAGTAGTGACGGGCGAACAGGACGCCCCGCGCAGCGAGCGCATCGGCGTGCGGGGTTCGCACCATCGGATGTCCGACCGCCGAGAGGCAGTCGCCCCGCCACTGGTCGCAGGTGATCAGGAGGACGTTCATGACGGTCACCCGCTCGACTGCTGTCGGAGTCGCCTCTCTCACCGGTTCCAGCGTAGCCTTGTCCGGCAGCGCTTCAGAAGGCAAGCCTTGGCCGAGAGGCTGACGGGCCATGCACTGCCCGCACATCTTTGGACTCGCCCCGCCGAACGGCCGGCGCTACCGTACCCATTCCAAGAGGCAACGACGTCAGTCGCATGACCGCGTCGGCAGGCGGGCCGACCCTTCCGCCGACTGTCATGAACCTGACACGCAGTCGTAACCGTTCCGGCATGCGACCGCTGATAAATGCCCGGTTCGAAGTCAGTTACAGGGGGTTACCAATGTCGATTTCCCGTCGTTCCGTCCTGAAGGGTGCCGCCGCGGCGGTTGCCGCACCGGCAATTCTGCGTGCGCATGACGCGCTGGCCAGTTCGGGCTCGGTCAACGTGTTTGCCTGGCAGGACTACGTCCAGCCGAACATCGCCGAGAAGTTCACCGCCGATACCGGCATCACGCTGAACCTGACCACCTATGGTTCCAACGACGAAGCGGCGTCTACCCTGGTCGCCAATGGCGGCAAAGGGTTCGACGTGATCATGCCGTCGATCACCAACCGGGCGCAGTACGAGAGTCCGGATGCGCCGGGCGGGATCTTCCTGGCGCCGATCGACGAGACGAAGGCCAACCTGGACGCGGTCATCCCCTCGTTCCTGCGCGATTCCGTGCAGCTGGGCGCGACGAAGGACGGCGCGCGCTACCTGATCCCGCTCGATTGGGGCACCGAGGGCATCACGCTCAACCGCGGGGCACTGGACATCGCCGATGCCGATCTCTCCTACGGCGACTTGTGGCGTCCGGAGGCTGCCGGTGCGGCCGCGTTCCGCCAGAAGTCCGGGATCGTCGGCGTCGGCCTCTATCTGGATGCGACCGGCGAGGTCCCCTCGAACCGGATGCTCGATGTCTACAAGAGCGAGGAGGACGCGCGCCGGGTCTGGAGCGCGGTCACCCAGTGGATGCTGGAGCGCAAGGGCAATTTCGGTGCGTTCTGGAACAATGCCACCGAGGCCACGGCGGCCTTCAAGGAGGCCGGCTGCACCATCGGCCAGACCTGGGACACCACCGGGCTGCTGCTGAACCGCGAGGATCCGAACTACGTCTTCCGGGCGCCGAAGGAAGGTATCATCACCTGGCTTGACTCGATCGGCGTCCCCTCCGGCGTCGACAACGTCGACCAGGCCTATGCCTTCATCAATTTCATGCTGACCCCGGAAGTGGGTGGGATGTTCGCCAACAACACCGGCTACAACTCCGCCGTTGCCGGCGCTGCCGACTATGCCTCCGATGAGTTCAAGCGACAGTTCAACGAGGTCTACCGCGAGGACGTGCTGAACAACATGTGGTGGTGGCAGGCCGACCAGCCCTTCACGTCGGCCGTGACCAACGAGTTCGTCGAGATCATCACCAACGCCTGATCCTTTCCTGCCGGTGACGGGCCGCCGGCCCGTCACCCCCGTCCAGCCCGCAGGCTGCCTGCGCGGGACGGGTCTGGGGGCAAATCGCCATGCACGGCAAGGATATCGTTCTCGACCAGCTCACAATCACCTACCCGAACGGCTTCACTGCGGTCCATCCGACCTCGCTGACGATCAACTCGGGGGAGTTCTTCTCGATCCTCGGCCCGTCCGGCTGCGGCAAGACGACCATCTTGCGCGCAATCTCGGGTTTCATCTTCCCGTCATCCGGCCGCATTCTGGTCGGTGGTGCCGACATGGGCACCAGCGGGCCGAATGCCCGCCCGACCGCGTTGATCTTCCAGAACCTGGCGCTGTTCCCGCTGATGCCGGTGTGGGAGAACGTCGCCTTCGGGCTGGAGGCGCGCGGCGTCGACAAGCGCACGCGCCAGCGCCGCGCCGACGAACTGCTGGAGCTGGTCGCGCTGACCGGCCAGGGGCACAAGAAACCGTCGGAGCTGTCCGGTGGCCAGCGGCAGCGGGTGGCAATTGCGCGCGCGCTGGCGGTCGAGCCGGCGGTGCTGCTGCTCGACGAGCCGCTGTCGGCGCTCGACCTGAAGCTGCGCCAGCATATGCGTGCGGAACTGCGGGCGATCCAGCGCAAGACCGGCATCACTTTCGTCTACATCACCCACGACCAGGGCGAGGCGCTGACCATGTCCGACCGGGTGGCGGTGATGAAGGACGGCGTGGTCGAGCAGGTTGGCAACGGCGACGATGTCTATGGCCGGCCGGCGACGCCATTCGTCGC
Organism: Alphaproteobacteria bacterium; assembly: GCA_050329975.1. Classification (GTDB taxonomy): domain Bacteria; phylum Pseudomonadota; class Alphaproteobacteria; order CALKHQ01; family CALKHQ01; genus CALKHQ01. The sequence continues at coordinate 2,801 of JBHJOG010000011.1, read as the reverse complement.
CAGCTTCGTCGGCGAGACCAACGTGTTCCGCGGCACCGTCGCCGGGTCCGAGGAGGGGACGGCGGTGGTGGACACCCCGCTCGGGCGTCTGCGCGGGCGCAATCCGCAGTGTCTCGCCCCCGGCGACAGCGCGATGGTGTTCGTGCGGCCGGAACATGTCGCCCTGGCAAACGGCCAGCAGCCCCCGCTCGGCAACCTGCTGACGGCGGAAGTCCAGCGGCGCGACCTGGAAGGACCCTTCGTCAACGTCTTCCTGAATGCGGGCGGGCGCGAGATCGCCATGCACCTGACCAACACCGGGGACGCCGGCCGCGCGCTGAGCGGCGCCCAGACCATCGGGTTCCGCTGCGAGAACGCGATTGTCCTGCCGAGCGGGCCGCTGGCCAAGACCGGCAAGGACATGGTCGAGCATGCGTAAGCTCGCCCGCGCCTATGGCCGCACGCTGACGACCGTTTTCGTCTCGGCAGCGGCGCTGTGGGCGCTGCTGCTGATCGTTCTGCCGCAGTTCAACATGCTGGACATGGCGTTGCGCACGCCGTTGCGGCAGCTGGACTCCTCGATCGCGCTGACCCTGATGCGCGACGCCCAGACCTGCCAGACGGTGCTGGATGCCTATCGCGACGAGGCTCCGGAAACGGACACTGGCGGGCTGGCAGTGCCGTCGCCGTTGGCGACCCCTTCGCCGGGAGGGCTGGCGGTGCCGAGCCCGAGCGGCTCTGGCGCCGGCCTTCCCTACATCATCCAGTGCGACCGGGCGACCACGGCGCAGCCGCTGGTGCGCGACATCGGCGAGACTGCCTATCTCAACACGGAATACGAGATCGCGACGCTGGAGGTGGACCAGGGCGCGGACCTGGAAACCCAACATGCGCAGGCACAGCAGGTTTTCGATGCGGCCTCGGTTCTCTACCAGGCGCTGCTGGTGGCGGAATCCGATATCAGCCCCTACGGCTTCGGAAATTTCGCCTATATCGTGAAGCCGCTGGTCATTCCGCTCTCCGCCGAGGGCCGGGCGCAGGATCGGGCGGAATTCAGCACCCAGCTGAAGGAAGCGGTCGGTCTGCGCTACGAACGCGACGGCGTGGTCTACGAGCGGCTGACGCTGACCACGCTGCTGCGCACCATCATGTTCGCGGCGGTGGCGACGGGGCTGGCGCTGGTCGCCTGCTATCCGATCGCCTACAACCTCGCGCTAAAGGCGGCGCCGGAGCGGGCGGTCTGGCTGTTCGTGGCGCTGCTCATCCCGTACGCCACCGTCGAGATCATGCGGGTCTATGCCTGGGTGTCGATCATCGACAACAACGGCCTGCTGAACCGCCTGCTCGACCTCGTCGGCGTGGTCGATATCGAGCGCGGCGAGTATGTGGCGTTCAAGCGCAGCCCGCTCACCGTCTTCACGGTGATCGTCTACACCTACATCCTGTTCATGGTTTTCCCGATCTACAACGTCATGGCGACGCTGGACCGGAACCAGATCGAAGCGGCGCGGGACCTCGGCTCTTCGACCTGGCGGGTGCACCGGCGGATCATCATCCCCCACTCCAAGCCCGGCATCGCCGTTGGCTGTATCGCCACCTTCATGCTGGCGGCCGGCGCCTTCTCGGTGCCGCGCATCGTCTCCAGCGGGCTGCAGGGCGAGTGGTTCAGCCAGACCATCTACAACAAGTTCTTCGAATCGCAGAACACCAACCTCGGCACCGCCTATGCCTTCGCCTACACGGTGGTCTGCTTCGCAATCGTCGCCTTGTTCATGTGGCTGATGCGGGCGCGGCTCAGGGATTTCATGCGGGCATGAGCGCGATCGCGGAGACAGGACAGCGGGCGGTGGTCGCGCCGAGGGTGGGCCGGGCCGGAAGCGCGAGCCAGCTGGTGCTCAGGCTCTACACCGGCGCGTTCCTGCTGTTCATGTTCGCGCCCCTGCTGCTGCTGATCGTCGCCTCCTTCAACGACATCTCGCCGCCCAGCGTCACCGATTGGCACGGTATCACCGGCAAATGGTACGAATTCTACTGGATGAACGAGGCGGGGCTGCGCGCCGACCCGGTGCTGCGCAGCATCGACCGGGGACGGTTCTACGACTGCTTCGGCAACTCGCTGGTCGTCGCCGCCTTCGTGGTGCCGCTGTCGCTACTGCTCGGGCTCTCCGGGGCGATCCTGCTCACCCGCTGGCAGTCGCGGTTCAACTCGCTGCTGTGGTGGGTGCTGCTGTCGCCGATGCTGGCGCCGGGGATCGTCCTCGGGCTGTCGACGCTGGCGTTCTGGGGCCAGCTCGGCATGAACGCAGGCCTCGGTACGATCGTACTGGCGCAGACCACTTTCATCGCCGGCTATCCGATGCTGGTGATCATGGCCCGCCTGCAGCGGCAGCCCCCGGAACACGAGGAGGCGGCGCTCGACCTGGGCGCCTCGCCGTGGCTGGCGTTCCGTCGCGTCACGCTGCCGTTCCTGCTGCCGGCGCTGGCCACCGCCGGCGTGATCGCGTTCATGAGCTCGTTCGAGAACTACAACACGACGATGTTCGCCAAGGGCGGCTCCTGCACCTTCTCGACCGAGATCGGGGCTATGGTGCGCAACCCCAACGGGCATCCGCCGGTGATCAACGCGGTCGGCGCGGTGATCGTGGTGCTGACCATCGGCGCCGCCGTCGCCCATACGGTCCTCCTGCGCCGGGAGAAGGGGAAGGCCGGCCAGTGACCGGCACGATCGTCGCCCGCTGCCACCCGCTGCTCGAGCCGGTCCTGCCCAGGCCGGTGCCGGCGAGCGAGGCGCGGCCGGACTGGCTGCGGGAGATGCCTGGCGA
>JBHJOG010000010.1:0-4979 GCA_050329975.1 Alphaproteobacteria bacterium | reverse complement strand
ATCCGCATGACTGAGGAGCGGATCGCGGAGATCTATCCGTCCGACCGAATCCAGAGCCCGGTACACCTGTCGATCGGCCAGGAGGCGGCGGCCGTCGGTCTCTGTTCGCACCTGCGGGCGACCGACCTGCTGTTCACGACCTACCGTGGGCACGCCTATTACCTGGCCAAGGGCGGCGACATGAAGACGATGATCGCGGAGCTCTACGGGCGCGCCACCGGCTTCGCCAAGGGCAAGGCGGGCTCGATGCACCTGGCCGCGCCCGAGGTCGGCATGATGGGTTCGTCGGCGATCGTCGCCAGCACTATCCCGCATGCGGTCGGCGCCGCGCTGAAGAGCCGCTGGCCACAGGCGGGCCGACTCGGCGACGACATCACGGTCTGCGTGTTCGGCGACGGTGCGACCGAGGAGGGCGTCTACCACGAGAGCCTGAACTTTGCCGCGGTTCACGCGCTGCCGGTGCTGTTCCTCTGCGAGAACAATGGGCTCGCCATCCACGCCACCCTGGCCGACCGCCAGTCTTATGACCTGGTCGCCCATGCCTCGGTCTACGGCATCGAGGCCCATCGGCTGGACACGGCCTATGATCCGTCCGCGGTCTACAATCAGCTCGGCCCGATCATCGCGGCCATGCGTGCCGACCGGCAGCCGCGCTTCGTCGAGCTGCCACTGTTCCGCGCGAGGGAGCATGTCGGCCCGGGCGAGGATTTCCACCGCGGCTACCGCTCCCAGTTCGAGTTGACCGAGTGGCGGCTGATGGATCCGCTGCTGGAGGACGACGATGCGCTCGCCGACGCTCGCGCCGGCATCGCCGCCGAGATCGATGCGGCTTTCGCCTTCGCAGAGGCCAGCCCGGCACCCGATGTGCGGGAGGTTTTCACCGATGTCGACCGCTGTTTCGGCTAGGCGCGCCGAAGCGCCCGCACCGGCCGCCGTCCCGGCTGCCGACGGAACCTATCGCGACGCGCTAGTCGCGGTGATGCACGACGCGCTGGCGGAGCACGACAACACGCTGGTGATCGGCCAGGGCGTCACCGACCACATCGGCATCTTCGGCACCACCGCCGGACTGCAGGCACGGTTCGGCCGCCACCGGGTGATCGAGGCGCCGCTGGCCGAGGAGGCGGTGACCGGCATCTGCATCGGCGCAGCACTGGCCGGGCTCTACCCGATCAACACCCACATCCGCGCCGACTTCGGGCTGCTCGCCGCTAACCAGATCATCAACATGGCTGCCAAGTACCGCTACATCTACGGCGGGCTGTTCGCGGTGCCGATGATGATCCGGATGATCATCGGCCGCAGCTGGGGGCAGGGGGCGCAGCACAGCCAGAGCCTGCAGTCGCTGTTCGCCCATTGCCCCGGGCTCACCGTCCTGATGCCGTCGAGCCCGCAGGCGATCCTGACCGACTACCCGCACGCCATCGCCCGCAACCAGGGGCCGGTGATCGTCCTCGAGCACCGGCTGCTCTACGACCTCAGCTTCGCCGGGCCCGTCGCAGGCGCCGCACCGCGGCAGCCGATGCGCGCCCATGTCGAGCGCAAGGGCCGGGATGTGACCATCGTCGCCACCTCGCTGATGGTGCTGGAGGCTCGCCGCGCCGCCGAGCACCTGAAGCAACATGGTATCGACTGCGAGGTGATCGACCTCAACTGCCTGTCCCACATCGACGGCGAAGTGGTCCTGCGCAGCGTGCGCAAGACCGGCCGCCTGCTGGTCGCCGACACCGGCTGGCAGGGCTACGGGGTCAACGCCGAGATCTGCCGGCTGGTCGCCCAGCATGACCCGACCATGCTGCGCGCGCCGGTGATCGGCCTCGGCATGGCGCCGACGCCGTGCCCGACCGCCAAGCCGCTGGAGGACGCCTTCTACCCCAATCTCGGCGACGTCTGCCGCGCGGTGGTCAAGCTCGTCGGCGCGGGCGACATCCCGCTGCCGAGCGAGCGGTCCAGCACCGAGGCCTACAAGTCGTTCCGGGGCCCGTTCTAGGTGGTCCCCGGCGGCCGTTTTCTCGTCACCGGCGCCACCGGCCTGATCGGCCGCCACGTGATCGAGCAACTGCTGGACCACGACTGCGACGGCGTCACGGCGGGCTACCGAACCGCGCTGCCGTCGGCGCCCGATCGCCGCTGCGATTGGCGCCGGGCCGACCTCGCCGACATGGAGGCCTGCGCCGCCCTGGTTGCCGGCCACGACACCGTCATCCACTGTGCTGGCGAGATCGCACCGGCGACGGTGCTGGCGCGCGACCCGGTCGGGCCGGTGCGGCGCAATCTGGCGATCACCGGCAACATCCACGAGGCCTGCTGGCGCGCGGGTGTGAAGAAGCTCGTCTGGTTTAGCAGCACAACCGGCTATCCCACTGATACGGATGACCTTGACGAGGCAGATATGTTCCGTGGGGACCCACCCGACGGCTGGTATGGCCTGGGCTGGGCGCACCGCTACCTCGAGACCCAGAGCCGGATGTACGCCGAGAAGCTCTCGCCGGCGCTGGACGTGGTCGCGCTCCGCCCCTCGCTGGTCTATGGCCCGCGCGACCGGGTCGACCCGGTCGCCTCGCACTTCGTCTACACGTTCGTCCGCCGCGTTCTCGACCGCGAGGAGCCGATCACGGTCTGGGGCAACGGCTCCCAGGCCCGAGACCTGATCCACGCCCGGGACGTCGCCCGCGCCGCCCTGCTGGCGGTCGCCAGCGCCAAGGGTTACGCGGCCTATAACATTGCGGCGGGCACGACCTGCACCACCCGTGAGGTCCTCGAGCTACTGCTCGCAATCGATGGCTGGACCGATGCGCGTGTGCGCTATGAGGCGCCGCAGGGCGTCTCCCCGGTGGTTACCCGCCGATTCCTGACCGCGCGGGCAGAGCGGGAGATCGGCTTCCGGCCCGAGGTCGGCCTGGAGCAGGGCTTGCGCGAACTCATGGCCCACACGCGCCTCACCACCAGGGAACTCGCCCTATGACCCGCATCCTGATCTGTGGCGCTACCGGCTTCATCGGCCGCAACCTGGTCGAGCACTTTGCCGCCCGCCCGGACTGCACGGTCACGGCAGTCGCGCACAAACGGCCGCCATTCGATTGTCCTGGAGTGACCTGGGTCCAGGGCGATCTGCGCGATTCCGCGGCCGTCGACCGGGTGATCGCAGGCGCCGACATCGTGATCCAGGCCGCCGCGACCACGTCCGGCGCCAAGGACATCACCACAAAGCCGTTTATCCATGTCACCGACAACGCCGTCATGAACTCCCTGCTGCTGCGTTCGGCTTACGAGCACGCGGTCAAGCGGTTCGTCTTCTTCAGTTGCACCGTGATGTACCCATCGTCGGACACGCCGGTGCGCGAGGAGGACTTCACCGGTGAGATCACCGACAAGTATTTCGGAGTCGGCTGGACCAAGGCCTATGTGGAGAAGATGTGCGCGTTCTACGCCGGCCTCGGCCGCACCCGGCATACCGTCATCCGCCACTCCAACATCTACGGCCCTTACGACAAGTTCGACCTGGAGAAGAGCCACGTGTTCGGCGCTACCGTCACCAAGACGATGCTCGCCGACGACCGCCTGGAGATCTGGGGCACCGGCGAGGAGTTGCGCGACCTGCTGCATGTGGATGACCTGGTCGGATTCGTCGACGTGGCGCTCGCCCGGCAGGAGGCTCCGTTCGGGCTCTACAACGTCGGTTCCAGCTGGGCAGCAAGTATTCGATCGCTGGTGGAACGCGTGGTGGAAGCCTCCGGGAAGACCCTCAGGCTGGAGCACAACCTCGCCCGCCCGACCATCCCGTTCAACCTGGTGCTGGACTGCACCCGCGCACGCGAGGCACTGGGCTGGACGCCGAAGATCGGCCTCGAGGACGGCATAGCGCGCACCGTCGCCTGGTGGCGCGCGAACATCGACCCGGCGACGCTAACCATAAAATCACAGGCGCCGGGCCAGCTTGGGCCCTCCCGCGCAGTGGCATGAGGCTTCCAATGGCGAATTCCGATTCCTTCCGGGGCGTGGACTCGGCGATCAGGGCCTGGTGGTCCGAGAACAGCGCCATCGGCTTCGATCCGGCCGCGCCGGCGGTGCGGCTGCACGAGCCGACCTTCGGCCCCGAGGAGGTATTCGCCGCCACCCGCCAGATGCTGACCACCCAGGTGACGATGGGCGAGCAGGTGTTGAGATTCGAGCGCGCCTATTGTGACGCGCTCGGCTTTTCGCACGGCGTCAGCAACAATTCCGGCTCGTCGGCCAACCTGTTGATGCTGGCCGCCCTGGCCAACCCGATGTGCCGCGACGGCCTGCGGGGCGGCGACGAGGTGATCCTGCCGGCGCTGACCTGGTCCACCTCGCTGTGGCCGATCGTGCAGATGGGCCTGACGCCGGTCCTGGTCGACAGCACGCTCGATACCCTCAACCTCGACCCGGAGGCGGTGGAGCGGGCGATCGGGCCGCGCACGCGGGCAATTATGGCAGTGCCGGTCTACGGCAACCCCTGCGACTACGACGCGCTCGCCGATATCTGCGCCCGGCGCAACCTGATCCTGATCGAGGACGGGTGCGAGTCGATGGGCGCCCGCTACAAGGGCCGCGCGGTCGGCTCGTTCGGCCGGGTGGCGAGCTTCAGCTTCTACTACTCGCACCACATCACGACGCTCGAAGGCGGGATCTGCGTCACCGACGATTTCGAACTGGCCGAGCTGATGCGCATCCTGCGCGCGCACGGCTGGATCCGCCAGGTCGAGGACCGGGAGCGCTGGACGAAGCTCTACCCGGACATCGACCCGAAGTTCCTGTTCGTCAACGAGGGCTACAACCTGCGGCTCACCGAGCCGCAGGCGGCGATCGGGCTGGTGCAGGTGCCGAAACTCGCCGGCTTCGTCGCCGCCCGCCGCCGCAACGCTGCCTTCTACCAGGAGATGCTGGCGCCCTATGCCGACCTGTTCACGCTGCAGCGGACGGTCGACGGCGGCGAGCACAGCTGGTTCGGCTTCACC
>JBHJOG010000009.1:0-2993 GCA_050329975.1 Alphaproteobacteria bacterium | reverse complement strand
GGCCGCCGGAAGATGCGGAATCCGGCAGCAGGCGCCGGGATCTCGACCGGGCCAAGGCCGCACTGGCAGAGGTCGCGTTCGGCTACGAGGCGCTCCTGCGGGATGTGGACGCGGTTGCGGCGCAGATCAGGTCGTCGATCGGCGACCGGACTGCGGACATCGACCGGTTGATCGACACGCTGCACTTCGACCCGTCCCAGGCGATCGGGCGGTTCGCTACTGAGCTTCAGGCGGTCTACGACACGCTGGCAGGCAGCTTCGCCGAGACCTGCAATCTGCTCGGCGGACGCATCGCCGGCGCCATAGCCGGCCTGCCGGAAACCTCGCGAGACGCCGCCGCGATCGACTTCGCTACCTTTCCCCTGGTCGACCGCCAGGTCTTGCCGCTGATGGATGCAGCCCAGGTCGATGACCTGTTCGCGGTCAGGGTGATGCGAATTTCGCCGCACGATTCCCAGCTGCTGGCCGATCATCGCGCACCGCTGATGAGCCGGGAACTTGGCGCGTTCCGCGGATTCCTCGACCGCCCCGCGCGCGAGAACGACCTGCTCTGGGGGCGGCTGGACGCGATCGAGCGCATCACGCAGCTGGTATTCAACGCAGTCTCAGCCGATCCGGGGGTGCGTGCGCAGCTGGAGCCGTTGCGGCGCGAGCTGACGATCGAGGCCATGCGCGCGGCGATTGCCGAAGAGGCGGCCCGGCCGAACACAACGGTCGGGCCGACCGCCGCGAAGATCGAGCGCGCGCTGGCCGCACTCGCCTGAACGCATCCTACAGGGCAGACCCGCCGTTGGACCGCGCGATGATCGCGCTGGTCGAGTGGCCCTGCCGGATGTCGGCGAGCAGGACGCGCCCGCCATAGCCGAGCACGATGTCCGACCCAACGACCGTCTCCACCGTGTAATCCGCACCCTTCACCAGCACGTCCGGCCGGATCGCGTCGATCAGGGCCAGCGGCGTATCGTCGTCGAACAGGACGACCGCATCGACGGCGGCGAGCGCCGCCAGCACGGTGGCGCGGGCCTGCTCGGACTGGACCGGCCGGTCTGGTCCCTTCAGGCGCTTGACCGAGGCATCGGTGTTGAGCCCCACCACCAATCGGTCGCACGCGGTGCGGGCCTGGGAGAGCAGACCGGCATGGCCGGGGTGAATCAGGTCGAAGCAGCCGTTGGTGAAGCCGATCCGCAGGCCCCGATCGCGCCACTGGGCGACGCGGCCGGCGAGGGTGTCGAGGTCGACGACCTTCCGGCCGACATCGGCACTATGAGCGTCGGCGAGGGCGTCGGCGAGTTCGGTCCGGCTGATGGTAGCGGTCCCCGCCTTCTGCACGACCAGTCCGCCGGCGAGGTTGGCGAGCTCGGCCGCGGGCCCGATCGCCAGCCCGCTGGCGAGGCTCAGCGCCAGCACAGCCATCACCGTGTCGCCGGCACCCGAGACGTCGAACACCTGGTGGACCCGGGCCGGCCAGTGGATCGCAGCACCGACCCGAGGCACGACGCTCAAGCCGCGCTCTGCACGGGTGACGACCAGCGTACCCGACCGCGCCCGGGCAAGGGCGACCAGCGCCGCGGTCTCGACCGACTCGTCGCTGTCCACCGGAAGGCCGGTCGCCCGGGCCAGCTCGCCCGCATTGGGGGTCAGCACATCGACCGGTCCGTAGTAGGAGAGGTCGGCGGTCTTCGGATCGACCAGTACCGGCACATGCAGGCGGGAGGCCGCCGCCACCACCTCGCGCACCACCGGGCCGGACAGCACGCCCTTGGCATAATCGGACAGCACCACCGCATGCACCGGCGGCTCCGGGTCGCGGAGCGCCTGCCGCACCGCCGCGATCAACGCCTCGATCGCCTGATGGGGGCCCGGATCGTCCACCTCGCGGTCCACTCGCAGCAGCTGCTGGCCGCGGGAGACATAGCGGGTCTTCAGCGTGGTCGGCCGACCCGCATCGACCACCAGGCGGGCATCCAGCCCGTCGGTCCCGGCCGCGAGCCGACGGACGATGTCGGCTTCGGCATCGTCCCCGACAAGCCCGACCAGAACCGCCTGCCCGCCCAGCGCCGCCACATTGCGGGCGAGATTTCCGGCTCCGCCCAGCATAGCAGTGGCCGAGGCGCCTTCGCGGAACACCGCGATCGGCGCCTCGGGCGACACCCGGCCGACCTCGCCATAGACGAAGCGGTCGAGCATGACGTCGCCGACCACCAGCACGCGCCGTCCGGCGAAATCCGGTACGCCGACCGCGGTCGCGCCTGTCATCAAACCTGTACCGGCGCGGGCGGCCGCTCCGGCTCCTTCACGCCGAGCATGACCAGGAAGCCGGCCACGAACAGGACCAGGATCGCCGCCATGCCGATGCGCTGGCTGTCGGTCGCCGCGGTCAGGATCGCGACCGCGGCAGGCCCGACGAAGGACGTGATCTTGCCGGAGAGCGCGAACAGGCCGAACATCTCGGTGCGCATCTCCTCGGGCGCCATGTGCGCCATCAGCGATCGGCTGGCCGACTGGGTCGGTCCGATGAAGATGCCGATCAGCATCGCGAGGACGTAGAACCAGGTAACCGATTCGATGACGAGGATGACCGAGCAGAGCAGGGTCAGCGCGGCGACGCTGATCAGGATGGTACGTTTCGGGCCGATCCAGTCGTCGACCCAGGCGAAGGCGAAGGCGCCGAGCCCGGCGGTGACGTTGATCAGCACCCCGAACAGCAACACTTCCTCGAAGCTCATGCTGAAGGCGCCGGCAGCGTAGATCCCGCCGAGCGCGAAGAGGGTGTTCAGCCCATCGATGTACAGGATGCGGGCGATCAGGTAGCGCATGATGTCGCGATAGCGACGGGCCTGACGAAAGGTCTCTGCCAGCGCCCCGATGCCCAGGCGGGTGGCGCGGGCAAGGGAGACCCCGGTGGACGGCCGGTCGGGCGTGTAGAGGAACAGCGGGATGGTGAACACCGCGAACCAGACCGCCACCAGCGGCCCGAGGATCCGGATGTGCTC
>JBHJOG010000008.1:0-5236 GCA_050329975.1 Alphaproteobacteria bacterium | reverse complement strand
CGCACGCCGGCCCTGGCGCTGGGCGCCGGCGAGGTGCACCTGATCGAGCTCACCGGCGCCTTCGCCGCCTTCGCCAATGGCGGCTTCGCGGTCCAGCCCTACGGCATCACCGAGATCCGGACCGCCGGCGGCGCGGTGCTGTTCCGCCAGGCCAGCGGCCGGCTGTCGCGCCAGGTCGGCGACGCGGATGTATCGGCGATGAACGAGATGCTGCGTGCGGTGGTGGGTGAGGGCAGCGGGCGCGCCGCGTCGCTGCCCGGGGTGGCGGTGGCCGGCAAGACCGGCACCAGCTCCGACTATCGCGACGCCTGGTTCATCGGCTTCGCCGGCGAGGTCGTGCTCGGGGTCTGGCTCGGCAACGACGACAACAGCCCGATGCGCGCCGTCACCGGCGGCGGGCTGCCGGCCGAGCTGTGGCGGGAGATCATGGTGCGGGCGCTGGGGCTGCCGGCCGGCGCGACCGCGGAACGATGAGCCGCTCCGCCGCCAGCACCCCCAGGCCGGCGATGCCGATGGCGCTGGTCATCACCAGCGGCGAGCCGCCGTCCTGCAGCCGGGTGGTGAGCTGGGCGGCGACGTTGCCCCAGATCGCGGCGAAGCCGAAGGTGCAGAATCCGGCCAGCGCTGCTGCTGCGCCGGCCATCGCCGGGAACGGCCCGATCGCGCCCGCCATCGCGTTCGGCATCACGAAGCCGATCCCGGCCATGTAGGCGGCCATCGGAATCAGGATGGCGGCGATCGAATCGATACCGAAAAGACCCAGCCCCGCGCCGACCACACCCGCGCCCGCCGTCATCGCCGCGCCGGTGGTGGCCAGCGCCTCCAGCCGGAAACGGCCGGAGAGCCGGCCGCTGGCGAGCGTGCCGGCCATGTAGCCGAGCACGGCGGCGGCGAAGCAGAAGCCGAAGGCGGTCTCGCTGAGCCCGTGATAGCCGATGAAGACGAAGGACGAGCCGGAGATGAAGGCGAACAGGCCGGCATAGGCGGCGGTCAGCATCGCCACATAGCCGAGATAGCTGCGGTCGCGCAGCAGCGCCCGGTAGTTGGCGAGCAGCCGGCCGGGCCGGGTCGCCTCCGGGTTGCGGTGTCGGTTGGTCTCGCCGAGCAGCACCCAGGTGCCGGCGACGGCGGCGAGTCCGAAGACGGCCATCAGGGCGAAATTCGCCTGCCAGCCGAACCATTGCTGCATCAGCCCGCCCAGCACCGGCCCCACCGCCGGCGCCAGCGCCATCGCCGCCCCCATATAGGCCAGCACCTTCGCCGCCCGCTCGCGGCCGTAGACGTCGCGGACCACCGCGCGGCCGACGACCGGGCCGACGCAGGCGCCGATCGCCTGCAGGAAGCGGCCGGCGACCAGCCACTCGATCGTCGGCGCCAGCATGCAGCCGACGCTGGCGGCGAGATAGAGCCCGAGCCCGCCGAGCAGCACCGGACGGCGGCCGAACCGGTCCGACAGCGGCCCATGGACCAGCTGGCACAGCGCGAAGGCGGCGAGGAACCCGCTCAGGGTCAGCTGCACGCTCGGCTCGTCGGTTGCCAACGCCGCCTCGATCGACGGCAGCGACGGCAGATAGAGGTCGGTCGAGACCGGCCCCAGCGCGACGATCATGGTCAGCAGCACGCCGATCGTCAGCGATTCCGGCGCGGGGCGGATGCGGGCTTCAATGCCTTTGGCTTGCATCAGCGGCATGCGTCCTTTCGACAAGCTCAGGATGAGGAGCATGGAGGATGGCAGGACCGTCAGCGTTGGGGCATCCCGTTGAAACAGCGAGATAATCGGCACCAGCATTTGTGCAGGACACCCCATCTCCTCCCCCTGAGCCTGTCGAAGGGCGCACCCTGCCTGTGCAAGCCTCAGTCCGGGCAAGGGTCTCCTTCCCGAGCCTGTCGAAGGACGCAGCCCGGTTGATCCGGAACCCCCTCATCCCGTCCCCGCCGTGCGCGGGACGACCGTCCAGCCGATCGCGGCCGCGGCCAGACCGGAGACGGCGACGGCGATGCCCATCGGGGCGGCGGTGCCGTCCTCGAGGCCGGCGACCAGGACGGTGCCGGCGGCGCCGATGCCCATCTGCGAGAACCCGACCAGGGCCGAGGCGCTGCCGGCGATGCGCGGGAATGGCCCGATCGCACCGGCGAAGGCGTTGGGCAGCGCGATGCCCATGCCGATGTTGAACAGCATCACGGTGGCAATGACCGACAGCACCGAGACCCAGCCGGCCTGGGTCGCCGCCAGCATGGCGAGCCCGCCGGCCGCCATCACCGCCACCCCGAGCCGGAGCACGCTCACCAGCGCATAGCGGTTGCCGAGGCTGCGGGCGAGCAGGGTGCCGAGCACATAGGCCGCGACGTTGAACAGCGCCAGCCAGCCGAAGGTGTCGGCGCCGAGCCCGAGGATTCCCCGCAGCACGAAGGGCGAGGCGGCGGAATAGGCGAACAGCCCGAAGAAGACGAAGCCGACCACCAGCCCGCAGCCGACATAGCCGCGGTGGCGCAGCAGCTCGCGGTAGTTGGCGACCAGCCGGCGCGGGTTGGTCGCCGTCGGGTCCTTGAACCTGTTGGACTCTTCCAGCATCGCCAGCATGAACAGCAGCAGCGCCGCCGCGATGATCGCCAGCGCGTAGAAGTTCGCCTCCCAGCCGATGTGGGTCTGCAGCTGGCCGCCCAGCACCGGCGCGATCGCCGGTGCGATCGCCAGAGCGGTGCCGACGACGGCGAACACGCTGCGCGCGCGTTCGGCCGGGAACAGGTCGCGCACCATCGCCCGGCCGGCAACAGGTCCGGTGCAGGCGCCGAACGCCTGTACGACGCGCATCGCCGCCAGCTCCTCGGCGCTGCCGGCGAGGGCGCAGCCGATGCTGGCGGCGATGAAGATCCCCAGCCCGGCGAACAGCACCGGCCGCCGGCCGAACCGGTCGCTCAGCGGCCCGACCGCCAGCTGGGCGAAGGCGAAGCCGACCAGATAGGCGGTGACGGTCAGCTGCACCTGCGCCTCGGTGGCGCCGAGGGCGTGCCGGATGTCGGTCAGCGACGGGATGTAGATCGACGCGGTCAGCGGGCCGACCGAGACCAGCATCGTGATCAGGCCGATCAATACGCCTGGCGCGCGGGTGGGCATCCGGGTTGTCGGGTCCGTAAGAAAGGGCGGGCAGCAGCAACCTAGGGCCAGAGCGGCAGGCGGGGAAGCGGCGCGTTCTCTCGTCGCCGCCGTTTCACGCCACCCCCTCGTACTGCATCTGCTTCTGCAACAGCTCGATCTCGATGTCCAGGTCGAGGCGGTCGTTGTGCATCAGCCGGTCGACCTGCCGGTTGAAGGTCGTCTCGATCGTCTCCAGCAGCTCGGCGAAGCGGTGCTCCATCGCGTGGTCGGCGTCCTTGGCCGCCAGCGCGGCGTATTTGGCGGCGACGGTGGCGGCGCTGTCGAGATAGGTGACCAGGAAGCGCTGGGCGCGGCGGGCGTCCTTGGGGTCGCGTTCCAGCTCGTCGACCACCCGCGTCGCGGCGCCGCAGATGCGGTCGAGGCGTCCGGTCAGCTCGGCACTGGGGATGCCGGCATTGGCATCGTGCAGCGCTTGCACCCGGGCGCGGCAGTCGGCGATCAGGCGGACGAAGGCCTCGCCGTCCATGCCCTCGACCGGCGGCAGCAGCTCGCGGCGCAGCGGATCGGTGCCGACGGCGAGCCGGAATCCCGCATAGGTGCCGAGCCCGAGCAGCCCGGCCAGCCACAGCGGGTTGCCCGCCAGCAGCAGGGCGGCGAGGAACACCCCGGCTGAGACCGCTCCGTTGCCCAGTTCCCGCTTCGGGAACAGGTCCCAGAACGTCGGCATCCGGGTCCGCGGCAACTTCGCCATCAGGGCTTTCCCTTGTCGCGCTGCCAGTCCGACTCCGGACCTTCCGGCGGGCGGATGTCGCTGGGGTCGACGCCGTCGACGTCGACGTCGAGCCGGCGGCTGGCCGGGCTCGCCGGGTGGATCAGGCGCTCCTTGGCATAGAACGCGCGCAGCACCGCCACCTGGATGCCAAGCCGCTCGCGCAGCGCGTGCAGCGTCATGTCCAGGTGCTGCTCGAACGGGAAGTCCTGCAGGTCCTTCACCGGCATCCGGCGGGCGGCGTTGACCGCCATGGTGTAGACCACGAGGTCGTCGGCGGCGAAGCGGTAGACTTTCGGATAGAGCCGCGACGATACCCAGCAGAACAGCCGACGCTGCCATTCGCGCAGCCGCTGGGTGGCGCCCATGGTGAAGCCGATCACGAACGCCTCGTCCTGGACGCTCAAGCCCCGGCCGAGCAGCGCGTGGACCGCGTCGTGGCGGGCGAGGCTGATCGCGCCCGGCAGCGCCAGCGGCGAGGCCGGGTTCTCCAGCAGCCGAATCAGGAACGGGATCTGGGCGGCGCCGGCGCCCGGCAGCGTCGACATCACCTCCGCCAGGGTCCAGTGGTCGTTGTCGAGGCCGGGGTTCCAGTGCCGCCAGTGCAGCTTCGCGTTGCGGGGCATGGCTGTCGGGCCCGGCGTTAGCGGGCGCCGGCCGACGGCGGCTCGTCGGTCAGCAGGATATCGGCGCGGCCGAGGCGAAGCTGGTAGGCGCGGTCGGTCTCGCCGCCGTCCTGCGGCAGCGGCATCTCGGCGCCGGCGCCGACGGTGACGATGCGCCCGGCGGGAACCCGGGCGGCGACCAGCGCGTCGCGCACTGCCTCGGCCCGCTCCAGGCTGAGCGCGAGGTTGGCCTCGGGGTCGCCGCGGGTGCCGGTGTGGCCGGTGACCAGGATGACGGCGTCGTCCCATGCCAGCGCCGCGGCTGCGACCTCGCCGATGGCGGCGGCCGAGCCGGGGCCGAGCTCGGCCCCGCGGGCGAACTGGACCTGCCAGCGCTGGTCGCTGTCGGTCTGCTCCAGCACCGACTGGACCGCGACCACGCCGACCACGCCGGCCAGGATCGCCGCGCCGATATACTGCTTCAGTCGTTCCACGGGACGGGTCTTCGCTCCTTCGCGCTCAGCTGTCGAAATCCGTCACCTGGAAATCGGGGCTCTCCGCCAGCACCGATTCCAGGCCGAGCAGCAGCTCGCCGGGGTCCATCGCCGAGCGATAATAGACCAGGCCCGGCAGGTTCAGCGCGTGGTTTTCGCTGATGCAGAAGCCGATGGTGTGGATGGTCACCGGCGTGCCGGACAGCAGCGCATGGACCTGGTCCGTCATCGCTTCCGGGTCCTCGGCATAGCCGTCGGTGACCACCACGAT
>JBHJOG010000007.1:0-32181 GCA_050329975.1 Alphaproteobacteria bacterium | reverse complement strand
TCGCCTATGGCGACGCCGGCAACGATAGCCTGCTGGGCGGGGCCGGCGACGATCAGCTGCACGGCGGTGCCGGCAACGACAAGCTGGAAGGCAACGAGGGCAACGACACCCTTTGGGGCGATGCCGGCGCGGACCGGCTGTACGGCCATGACGGCGACGACATCCTCTACGGCGGCGACGGCAATGACACGCTCTATGGCGGCGCCGGCAAAGACATCCTCTACGGCGGCGACGGCGCCGACACGCTCTACGGCGGCGCCGGGGCCGACATCTTCCATGCCGGCACCGACGGCGCGGTCGACATCATCGCCGACTATTCCGCCAACGAGAACGATCTGCTGGTTGGCGGCGCGACCTGGGCGCGCAGCGGCAAAGACACCCTGGTGTACGACGCTCACGGGACCGTCCTGTTCAAGCTGAAGAACTACGACGGGGACGACGAGGGGATCCTGTTCGCCTGATCGAATGGCCGGCGGCCGGAGCACCGCCCGCCGGCCCTCAGGTCCGACGGACCAGCAGCAGGGTGGACCAGCCCTCGATCCGTTGCCGGCCGGCGAGCGCAAGGCCGAGCGGCCGATAGGCGCCGAGCACCATCCGCTCCTGATCCTGCAGCAGGCCGGACAGGATCACCCGGCCGCCTGGGGCGAGCTGCGCCGCCAGTCCGGACGCCAGCGCCATCAGCGGCCTGGCCAGGATGTTCGCGACGATGAGGTCGTAAGGACCGCCGCCGGCCACCGGCGGACGGTCGCAGGCCCGGCCGACCGATGTGTGGACCAGCGGCGCGAGCCCGTTCGCCGCCGCATTGGCGGCCGCGACGCGGACCGCGTCGGGATCGATGTCGACCGCATGCACGCCGCGTCGCCACTGCCGGGCCATCGCCATCGCCAGGATCCCGGTGCCGCAGCCCATGTCGAGCATCCGGCGCGGCCGCGTCCGACGCGCCAGCCGATCGAGCATCAGCAGGCAGCCGCGCGTCGTCGCGTGCTCGCCGGTGCCGAACGCGATGCCGGCATCGACGGTGATGACATGGGCGCCGGCAGGCGGCCTGCCCGGATCATGGGTCGGGCGGATGAAGAAGCGGCCCGCCCGCAGCGGCCGGAAGCTCGCCTGGTTCAGCGCCACCCAGTTGCGCTGCGGGACCTGCCCGATGGTGGCGGACAGCGACGGGCCGCCGCGGACCGAGCCCAGCAGCGCGATCGAGGCATGGATCGCCGGCACCGCGGCCGGGTCCACCCCATAGGCCTCGACCCGCCAATCGCCCTCGGGCGAGATCTCGAACATCGAGACCGCGGCCGAGAGATCCTCCCAGGCCGACGCCAGCGCCTCGACGACGGGACGGGGGGCGATGCAGGAGATCATCAACCCGCCGGACGAGTCCGGCATCAGGCGTGATCCGCCGGAATGACGAAGCTGGCCAGCACCCGTTTCTCGCCGGCCTTCTCGAACGCGACGGCCAGCTTCTCGCCCTCGACGACGGTCACGCTGCCGTAGCCGAACTTCTGGTGGAACACCCGCTCACCCGGGGCGAACCGGGCGGCCTCCTCGCTGCTGCCCTTGATCAGCTCGGCGACACCGTCGATCGTCGGCGGCTCGCGCCGGCCGCGCTGCAGCTGGTCGTAGCGGCGGCCCGGCGCATTGGTCCGTCCGCCGCTGCGCCAGATCGGGCCCCAGTCGGTCGCGCCGGCGGCATAGGGCACCGCGGCAGCCTCGCCGAAGCCGCCGCCGCGGCCGCGGTACATCCCGTCCTCCGCCTCGCGCACCACATGCTCGTCGGGCAACTCGTCGATGAAACGCGACGGCAGCGCGCTCTGCCACAGGTTGTTCACCCGCCGGTTGGCCGCGTGGGTGACATAGGCGCGTTTCCGGGCCCGGGTCAGCCCGACATAGGCCAGCCGCCGCTCCTCCTCCAGCCCCTTCAGCCCGCTCTCGTCGAGCGCGCGCTGGTGCGGGAACAGCCCATCCTCCCAGCCGGCCAGGAACACGTAGTCGAACTCCAGGCCCTTGGCGCCGTGCAGCGTCATGATGCTGACCATCTCGACCCCGGCCTGCTCCGTCTGTTCGGCGACCAGGCTGACATGGTCGAGGAAGCCCTGCAGGGTCTCGAACTCCTGCAGCGCCACGATCAGCTCCTTCAGGTTCTCCAGCCGGCCGGGCGCGTCGACCGATTTCTCGGCCCGCCACATGTCGGTGTAGCCCGACTCGTCGAGCACGATGCCGGCGAGCGCGGCCGGCGGCGTGGTCTGCGCCAGCGCGCGCCAGCGGTCGAAATCCGCCAGCAGGCCGGCGAAGGCGCGCCGGGTGCGGGCCGGCAGTTCGTCGGTCTCGACCAGCCGGCGCACCGCGACCGACAGCGAACTCCCCTGTGCGCGCGCGGTCACGTGCACCTGCTGCAGCGCCGACCGGCCGATGCCGCGCCGCGGCGTGTTGACGATCCGCTCCAGCGCCAGGTCGTCGTCGGGCTGCACCACCACGCGCAGATAGGCGATCGCGTCGCGGATCTCGGCCCGCTCGTAGAAGCGCGGACCGCCGATCACGCGGTAGGGCACGCCCAGCGTGAGCAGCCGTTCCTCGAACTCGCGGGTCTGGAAGCCGGCCCGGACCAGGATTGCCATCTGGCCAACGCCATGCCCGTCGCGCTGCAGCGCCTCGATGGTCTCGCCGACGACGCGCGCCTCTTCCGGCCCGTCCCAGACCCCGCGCACCCGCACCTTGTCGTCGTCGTCGCGCTCGGTCCACAGCGTCTTGCCGAGCCGGCCCTCGTTGTGGGCGATCAGGCCGGACGCGGCGCCAAGGATGTGCGGGCTGGAGCGGTAGTTCTGCTCCAGCCGGATCACGGCGGCGCCGGGGAAGTCCTGGTCGAAGCGCAGGATGTTGCCGACCTCCGCCCCGCGCCAGCCATAGATCGACTGGTCGTCGTCGCCGACGCAGCAGATGTTGCGGTGGCGCTGGGCGAGCAGGCGCAGCCAGAGATATTGCGCGACGTTGGTGTCCTGATACTCGTCGACCAGCAGGTAGCGGAAGCGGTCCTGGTAGCGTGCCAGCACGTCCGCATTCTGGGCGAACAGCGTCAGGCAGTGCAGCAGCAGGTCGCCGAAATCGGCCGCGTTCAGGACGCGCAGCCGCTCCTGATACGCCTCGTAGAGCTGGCGCGCGCGGCCGTCGGCGAAATCGCCGGCCTCGGCGCGCGTCACCTTCTCGGGGGTCAGCCCGCGGTCCTTCCAGCGCTGGATCACCGCATTCAGCGCCCGCGCCGGCCATTTCTTGTCGTCGAGTCCGGCGGCCTGGATGATCTGCTTCAGCAGCCGGTGCTGGTCGTCCATGTCCAGGATGGTGAAGTTCGGCTTCAGGCCGACCAGGTCGGCATGCGCGCGCACGATGCGCGCGGCCAGCGCATGGAAGGTGCCGATCCACCAGCCTTCCACCGGCCGTCCCAGGATTGCGCCGACCCGCTCGCGCATCTCGTGCGCCGCCTTGTTGGTGAAGGTCACCGCCAGCAGCTCGGCCGGCCGCGCCCGGCCGGTGAGCAGGATGTGCGCCAGCCGGGTGGTCAGCACCCGCGTCTTGCCGGTGCCGGCGCCGGCAAGCACCAGCACCGGCCCGTCGACGGCGGCGACGGCCTCGCGCTGCCGGTCGTTCAGCATGGCGAAATATGGCGGATCGGCTAGGGTTACGGGGACGGCCATCGACTCCGGGTCACCTGCGGTGCGTGGGGAATGTTGCGATTCTGTTCCAGACTAGCACGCGGGTCCGCCGATGTGGAACCCGCAGCGGCGCGCGGTAGTGGGTCAGTTTGAAAATTTGCCGGGCGCGCCCCATATCGCGAATCCCAGGTAAATGGGCCAACGAAAGGAGGTTGCCATGAAGCTTCGGCTTCACATGACCTCGACCGGAAAACACAGAGTGTAAACCATACGTCACCGGGCTCGGACAGGCGAGCAATGACGAGCAATATGGGGTGAGCCAGCCGCGGCTTGGAGCGACGGTTTTAGTCCGTAGGGAAAAATGCGAGACCGCGCCTGATCAGCGCTCGCACCCTTACACGGCTTGCTTCTTGTACGGGCCACGCGTCCGAGGCTTCTCCGCCTCAGTAGCCTCGACCAACGCCACGATATCCCCGATCTCCCAAAGCCGGTCAGAGACGCCAGCGGCCATCACGGGCGACATGCGCAGCTTCGAATGGATGCGCACGAAGTTGTAGTACATCATGTGCAGCGCGACGGCGTAAGCGTGGTTCTCGACCTTCTTACTGAACGCATTGGTCAGCCGAGTGAAGCGGCGCATGTGCATCCGCATGGTCAGGTTCTGACGTTCCACGTGGGACGTGCTGACGTGGTTGTAATCGGGGTTGCCTTCGATCCGCTCCTTGCGAGCGCCGATGCACTCTGCGGGGCTGTAGCGGCCCTTGGCAGCCTCAGGAGCAGTCCCGTACAGCTTCACAATCTGCGCATAGTCCACGTCCGCGCCGAATGCGCCCTCGACGGCTTCGAGATACGCCTTGTGGCCGTCGCTGGTCAGTTGCACCCGATTGGAGAGCCGCGACCGCAGATCGTCCATAAACCACATGGCGCACTCGCCGTCGCGACCGCCGACGAAGTAGCTGACGATGAGCTTGCTGTCGGCATCGAGCGCCGTCCAGGTCCAGACATCGCCAGCGCCGACCGGGGCGGCCTTGGCTGCCGCGACGTTCTTCTGCTTGCTGTAGATGAAGCTCCAAGTCTCATCGACCTGGACGCGCTTGGTCGTCACGTCCCGCACATGCTCATCGTGGTAGGCCATGCACGCCTTGCCAGCGTCGACCAGCAACTTGACGACGGTGTTCTTGCTTGCCCCGGTGATCCGGGTGATGGCCCGGATGGAGCTACCCTCGCACAGCAGGTGCAGGATGTGGGCGCGGTCGCTGGGTTGGAGCTTGTTCATACATCCAATATGGGCCTTATCTAGCGTCTCGTCACGCATATAGGTCAGTTTAAGATGTGGTATTAATCTAGCCTTGCGCCTGCGGCCCTCTTGGCCTATATGACCGCGATGGAAATCGAGTTCGCGGACGATTCGCTAGCTCAGATTGAGACAAGCGAGGCGGGCGCGACCGGTTTGCCGGTAGCGCTGATTAAGTCCGTTCGGCGGAAGTTGACCGTCATGCGGGCCGCATCAGACGACCGGGCGCTAAGAAACTGGAAAAGCCTGCACTACGAAAAGCTAAAGGGCGACAGGGAGGGGCAACGGTCGGTACGGGTCAATGACAAGTACCGAATTGTGTTCACGTTAGACAGTGAGGCTAAACCACAGAAAATAACAATACTATCCATCGAGGACTATCACTGATGCGAAATGCAACGACTTCGCCGGTCGACCACCCCGGATCGTTTATCGTTGAGGAACTTGAGGCTAGGGGATGGTCTCAGGCCGACCTTGCCTATATTCTCGGGAAGAGTGCCGCGCAGGTCAATCCGATCCTGACCGGGAAGGTCTCAATCTCGCCGGATATGGCCACCGCCCTCGGCGAGGCTTTCGATATGCCTGCTGACTTTTTTGCCAACCTTCAGAAGATGTACGATCTCCAGAAGGCGAAGCGGCCTGATCCTGGCGTACGCACGCGGGCGAGCTGGCAGGCCTACTTCCCAGTACGAGAAATGATTAATCGTGGCTGGATTGAAGCAACCGAGCCGGGGTTGCTCGATCTGCAGATGCTTCGCTTCTTTGAGAAGAACCGGGTTGAAGATATTCCGTTCATCAGCGATGCGCCTGTTGTGATGGGCCATGCGGCCAGAAAATCTTCGGCTTACGACGCTGTGACGCCGATCCAGTATGCATGGCTTCACCGCGTTCGAAAGATTGCGCTGGGTATGGAATGCCCTCCTTATTCCAAGGAACTGCTGAGCAACAACCTGGACCAAATCCGGGCGCACATGCTGGACATAAAGGATGATCTTATTCGCATTCCCGCCATACTTGGAAAAGCTGGCGTTCGCCTTGTGTTTGTCGAAAGCTTAGCGGGCTCTAAGATTGATGGCGTTTGCCTTTGGTTGGGTGACCAGCCGGTCATTGGAATGACCCTCCGGCTCGATCGACCTGACAACTTCTGTTTTGTTCTTCGTCACGAAATTGAACATGTTCTTCGTGGCGATGGGCAGGAAGAAAAGTTCGCGCCGGTGGATACGTTCGATGGCGACTATTCGGATGCGGCAAGCGATGATCTGCCAGACTGTGAGAAGATCGCAAACGCAAAGGCAGCCGACTTCTGCGTGCCCAAGGATTTGCTGGATTCTTTTTTGGCCCGAAAGGGGGAGTTCATATCCGAGCGCGACGTATTGAACTTTGCCGGGCGTCTCGCAATTCATCCAGCCATCGTAATCGGTCAGATCCAACACAAGAGACAGCGATATAATTGGCTGCGAAAGTACCAGACCAGTGTCAGGCCGTTTCTACTGGATTGGAAGTTTACGGATGGCTGGGGATCGACGCCTCCCACCGGCCTTTAGGAGTTAGATGATGGCGAATGCCGACGATCAAGTCGTTATCTCGTGGGACGAGTGGATTGCAGAAACTGGCCAAGATTCTGGTGATCCTGACGAGTTCATAGACTGGGCTCTCGCGAAGCGGCTGCTTTTTGCTCGCCCGCAGGATATAAAGAAACTCCTGCGTAGGCAGGTCACAAGAGCGTTGCGCCAGTCAAAGCGATGGGACGAAGAAGGCGGGTTTACATACAGAGCGAAGCAGTGCGTAACCCTGTTTGACACCGTTGGCGAGGCAAGAAAGCATTACTTCGACATCGACAAGGGCGGCACGCAAACTTTACGTCAGAAGTCGACCAAGCAGCGCCGCGAGGCGATTGCGCACGATGTGTATCGGGCTGTCTGTGACGTGGAGCGGATGAACCACAACTTCCCAGATGATCCGCAACTCAGCTTCATCACCGAATTCAAGGACGACGTTGCAGAGCATCGCGCGGCGGAGTTACGTGAACGCGATGACGACGAGGACGCGGCCTAGCCCTTTTTCCACCGGGCTGCAGCAGCCGCTCTCGCAATCTCGGACCGCTCCGCAGGGCTGAGAGCTTTCGCCCTGGCTCGGCCGCCCTTACGCCCCGCCTTTGACGCCAGCACTTCCTGAACGCTCGCCTGGCGCTCCTCAACTTCGCCAGTCGCGATGTCCACGACCAGCTTGGCCAGCTGATTCGGGTCGCGCGGGCGTTTGGGATGCTTGTCGGTCATATCGACAATATGGCATCCCCCGATCAGGATTGCCACCGGGTGTCAAGATGGCGGAATTTCAAACTGACCCACTACCCGGCGCGCACCTCTGTTCCGGCGCTATTCGGCCCGCTCGGCGATCCACTGGCAGGGGTCGACCCGGCACAGCGTCGGGCGGAAGGCGAGGCGGTTCGCCCCGAGCAGCCGGTAGAAATAGGTCTCCAGGCTGCGTGCGTCCGACAGGTTGAGCGCGGTCGAATTCGGATCGCTGTCGTCGGCCATGCCCGGAAAGATCAGCCGTACCGAGCGGGCGTCGATCTCGTAGGTGCCCGACCGGACCTCGGTCTGGCCGTCGGCGGTCAGCTGGATGTTGAAGCGGCCGTCCGGCTGCAGCTTCAGCCGCCAGCCGGTGGATCCGCCGAACTCGTCGGGGATCTGGGCTGTCCAGACCCCCATCATCACCGCGACCACCTCCGGCTCTGGCACCAGCGCCGGGGCGGCGGGCGCTCGGGTGGCGGGCAGCGACTCCTCCTGCGACCAGGCCGGAAGCACCGGCGTGGCGACAAGCGGCAGGCAGGCAAGGGCAGCCCGTGCCGCCCGCGGGCAGCGGGCCAGGATTTCAGGAACTCGAAACAACAGCGACATCGCCTCGATCGCACCCTCCGTCGCCCATGTCGCGGCGAACTGTCCGGCGGGTCAACACAACCGGTCGGGCATGTCGAAATTATGGCGTCAGGCGGTCAGGAATGTCGCGCGGATGTGGAGACGGGCGGCTCTGTCAGCCGGCCTTGCGCAGGTCGTGGGCCAGCATCGACTCGCTGCAGACCCGGTTGCGGCCCGAGTTCTTCGCCAGGTAGAGCGCCGCGTCGGCGCGCGCCATGAACGCCTGCACCGATTCGTGCCGGCGGTACTGGCTGACCCCGATCGACAGGTTCACCGAGCCTATGGTCTCGCCGGTGGTGCGCTTGATCAGGTTCTTGCTGGCAACCAGTTCGCGGATCTGGTCGGCGATCAGGGTCGCGTCACGCAGCCGGGTCTCCGGCAGCAGGATGACGAACTCTTCGCCGCCGTAGCGCGCCGCCACGTCCCGGCCCTTCAGGCTGTCGCGCAGCACCTTGGCCACCAGCTTCAGCACCTGGTCGCCGATCTGGTGCCCGTAGCGGTCGTTGAACTGCTTGAAGAGATCGATGTCGACCATACACATCGACAGCGGGCGCTCGGAGGACGAGGAGAGAGCGGCGAGCTCGCGCACGACCGAATCGAAGAATCGCCGGTTGGCGATGCCGGTCAGCGCGTCGGTCATCACCTCTTCGCGGACCGAGACCAGGTGGTTGCGCAGTTCCAGGATGTGCTGGTTCGAGCGCGACAGCTGCGCCTCCAGCACCCGGCTTCGCTGCAGCATCTGGCGGGTGTTGGCGATCAGTTCGGCGGTGACGCCGCGCAGGGTTTCGACATCGAGCGCGCCGTCGAGACGGCCCGATGCACCGGTCAGCGCCTCGCCGAAGCTCCGGGTGTCGGCTCCGGCGGACCCGACCAGGGTCAGCACCTGACCGACCGTCTCCTCGATCTTGGCGGTCGTCTCCCGAATCTCGTGCTCACTGGTCGAGTCCTGCAGGAAGCGTGTGTGCAGGTCTTCGAGGTCCTTGTCGGTCAGCGTGTTGCGCTGGTCGATCAGGTCGTCGATCACCGCGGCCAGGTCCGGCCGAAGCCCGGTGAAATAGGCGAACCAGACCTCGTAGTTGCGCGGCGTCGGCTGGATTTCGTACTGGCGAAGCCGGTCGAAGGCCGATGCAGCGATCGCCACAAGTTCGTCATAGCCTTTGGCAAGCTTCACCATAGATGCACCGGCCTCTTTTGCTCGGCAGCGGCCCAGATGTGGCGCGGGCGATTTGCCCGAGACCGCTGGTCCACAAGAATTATCCGTCCTCATCATGCTATTGGGACAAGTTGAACGAGATGTTAATTCGCCATGCCACCGGGTTCAGGCCAGGGTTGGAACCGTGCGGGCCCCGGACCTCCGACCGTTGCTGTCGTGCAACAGGACTCTGTGGCAGAAAGAACGCAGCGCCGCCGCCGATCTGGCGAACCGGCCCCCGTTGTGGTAGCCAAGCCTTCCAATACCGAGGGCCGCGTGGCTATCCTGCGCATTAACTATATGTCAGGAGAGCCTGCGGCGCTATTATCGGGTGGCGGGCACGGACGCTTGAGCTGAGCGGGCAGCGGCGTCCGGTGGTGACCTGGGCTCGAACCGACGCCGTTGCAGCACTGCAACAGGCACCAGGTGCGGAGCGGACGGCGTGGCCGCGGTGACCGAGCGGGGAACATCGCCCCGCCGTCATTGTTGTGGTGAACGGGGTGGGCATGAAGCGAGCGTTGAGACTGGCCGGTGCAGCGATCGATACGCTGGCGGCGCGCGGCACCGTGGCGTCGTGTGCGCCGGGCCGGACAGCCTTGCGCACCCTGGGCATCAGCGCGATGGTCTTCGGCCTGGCCGCCTGTGCGAACGAACAGACCAGCCAGGGCAGCACCGTCAACGACCCGCTGGAGCCGTTCAACCGGTACATGCTGGCGATCAACCAGGGTGTGGACACCGTCGTGCTGCGGCCGGTCGCCGTTGCCTACCGGGATCTGGTGCCCTATCCGGTCCAGGACGCGGTCCACAACTTCCTCACCAACCTGACCGAGCCGGTGACGCTGCTCAATCAGCTGCTGCAGGGCCAGGTCAACGAGGCCGGCCACACGGTCGGCCGCTTCATGGCCAATTCGGTGCTCGGCCTGGGCGGAACCATCGTCATTGTGGACATCGACGACCAGCCGGGGG
This sequence comes from Alphaproteobacteria bacterium, assembly GCA_050329975.1. GTDB lineage: Bacteria > Pseudomonadota > Alphaproteobacteria > CALKHQ01 > CALKHQ01 > CALKHQ01. The sequence goes on along the minus strand of JBHJOG010000007.1, from coordinate 22,170 downwards.
AGCGCGAAGACTTCGGCCAGACCCTCGGCAGCTGGGGCGTCGACGAGGGATTCTACCTTGTGCTGCCGATCATCGGGCCGAGCAACGCGCGCGATACGGTCGGGCTCATCGTTGATTTCTTCACCGACCCGTTCAATATCTGGGCGGTGACGACCAACAACGATGGAGCCAACCTGATCCGTTCGGGCCTGACCATCGTCGACACGCGGGTCAGGACGATCAGCGCGGTGGATGCGCTGGAGGCGGATTCGCTGGACTTCTACGCGCGCCTTCGGTCGGCCTATACCCAGCAACGCAATGCGCAGATCGAGAACCGGGCATCCGGCGACACCCCCTTCGGCGCCGAGCCCTTCGACGAAGTCGACGAGGCGGCCGGCGACGACAGCGACAACCCGTTCGGCGACGAGCCCTTCGATGAAGAAGATGCGGCCAGCGTCGACGGCGACAGCCAATGACCGTCTGCGTCACGCCCCGTATCGGGCGGATGCGGACGACCGACGCCATGGAGTGCGAGGTACCAGCATGAAGCAGATCGTGCGCACGATGATCCTGATCGCCGCCGTCCTGGGGATCCAGCAGCCCGCGACCGCCCAGGCGGACGTCGAGGGCGCGCGGCAGTTCGTCGCCGACCTCGGCCAGAACGCGATCCAGGCGCTGACCGGCCCGAACCTGTCGATGCAGCAGCGCGAATCCGAGTTCAAGGCGCTGCTGTCACAGAACTTCGACGTCGAGCGGATCGGTAATTTCGTGCTCGGCCAGTATCGCAGGCAGGCCAGCGAGGAAGAGCTGAACAACTTCTATGCCGTGTTCGAGGACACGATGGTCGCCACCTATGTCGGGCGCTTCAACGAGCTGTCGAGCGACGGGTTCTCGGTCGACCGCGCGATCCCCGACGGCGAGAACGGCGCCATCGTCACCACCTCGGTGCGCGGAACCGACGGCCAGACCGCACGTGTCGACTGGCGGCTGCGCAGCTCGGCTTCCAACTTCGTCGTGATCGACGTCGCGGTGGAAGGCGTCAGCATCGCCCAGACCCTGCGCGAGGAATATGCCTCGGTGCTGCGCCAGAACGGCGGCACCGTCGGCGGGCTGGTGGACGCTCTGCGCGCCCGTCTCGGCTGATCCGCAGGCCGCGCGGCGCGCCGCCCCTCTCCTCCCGCATCCGCTGCGTCGGCGGAATGTGACCTACCGCACAGGACGCACGCGCGGTTCCTGCTAGCTTGCAGGTGCGCCGAAGCAAAAGCTCGGCTATAGGAATGCCAGGTCCCGACCGCAGGGCGCATCGGCGCGCCTCCGGCTGACAGCTGGTCCCCCTAGCCCGCGAGTTCGACCATGGCTCTCCACGCACGTCGCCTCCTCGTTGCGGTCCTCGGCGGTATCATCGCAGGATTCATGCTGTCCGGCGGCACGACCGTCGCCCTAGCGCAACCGGTCGGGTACGTGGCGGCCATCGAGGGAACGGTTCTGATCCTGCGCGCCGGCGAGGCGATTCCGGCCGGCGAGGGATCGGTCGTCGAGGTGGACGACCGGCTCGAGACCGGCCAGGAGTCCAGGGCTCTGCTGGTGCTGGATGACGGCAGCCGGATCGTGATCGGCGCCGACACCCAGGTGGCGCTGCTGTTCCTGGTCGATGCCGGCGCCCTGTCGGGCGACAGGGTGATCGAGCTGCTGCGCGGCATCCTGCGCATCGGCGTTCACCAGCCGGACGGGGCGTCGAGCGTGCAGACCCGCACGCCGACCGCGGTGGTCGCCGCCCGGTCGACCGAGTGGATCATCGAATATGCCGACGACAGCACCGCGGTCCTCGCGCTGGAGGGCACGGTTGCGGTCACCGCGCTGACTGCCGAGGGGACCGTCATCCTCGAGCCAGGCGAAGGGACCGACGTCGCCCGCGGCCAGGCGCCGACCGAGCCCGCGGTCTGGGGTGCTGCGCGCGCCGAAGCCGCGCGCGACCGCACCGCGTTCGGCGGAATCCGGTAGAGGCCTGATGCTATGGGAACCCTCATTGCCGGCCTGCGCCTGATCGCAGTGCCGGCCGCGATCTTTCTGGTCGTCGCCGCCGGGAGCCTGGCCTGGCGCGATGCGCGTTGGGTGCAGTCGCTCGAAGGCCAGGTGCTCGATGCGCTGTTCCAGGTTCGCGGCGTCCGCGCGCCCCGCAGCGAAACGCTGATCCTCGCCATCGACGACCGCTCGGTCGCGCATTTCGGGGGATGGCCGCTGGAACGCGCGATGCTGGCGGACCTTGTGACCACCCTGGACACGGTGGGCGCGGCCGCCATCGGCCTGGACCTGCTGTTGCTCGAGGGCCGCTATCAGGACGGTGAGCTCGCCGCCGGCGACCAGGCGCTGGTAGCGGCGAGCGCCGAGGCCGACCGGCTGGTGCTGCCCTTCGCCGTGACCCCCGCCCAGCGCGGCGCCCCCGCGAGCTCGGACGACTCGATCAGGAGCTCCGCCTACCTGACCTACGTGCAGTCTCCTGCCACCGCAGCCGAGCCCGCCACCGCCGACGGAATCGACCTGCTGGTGCCCTTTCCCGAACTGAGCGCCGTCGCCACCGTCGGCCATGTCTCGGTGCCGCTGGAGGCCGACGGGGCGGTCCGGCGCTGGTCGCCGGTGGTCGGCTATGCCGATCGGCGCTACCCGGCGATGGCCGTCGAGCTGGCGCGCCTCTACCGCAATGTCGACCGGGCCGACCTGCTGTGGGTCGAGGGCGAAGGCCTCTGGCTCGGCAGCAGGAGCATCCCCACCGACCAGGCCGGCCTGCTGGCGCTGAATGCCTACGGGCCGGCCGGCACGTTCCCGACGGTCTCGGTGGTCGACTTCCTGACCGGACGGGTGCCGGCACATGTGGCGCGGAACCGGATCGTCCTCATCGGCGCCACGGCCACTGGGGTCGGCGACAGCTACATCACCACCTTCGACCGCCAGATGCCGGGCGTCGAGCTGATCGCGACGATGACGCAGAACGTGCTGCACGGAAACACGCTGATCCACAACCCCGCGACCTTCGGGTTGTCGATCGTCCTGCTGGCCGTGTTCACGACCGCGGCCGCATTGCTCGGCGCGATCCGGCTGCCGAACCTGCTGTTGGTCGGGATCATCGGCGTACTGGGGCTGTGGGGTGCGACGCTCTATGCCGCCTTCGCCTGGTTCGACCTGTGGCTGGACGCCGCCCCGGCGCTGGCGGCGATCCCGCTGACAGGGGTTTGGGTGATGGGCCGCCGCCTGGTGATCGACCGGCGCGCACGGGTGGAAGCCCAGGCCCGCAGCAGCGCGCTGTCCCGTTTCGTCGCCCCAGCCCTCGCCGACAGGCTGGCGCAGCGCGACAGCGCACTGACCGGGTTCCACGAATGCGAAGCGGCAGTGATGTTCATCGACCTCGTCGGCTTCACCCAGGCCACCGAGGACCTGCCGGCGGTCCAGACCCTGCCGCTGCTGTCGCGCTTCTACCGCCTGGTCGAGGCGGCCACCGACGCCCATGGCGGGATCGTCGACAAGTTCATCGGCGACGGTGCCATGGCGCTGTTCGGAATCAGCAGCGACACGACCGAGCGGTGCGCCTCGGACGGGCTGCTGTGCGCCCTGCGCCTGGTCAGCGACGTCGCGAGCCAGGAGCCGGCAGGCTGGACCATCGGCGGGCGGCGGCTGTCCATCTCGATCGGGCTTCACTACGGCACGGTCGCCCTGGCGGAGATCGGCGGCGACCGTCAGGTCCAGTTCACCGCCACCGGCGATACGGTCAATGTCGCCGCTCGGCTGGAGGAACTGACGCGCGAGCTGTCGACGCCGCTTGTCGTTTCCAACGACACGATCGAAGCAGCCCGTGGCTTGCTGCCGGATGCCGTGCTGGAGCGGTTCCGCAGCATGCCGCCGCGCCGGCTGCGCGGGCGCAGGAAGCCGATCGCCGCCTGGGCCCTGCGGACCGAGGCCCCACCGATCGCAGTGGTCGCCTGACGCGCCTCCGCTCAGGCAGCCGCCCGGGCAGCGTCCTTGTTGACCACCTCGCGCGCAATCTCGCTCAGCTCTTCGTCGAAGTCCTTCTCCGACTGCAGGATGCTCCCCAGCGTCTGCTTCTCGTCCTCCAGGCCCAGGCAGTCCGCGTAGGTCGCGAGCGTGCCATAGACCGCCACCTCGTAGTGCTTCAGGCGCTGCACCGAGGCGATGATCGCCGCGTCGCGTAGCGGCCCCTCTGCGACCATCTCCGCCATCTTGCGCGCCTCGTCGACCATCGCGCGCATCGCCTGGTCGGTATGCTCGCGCGGGTTCCGGCCGCGGCTCTCGAGAATCCCGGCGAGCGAGCGGCTCTGCGCCTTCGGCTGCGACGCATGGGCCGACATCGCCTCGCGCAATCGGCCGGTCGAGGTCATCGCAGCCAGATCCGAGATCGATTGCGCCAGCATGGCCTCGAAGCTCACGGCCTCGGAGAGCTCTGCGTCATACATATCGCGGAACGTCTGGATGGTCATCGGGTCCTCCGGTTCGGTCGTTGTCGCCTGAACAAGGACAACCCGACGGGTATCGCGAGGTTCCGGGCTAGCGCCGCGCCGCGGTGAGCAACAGGCGCGGATCCCCGAGCGTGAACGACGTGCCGTCGAGATCGGATTCCAGCGCGATCACGTCCATCCCCGCCATGTCCAGCATCGCGACCAGATCGCCGCAGGTGAAGATGTGGTGGCGAAGCCGCCGCTCCTCCAGCTGCCCTTCTCGGAGGAAGCGGTAGTCGCTCTCCAGCCGGCTGTCGGCGGGGTCGTAGCGATGCTCCACCACCATCAGGATGTCGCCGACCTGCTGCCACAGCCGTTCGGCGAAGTTCGGCAGCACGGACTCGGCCGTCATCTCGGTCTCGATGACGAAGCGCGCGCCGGGCTTGAGATGCCGGCCGACCGCGGCCAGGAATGCCGCGGTCCCGTCGCGCGGCTGGTAGCCGATGGCGTTGCCGAAGCAGAATGCGCCGTCGAACGGCGCTACTGCGGCAAGGCAGGCGTCGAGGTCGGTCATGTCCCCCTGCAGCCATGTGCACCGCCGATCGGCCGCCGCCGAGGCCAGCATCGCCGGCGACCCGTCGACGCCGGTCAGCCGGTGCCCGTGGGGCGCCGCCACCGCGCGCGCCAGCCTGCCGTTGCCGCAGGGCACGTCGAGCAGGCGCCCCGGCCGCCCGACCGCCAGCCGGCTCAGCACATAGGCCGCCTCGTCCGCGGTGTCGTCCGCGCTCTTCGCCTTCGCCCAGGTCTCGGCGGCCAGTCCGGTGAAGAAGCCCATGCTGTCGTCGGTCATGCCGGCCGATCCTCGATGCCTTGCCCGGTGGCTTCTTATCCCGTTTCGGCCGGCCATGCTGCAGGGAATGGCGCGCGCACTTGCCAGGGCGTGCCGGCCTCGCTAAGCGTCTGCCGGCGCGCGGAACCGCGGCGCTGCCAGCAACTGGAAAGCGACATGTCCACCCAGCCGGGACCGACTCTCGGAGCGGCCTCCGCGCCGGCGGCGCGTGCCGGCGGCTTCGACCCCATGGGGGTGCTGATGGGCGTGGCGTTCGCCCTGATGTGGAGCTCCGCCTTCAGCACCGCGAAGGTGGCTCTGGCCGACGCCCCGCCGTTGCTGCTGCTTATGGTGCGGTTTCTCGTCTCGGGCCTGGCCGCGATGGCGATCGGCGCGGCGCTCGGCCAGCGGCTGCCGTCCCTGCCCCGGCAATGGGCGATGCTGGCCCTGCTCGGCCTGTGCCAGAACAGCCTCTATCTCGGCCTGTTCTTCGTCGCGATGACCACGGTGCCGGCCGGTCTGGCCGCGATCATCGCCAGCGCGATGCCGCTGATCGTGGCGGCGGCGAGCCCTCTGGTCTCCGCCGACAGGCTGCGCGCGCCGGCCCTGGCCGGGCTGCTGCTCGGCTTCGGCGGCGTGGTCGCGATCATGGCCGACCGGCTCGGTGGCGGTATCGACGTGATGGGCCTGGTGCTGTGCCTGGTCGGCGTGTCGGCCTTGGCCGGCGCGACCCTGGTGGTCCGCCATGCCAACCTGGGCAGCGGGCTGCTGATGATCGTCGGCATCCAGATGATGGTCGGCGCCGTCAGCCTGGCTCCCTTCGCGCTAAGCTTCGAGAGCTTCGCCGAGGTCACGCCGACGCTGTCCCTGGGCCTCGCCTTCGCCTATCAGGCGATCGTCCCGGGCGTGCTGGCGACGCTGCTGTGGTTCGCGCTGATCCGCCGGATCGGCGCCCCGCGCGCCAGCGCCTATCACTTCCTCAACCCCGGTTTCGGGGTCGCGGTCGCCTGGCTGCTGCTGGGCGAGCCGATCGGACCGGTCGACATCGCCGGCGTCGCGGTGGTGGCGATCGGGATCCTGCTGGTCCAGCTCAGCGCCAGGCCGCGGCACGACTAGGTCGAGGCTAGATCCAGTAGGCCGGGTAGCCGTAGGCGCGGTAGAGCTCTTCCTCGTAGCTCCGCTTCAGGTCCTTCAGGTCGCTGAGCGGCGGGCTGTTCTCGATCGCCTGCTTGGTGACCCGGACGATGAGCTCGCGCTCGGACCAGCTGATCCGCTCGACCCAATCCACCGCCAGGACAACCTCATGGGCGTCGAACCAGCCGCCGGTATCGACGGAGAAGTACCGGACCTTCCACGATTCCCGGTCGATGATGAGGTCCCGGACCTTGCCGATGTCGCCGTCGCTGGCCGCGATCGCATAGCCCTCGATCTCGTTGCCGCTGCGCAAGTGGGGATCGCCGCGTGCGGCGTCCTCCTCCCAGCCGGCCAGCTCCTCGCGGGTCGGCACCACCAGCGGGCCGAAGCCGGCCGCGGCCGGGAACATGATCGGGAACGGCGTCGATTCGCCGCTCACCGCATAGGCAGGCCAGCGACCCGCATCCGCGTGCTGCTTGCGCTGCTCGGACACCGGCGGCTGGGATTCGGCCGACGGCAGGTCCTTGATCTGCTGCCGGGTCAGCGCGACCGGGATCGTTCCGCGCTCCAGATCCGGAGCGCCCAGGTTGTCGACGCTGATCAGCACGTCCCGGCCGAAGAACCAGAACCCGCTGTTGGCGACCAGATAGCGGATGGACCAGTCCGAATCGTCGAAATACACGTCCTTGACCGAGCCGAGGGTGTCGTCGGTCGCGTCCAGGGACAAGCGTTTCAGGTCGTTCAGGGAATGCAGCATCGGACCCTCCTGTTGCCGTCGGTGATCGACCGCCGAGTTCGGACTCTTGCGCAGTGCTGCCACAATCACGTGCAACAGATAAAGCTGGGACGTTCCTCCGACCCGGCAATGGGGATTCCCAACCAGGCGCTCGGCGCGACCTATCGTGGCTGGGTCGACCAGGGCGGCGGCCTCATCACCGATGCCGGCCCCGGCGGCGACCAGCTCTGGCAGCTGATCTATACGCGCGGCAAGAGGTGACCATCGTCATCATCGTGCCGGAAGGCCGCTCCGCGGACGGCAGCGTCGAAAGCTGGCAGGTCCGGACCTCCTGCTGACGGACGACAGCACAGCGGTTCCGATGACGTGGGAGGCCTGCGAACTGGTCTCCGGGCTGCTGCAGCCGGTCTATGCCCGGTGGGCTCCGGGGCGTGACCCGATCGGCATCTGGACCTTCGATCCGCAGGACGCCCTTTTTCGGCATCTCACCGCGGACAAGATCAACTGCACACCGCCTGGACCGGAGTAATCTCGGGTCGCGACCGAGAGCGAGCACCCGATTCACCCGTGTCCATTGACATAATGTAATTTGCGACGTGACCACAACATTGCCTATGCTTTAGACTACATTGAAGTACGCACGCTAATATTACAGAAGTCGCTGGATCCGGGTGATGGCGAGGTCCGCTGCCTCGGAGGTCAGACAGGACCACGCGATGGATATTCAGCTGGTACTCGACGCGCCAGGATGCCCGGATGAACGGCGCCACGCGCTGACCCGCGAACTCGCAGCCACCTTGCGTCGGGAGGCGTCGATCCAGGCGGCGCTGATCGAGGGGGAGGGCGCGCCTGGAGACAAGGGCGACGCGGTTACCCTCGGCACGCTGCTGCTGACGTTCATCTCGTCCGGCGCCGCGGTGGGGCTCTTCCAGGTGGTGAGAACCTATTTCGAGCGGGATGCGTCGCTGGAGATCGAACTCCAGCGTTCCGATGGCGCCCGCTTCGCCATTCGCGCGAAACATGTCTCGCCGATGCAGATCGACGAAACCATCGCGCGCGGGAAGGCCTTCCTCGAAGGCGCACCGTGAGCGGCAAGCGCTATGCCGTCCTCATCGCCTCCAGCTACTTTCCGCGGGAGCCTGGACTGCAGCCGCTGACCTTGCCGGAGAATGACGTGGACGGCATGCACGCCGTGCTGGCCGCGCCCGAGTTCGGCGGCTTCACCGATGCGGTCATCGTCAAGAACCGTCCCCACCATGAGGCCCTGCGGGAGATCAACCGGGCACTGAAGCGGACCGATCCGGACGACTTCGTCCTGATTTACTATTCCGGCCACGGTAAGCTGGACGGTGCCGGCCGGCTCTACCTCGCCACCGTCGACACCGAGCTGGCCGTGCTCGAATCCACGTCGATCCCGGTTCACGCGATCCGGGCGCTGATCGACGTGGCACATTCGTCGCGGACCGCCCTCATCCTCGACTGCTGTTATTCCGGAGCGGTCGGCCACGCCTTCAGGGGCGGCGTCGACGAGCAGTTGCACCTGACATCCGGCGGGCGAGGCACCTTCATCATGACGGCCTCGACCGGCATCCAGACGGCCCAGGAGAAGGAAGGCGACGAGTTCGGCCTGTTCACCAAACATGTGATCAACGGCATCCGCTCCGGCGAAGCCGACCGCGATAGCGACGGCTACGTCACCATGAGCGAGCTCTACGCCCATGTGCACGAGCAGGTCCTGCGCGAGGGCGCCCAGGAGCCGATGCGCTGGAACATCAACGTCCGCGGTGAGCTCATCGTCGCCAAGTCCGGGAAGGCCCCGCGGGAGGAACGGCGTCAGGCCATCCGGGGCCTGCTGTTCGACCTCTCGCGGCAGGGCGTCCTGCCCGATCGGGTGCTGACGGCGGCGCTGAACGTGCTCGCCGTCCCCCTGCCCGATCTGAAAGGCATGCTCAAGCGCCAGGATGACCTGCTGACCAGGCTTTCCGATGCCGACATCCGGATCGGCGATTTCATCGATCGCTGGCTCGATCTGGCGCAAGAGGAAGCGCCCGTGCTGACGCCGGGGGCGCCTGAATCGACGCCGATCGAGCCCGAACCGGCGTTACGCGAAGCGTTGGCCAATGCGCCGCCCGAACGGAGCTCGCCGCGACAGACGCATGGCAAGACCGCCGAGCCCGCTGCCGAGGCGACGGTCGGAACCGCCGAGGCCCCAGCCGAGCCGCCATCCGGCGGCCTGAGGTGGCTGGCGGAGGCCCCGCCCTTCGTCAGGAACATCGTCATCCCATTTGGGTGGATGATCGTGACGTTAATCGGCATCAATCTCGCCGCGATCATCCTTCAGGACCCGAGCGGCTTCTTCATCGGCTGTGTCCTGGTTGTCCTTGCCGGCCTTTCGCTGTACCGCAGCTTCGGCGACCGGTTCAACGCAACCGGCAAGGCGCTGTTCATTGCCGCGACGACCGTAAGCGTTGTTGCCGGCCTGATCGAAAGTGGTCTTTGACGGCCACGGGGCGCCGCTAGAGCAACGCGCGTCCATCCGGACGCGGACCAGTTGCTTTAGCTCTTTGGTACCGATCAAGTTAGCTGCCTCAAACCGATTCCGGTTTGAGGCAGCTTGAACCTAGCGCGTCAGCGGCTTGTACTTGATGCGGTGCGGCTGGTCGGCCTCGGCGCCGAGCCGGCGCTTCCGGTCGGCCTCGTAGTCCTGATAGTTGCCCTCGTACCATTCCACATGGCTGTCGCCCTCGAAGGCGAGGATGTGGGTCGCCACCCGGTCGAGGAACCAGCGGTCGTGGCTGATCACCACCGCGCAGCCGGCAAAACCGAGCAGCGCCTCCTCCAGCGCGCGCAGCGTATCGACGTCGAGGTCGTTGGTTGGCTCGTCGAGCAGCAGCAGGTTCGCGCCCGACTTCAGGATCTTCGCCAGGTGGACGCGGTTGCGCTCGCCGCCCGAGAGCTGGCCGACCCGCTTCTGCTGGTCCGACCCGCGGAAGTTGAAGCCGCTGACATAGGCTCGGCTCTGCACCTGCCGCTTGCCGAGCTCGATGATGTCGTGGCCGCCGGAGATCTCCTCCCAGACGTTCTTGTCAGCGCTGAGCGTATCCCGGGACTGGTCGACATAGGCCATCTTCACCGTTTCGCCGATGCGGATCGTGCCGCTGTCCGGCTGCTCGTGGCCGGTGATCATGCGGAACAACGTGGTCTTGCCGGCGCCGTTCGGCCCGATCACGCCGACGATGCCGCCCGGCGGCAGCCTGAAGCTGAGGTCGTCGATCAGGTATTTGTCGCCGAACGCCTTCGACAGGTGCTCGGCCTCGATCACCACGTCGCCCAGCCGCGGGCCGGGGGGGATGGTGATCTGCTGGTTTTCCGGCGCCGCATCCTGGGCGTCGGCCAGCAGCGATTCATAGGCGGTGACCCGCGCCTTGCTCTTCGCCTGGCGCGCGCGGGGCGACTGGCGGATCCATTCCAGCTCCATGTCCAGCACCCGCTGGCGCGACTGCTCCTGCTTCTCCTCCAGCGCCAGCCGCTTGCGCTTCTGCTCCAGCCAGCCGGAGTAGTTGCCCTCGTAGGGAATGCCGCGCGACCGGTCGAGCTCGAGGATCCAGCCGGCGACGTTGTCGAGGAAGTAGCGGTCGTGGGTCACCGCCACCACCGTGCCCGGATATTCCTCGAGGTAGCGCTCCAGCCAGGCGACCGACTCCGCGTCCAAATGGTTGGTCGGCTCGTCGAGCAGCAGCAGGTCGGGCTTTTCCAGCAGCAGCCGGCACAGCGCCACCCGCCGCCGCTCGCCGCCCGACAGAGCCGCGACCCCGGACTCGCCGGGCGGACAGCGCAAGGCGTCCATCGCGATCTCGACCTGGCGGTCGAGGTCCCAGGCGTCGGCGGCGTCGATCTTCTCCTGCAGTTCGGACTGCTCGGCGATCAGCGCGTTCATCTCGTCGTCGCCGAGCTCCTCGCCGAAGCGCATGCTGACCTCGTTGAACCGGTCGACCAGCGCCTTCAGCGCCTTCAGCCCCTCCATCGCGTTCTCGGCGACCGTCTTGGTCTCGTCGAGCTGCGGCTCCTGGGACAGCAGGCCGACCCTGGCCTGCTTGGCGGCGAACGCCTCGCCGGTATAGCCCTTGTCCTCGCCGGCCATGATCCTGAGCAGCGTCGACTTGCCCGACCCGTTCAGGCCGAGCACGCCGATCTTCGCCCCCGGCAGGAAGCTCAACCAGATGTCCTTCAGCACCTCGCGGCCGCCGGGATAGGCCTTGTTCAATCCCTTCATCACATAGACGTACTGGTAGGACGCCACGGCGGTCTCCTCGTCGGCTCGGCTTGTTGGGCAGGGAGCGGCGGGCGGGTTCTAACGCGGCAGGCGGCAAGGCGCAACGCCGCAGCCGCGGCCGGCCATGTTCACATACTGCGACCGCCGCTGTCGCCGGCCCCCAGCAATCGTGTACATTTCGGCGGGGGAGGTGGCACCAGATGACAACGATCCGCGAGATGGCCTCACGGCCCGGAGAACTCAAGCTCGGCACCTTCCTGGTCGAGTTCGCCACCCCCGGCATCGGCTACATCCTGAAGCAGGCCGGCTGCGACTTCGTGCTGTTCGACCTGGAGCACAGCGGTTTCACCCAGGAGCAGCTGAAGAGCGCGCTGCGCTACCTCGAAGCAGCCGACCTGCCGGCGATCGTCGGCCTGCCGTCGAAGGACCCGCACCAGGTGTCGCTGGCGCTCGACATGGGCGCCCGCGCGATCATGTCGCCGATGGTGGAGACGGTGGACGAGGTCCGCCAATACCTGGCCCGCGCCCGCTACGCGCCGATCGGTCAGCGGGCGGTGGCGCTGCGGGTGTCGCACGACCGCTACCGCGCCCGCCCGGTGCCCGAGCTGCTGGCCGAGACCAACGCCGAGATCGTCTATTTCGCCAAAATCGAGACCGCGCTCGGCGCCGAGAACGTCGACGCCATCGCCGACATCGCCGGCGTCGACGGCCTGTGGATCGGCCATGTCGACTTGACCGCCTCGCTCGGCTGTCCCGGCGATTTCGCCGACCCGCGCTTCGTCGCCGCGGTCGATCGCATCCTCGCCGCCGCCCGGCGCACGGCCAAGCCGATCGGCCGGCTCGTGGGCTCGGTCGAGGAAGGTGGCCGCCTGTTCCGCCAGGGCTTCGACTTCATCGGTTATTCGGGCGACGTCTGGATCCTGCAGGACGCGCTGTCGGCGGCGCTCGACGCATTGCGCAAGGCCGGCGCTCCCTAGCACGTTGCGCACCGGGCAAACCCCAGGCACAAATCGTTTCAGAAGAGAAACAGCGGGGCGGGAATGGCGCGCTACCTGGTGGGAGTGGACGTCGGCGGCACGTTCACGGACTTCGTCGCCTATGATCGCGACAGCGGCGCGATCAGCGTCTGGAAGAACCTGAGCACGCCCGAGGATCCGACCGACGGCATCCTGCAGGGTCTGCACCGGATCGAGGACCCGGCGGCGATCAGCCACCTCCGCCTCGGCACCACGGTGGCGACCAACGCCATCCTCGAGCGCAAGGGCGCCCGCGTCGCCTACCTGGCCACCCGCGGCTTCCGCGACGTCCCGTTCATCCAGCGCGGCAACCGCAGATCGCATTACGACATCAGCTGGATCAAGCCGGCGCCGCTGGTGAAACATCGCGACTGCTACGAGCTCGACGAGCGCATCGACCGCGACGGCGTGGTGCTGCAGCCGCTCGACGAGGGCGGGCTGCGCCGCTTGGTGCGGGAGCTCAAGACCGCCGGCGAGGTCGAGGCGATCGCGGTCTGCCTGCTGTTCTCCTTCGTCGAGCCGAAGCACGAGCGCCGCGTCGCCGCGATCATCGCCGAGGAGTGGCCGGAGGTTCCGGTCTCCATCTCCTATGACGTGCTGCCGCGCTGGAAGGAATACGAGCGGGCGTCGACCACCATCGCCGACGCCTATCTGAAGCCGATGGTCGGCCCCTACCTGACGGCGATGCAGCGCCGGCTGCACGACGCCGGCTTCACGGCCAGCGCCGTCGTCATCAAGTCGAACGGCGGCGAGGAGACTCTGGCGGCGGCCGCCGGCGCGCCGATCAACCTTGCCGTCTCCGGCCCCTCCGGCGGCGTCATCGGCGCCCGCCACCTCGCCGCGCTCGCCGGCATCGATCGCCTGGTCACCTTCGACATGGGCGGCACCTCCACCGACTGCTCGACCGTGATCGGCGGCCAGGTCGCCTTCACCACCGACTTCGAGATCGAATGGGGCCTGCCGATCCAGGTGCCGATGATCGACATCCGGACCATCGGCGCCGGCGGCGGCTCGATCGCCTGGATCGACAAGGGCGGGCTGCTGCGCGTCGGCCCGCAGAGCGCCGGTGCCATGCCCGGCCCGGCCTGCTACGGCCGCGGCGGCACGGCGGCGACGGTGACCGACGCCAACGTCGTGCTCGGTCGCATCGACCCCGGCTTCTTCCTCGGCGGCGCGATGAAGCTCGACGCGGCGGCGGCCCGCGCGGCCGTCGAGACGGTAGCCGAGGCGATCGGCAAGGACGCCGAGGAGACGGCGCTCGCCATCGTGCGCATCGCCAACAACAACATGGTCGGCGCCATCCGGGCGGTGCTGATCGAGCGCGGGCTCGACCCCCGCGACTTCACCCTGCTCGCCTTTGGCGGCGCCGGCCCGCCGCACCTCGCCGACCTGATGATCGAGGCCGGCATCCCGCGCGGGCTGGTGCCCAACCACCCGGGCCAGTTCTCCGCCTACGGCTTCGTCGTTACCGACGCGCGCGTCGACCGCCACCGTACCCTGCAGATGAGCTCGCCACGCTTCGACCCGGAACGCGCGGACGCGGTGTTCGCCGAGCTGGTGGCGCAGGCGCTGGAGGACCTGGCAGCCCAGGGCCACCGCGAGGGCGTCACCCTGAGCAAGGCGCTGGAGATGCGCTATCTCGGCCAGAACTACGAACTGATCGTCCCCGTCCCCTTCCCGCGCCTCGACGCGGAGACCGCACCGGGGCTGTGGCAGGCGTTCCACGACCTGCACCAGGGCCGGTTCGGTTTCCACATGCCCGACAGCACGATCGAGATCATCAACTTCATGGTCACCGGCACCGCCGCCGGCGAGAAGGCGAAGCTGCCCGAGCTCGCCCAAGCGAACGGCGCCCCCCAGGCCGCGTCGCGGCGCCGGGTGGTGTTCGAGCAGGGCGGCCTGGAGGTGCCGGTCTACCTTCGCGACAGCCTGCTCGACGGCCACCGGATCGACGGCCCGGCGGTGATCGAGGAGGCCGCCTCGGTGACGATCGTCCGGCCCGACCAGCGGGTCGCCGTCGACCGCTGGGGCAACCTGCTGATGGCGCAGAAATAGGGCGCAGGGGGAGACCGCGCATGGACATGGTGACGATGACGATCCTGGAATCGACCATGGTGGCGATCTGCCGGGAGATGGGCATCACCCTGATGAAGACGTCCTATTCGACGATCTTCAACGAGGGGCTGGACTTCACCTGCGCCTTTGCCACCGCCCGCGGCGACATGATCGCGGTCGCCGACTTCTGCCCGGCGCAGATCGGCGGCATGCCGCTGCTGATCCAGTCCTCGGTGCGCGAGCTGGCCGAGGAGGCGATCGAGGAAGGCGACGTCATCGTCCACAACGATCCCTATCGCGGTGGGCTGCACACGCCCGAGCACACCTTCTTCAAGCCGATCTTCCTCGACGGCGAGCTGATGGGCTATGCGGTGTCGATCGGCCACGTGTCGGAGATCGGGGGCGCGGCGCCGGGCAGCTTCGCCGCCGAGGCGACCGAGATCTTCCACGAGGGCCTGCGGGTGCCGCCGGTCAAGATCATGAAGCGGGGCGAGGACAACGACGAGGTTTGGAAGCTGCTGCTCGCCAACGTGCGCACCCCGCGCGAGAACTACGGCGACTACCGCGCGCTGATCAGCGCCGTCGACCTCGGCGAGCGGCGCCTGCTCGAAGTGATCCGCAAATACGGCAAGGCGGTGTTCCAGCGGACCTGCGAGGACCTGCTCGACTATTCCGAGAAGCGGATGCGCGCCGAGCTCGCCGCCTTCCCCGACGGCCACTACCATTTCGAGGACTGCATGGAGGACGACGGCATCGACGACCGTCCCTACAGGATTGCGGTCACCACCCACATCCAGGGCGACGAGATCGTCATCGACTTCACCGGCTCGGACGCCCAGGCCCGCGGCGCGATCAACGCCACGCTGGGCGTCGCCTGGTCGGCCAGCTTCAACGCCATCCTGCACTGCACCGACCCGTCGATCCCGAAGAACTCCGGCTGCTTCCGCCCGATCAAGGTGATCGCGCCGCCGGGGACGGTGGTGAACGTCGACTTCCCCGCACCCTCGGTCGGCGGCAACACCGAGACCCATCCGCGCATCGCCTACACCGTGGTCGGCGCGCTGGCCCAGGC
The DNA here is from genome assembly GCA_050329975.1 of Alphaproteobacteria bacterium. GTDB lineage: Bacteria > Pseudomonadota > Alphaproteobacteria > CALKHQ01 > CALKHQ01 > CALKHQ01. The sequence continues at coordinate 6,631 of JBHJOG010000007.1, read as the reverse complement.
CCGGCCCGACCGCGGCTTCGCCACCGATGCGGCGACCCACTGCAACTTCCTGTTCGGCGGCGTCGATGCCCGCAGCGGCGACTATTACGTCTGCTACGACTTCCTGTCCGCCGGCTGGGGCGGCCGCCCGTTCGCCGACGGCAACAACGCGGTCAACTGCATCAACGGCAACTGCCGGATGGTGCCGACCGAGGTGTTCGAAGTCCGCTACCCGTTCCTGGTCGAGGAGATGAGCCTGGTGCCCGACAGCGGCGGGCCGGGCCTCAACCGCGGCGGGCTGGGCGTCACCAAGCGCTACCGGGCGCGCGACCGGATCACCGTCAGCCTGATGAGCGACCGCCACAAGCTCGCGCCCTGGGGGCTGGAGGGTGGCGGCTCCGCCGGCAAGGCCAGCTGCTTCATCCAGCGCGCCGGCCGCAACGACTGGGTGACCGCCGTCGAGGACGCGCACAAGCGCTCGACCAGCAAGTTTGCCGGGCTCACCCTGGAGGACGGCGACCGCATCCATCTCACCACCGGCGGCGGCGGCGGCTGGGGCGACCCGCATGCCCGCGACCGGGCCAGGGTCGAGGAGGACGTCGCCGAGGGCTGGGTCAGCCCTGACGTCGCCGGCAAAGCCTACGCGTAAGGAGGCCAGAGGGATGCGCTTCGCCCACAAGCGCTACTATGTCGAGCGCTATATCAAGTGCGACTGCTGCGGCGTCCTGATCTACGACACCCCGATCGCCGCTTCGGCGCCGGACGGCAGCCCGCGCCAGTTCTGCTCCCCCTGGTGCCGCGACTGGACCGCGCTGCGCGACACGGGCAACGAGCTGCGCCTGCCGCTGCCGCGGGAGCGGGACTGACTCCGCTTTGCAGCGCTCGATGAGTATTCCGGAGTCCGTCTTGCGTCGGCCTGGATGTGATGTCATAACATCACAGAGCCTCCCGATCCAAGCGCGTGCCGCAAGGTATCCATGTCAGACGCTTGCCCCGACTTTGACGACCTGACGCTGGGATATGGGCGCCTCCGGCCGTGCACCACCTGAGCGCGGCGTGCTGATTACCCTGCGCCCGCGCGCCTCTCACCGCATCGCCTGAAGGACCTCACGATGAAGACGTTGCCCAGCCTCGCCACGCTTTGTGTCGTTATAACATTCGGTACGTATCTCCGGCGACGGCCGAGGACGTCAGGCTGAATCTCATCGCCGCGCACTGATCGTGCCCTTGGCGGGGCCGAAAGGAGGCCTCGCCGTTCTTCCCACGGAAAACTATGGAGGCATCCACATGACAAGACCGATCATGGGCGTTTCGGTGCTCGCACTGATGGCCGGGCTGGCGGGGCACGCCCTGGCCGATGAAGACGTGACCGCCTGGCGGCTCTTCATTTCCGATCACGCCAAGCCGGTCGTCTACGCCATCGACGCGATCGAAGGTGACGCGATCGAGACCTTCGACCTCACGGGGCCGGCAACGCTCTATCGCAGCGACAGCGGCGAAGCCGTCTATGCCGTTCAGGGTTCGGCCAACGTGGTGACGACCATCGCGACCGGCATTGCCTTCCACGATCACGGCGACCATGCCGATATCGACATCGATCCGCCTCGCCTGACCGGCGCCGAGTTTCCCGGCGAATACCCCGTCCACTTCGTCGAGCATGACGGACACTGGGCCGTCTTCTTCGACCACGAGGGCAAGGCGCGCATCTTCGAAGAGCACGAGGCGCTCGAAGGCCATGCTGTAACCCGCGAGGTCGATTCCGGCGCCCCGCATCATGGCGTGGTCATCGCCTATGGCGACCATGATCTGGTTTCGGAGCCACATCCCGATGACCCGTCCAAGCTGCCCATCGGAATCAAGGTCCTGGACAGCACCGGCGCGCAAGTCGGCGAACTCGCGGCGTGCTCCGATCTGCACGGCGAGGCGTCGTCGGGCAATCTCACGGTCTTTGCCTGCGCTACCGGTCTGCTGGTCGTCCACTCCTCTCGCGGCGTTCCCGAGATCGAGCATCTCGCCTATGCCGACTCGCTTCCCGAGGGGAAGTCGACGACCGTGATCGGCGGTCGCGGGCTGCAGTACTTCCTCGGCAATTACGGCGCCAGCGCCGTGGTGCTGATCGACCCCAGCGAGGCCGAGGCGTTCCGGCTCGTCGAACTGCCGACCCGGCGCGTTCACTTCGCCGTCGACCCGATCCGGGCTCGCTTCGCCTATGTCTTCACCGAGGATGGCCAGCTGCGCCAGATCGACGTGCTGTCCGGCTCGCTGACGCAGTCGGTGGCGCTGACCGAGCCCTACTCCATGGATGGCCACTGGAGCGATCCGCGGCCGCGCGTGGCGGTGGCCGGCGATCATGTCGTCGTCACCGACCCGCTCGCCGGCAAACTGCTGCTGGTCAACGCGTCGACCTTCGAGGTCGACCGCGAGATCGCGATCGACGGCACGCCCTTCAACGTCGTCGCTGTCGGCGGCAGCGGAGCCGTTCACGACCATGAGGACCATGACGCGCACGCACATGCGCACGATCACGACGACGACCAGATCTACCGGGGCTACTTCGAGGACGACCAGATCAGCGACCGGTCTCTGTCCGACTGGGCCGGAGATTGGCAGTCGGTCTATCCCTATCTGCTGGATGGAACGCTCGATCCGGTGATGGCTCACAAGGCCGAGGACGGCGACCAGAGCGCCGAGGACTATCGGGCTTATTACGAATTCGGATACCGGACCAACGTCGACCGGATCACGATCGAGGGCGACACCGTCACCTTCCATTCGGACGGGACGTCGCTCGCGGCCAGATACGCAAGCGACGGCTACGAAATCCTGACCTATCCGAGGGGCAATCGCGGCGTGCGCTTCATCTTCGAGAAGACCGGGGGCGACGAAGCCGCCCCGCGATACATCCAGTTCAGCGACCACAAGATCGCGCCCGAGGCGGCCGACCACTATCACCTCTACTGGGGCGATGACCGCGCCGCCCTGCTGGAGGAACTGACGAACTGGCCGACCTACTATCCCGCCGCCTTGAATGCGGAGCAGATCATCGCCGAGATGATGGCGCACTGACCGAGACCTCCCGCTCACATCCTCTGCGCCCGGCCGCTCCGGTCGGGCGCTTGAGGGACGAGAACGCCAGGCTGAAGCGGTTGGACTGAGCCACGGGCCTGCGCCGCCGGGTGCCGGGCCGGTATGTCCTTGTTAAGCCCCCGGGCCTAGGATGCCGGCTCGCGCGCAACGGCTGGCGCGTCGAGGCGGAGCACCCATGGGTTTCATCGTCGATCCGGCACGCGGCAGCCTTCCGACCGACCACCTGCGCCGCGCATATGACTACTGGGAGGCGCTGCGCCCCGGAGCCGGGCTGCCGCGTCGCGAGGACTTCGACCCGGGCGCGATCCTTCCGCTGCTGCCGAACGTCAACCTGGTCGACGTCAGATGGCACGGCGGCGTCCGGCGCTATCGCCACCGCCTCGTCGGTACCGGCGTCGCCGACTATTTCCGTACCGATTCCACCGGACGGTGGTTCGACGAGGTCTACACCCCCGCCCACCTGCAGCGGCAACTGCCGGCTTATGAGCGCGCAGCATGCGATGCGGCGCCCAACGTCGATATCGTCGTCGTTCCGTTGACAACCTGCGCGAACGGACCGGACCTGATGTACTGGCGCCTGATCCTGCCGATGACCCGCACCGGCGGCCATGCCGACATGCTGTTCCTGCTGTTCGACCCCGTGCTGACCGACCCCAAGCACCCGGGCCGGCTGCCGCTCTATCTCGACGCCGCCGCGGATCACTGAGCGCGGCGGAACCGGTCAGTCGAGCATCTTCCCCGGGTTCATCAGGCCCTTCGGGTCCAACGCCGCCTTCACCGCCCGCATCAGGTCCAGCGTTTCGGCAGAGTGATAGGCGACCAGTTCGGCCTTCTTCAGCGCGCCGACGCCGTGCTCGGCGCTGAAGCTGCCGCCCAGCACATGCACCAGGTCATGAACCAACCCGTTCACCCGACTTGTCTCGGCGAGGAAGGCGGCGGCGTCGCCGACCTCGGGCTGGCTCAGGTTGTAATGGATGTTGCCGTCGCCGAGGTGGCCGAACGGGGTGACCCGGACGCCCGGCAGCGCCGCCTCCACCAGCGGCGTCGCCTGGCTGAGGAAGCGCGGCACCGCCGACACCGGTACCGAGACGTCGTGCTTGATCGTCGCCCCGGCCTTCTTCGTCGCCTCCGGGATCGTCTCGCGCAGCCGCCACAGGGCGGCGGTCTGCGCCTCGCTGGCGGCGATGGTGCCGTCCAGCACCTCCTCGGCGGCGAAGGCCTGCTCGAGCGCGGCCTCGGCCAGTTGCTGCAGCCCGGCGCCGGCATGCGCGCTGGTCAACTCGCAGAGCACGTAGTGCTCGTAGCGCTCCGGCAGCGGGTCGCCGGTGCCGTCGACATGGGCGAGCACCATGTCGACGCAGCCGCGCTGGACATATTCGAAGCTGGTGACGCACTCGCCGCTCGCCGCCTGCATCCGGGCGAGCAGCCGCAGTGCCGCCTCCGGCGAGGCGACCGCCAGCCAGCAGACGCAGCTATCCTTCACCGCCGGGAACAGCTTCAGCACGGCGGCGGTGATGATGCCGAGCGTGCCCTCGCCGCCGATGAACAGCTGCTTCAGGTCGTAGCCGGTGTTGTTCTTGCGCAGCCGGTTGAGCCCGTTCCACACCCGGCCGTCGGGCAGCACCACCTCCAGCCCCAGCACCAGGTCGCGCATGTTGCCGTAGCGCAGCACCTGGGTGCCGCCGGCATTGGTCGACAGGTTGCCGCCGATCTGGCAGCTGCCTTCCGCGCCCAGGCTCAGCGGGAACAGGCGGTCGACCTCGGCGGCGGCCGCCTGCACCGACAGCAGGATGCAGCCGGCTTCGACGACGATGGTGTTGTCCAGCGGGTCGACGGCGCGCACCCGGTTCATCCGCTCCAGCGACAGCAGGACCTGGCTGCCGTCCGCGCTGGGCGTGGCGCCGCCGACATAACCGGTGTTGCCGCCCTGGGGCACGATGCCGACGCCTTCCGCCGCGCACAGCCGCACCGCCTCGGCCACCGCCGCGGTGGAGTCGGGCCGCAGCACGATCGGGCTGGCGCCGTGGAACAGGTCGCGCTCGTCGCGCAGGTAGCGGGCGGTCGCGTCCGGCTGCTCGAGGAAGCCCTTCGGGCCGACGGCCTCCTTCAGCGCCTGGATCAGGGTCGGGGGCGGGTTCGCGTTCATCGGCCCATCATCGGTGCGGCCGCCGCCGGCGGTCAACGCTCAAACCGGCTGATCAGCTCGACATGGTGCGACCAGCCGAACTGGTCCACCGGCTGCACCGCGACCAGGCGATAGCCGCCGTCGACCAGCGTGCGGGCGTCGCGGGCGAAGCTGGGCGGGTAGCACGACGCCATCACCACCAGCGGCACCGCCGAGCCGGCCAGGGTCGCGCACTGGTTGGCGGCGCCGGCCCGCGGCGGGTCGAGCAGCACCCCGTCGAACGCCTTCAGCTCCGCCGGCTGCAGCGGCCGGCGCTCCAGGTCCCGGCGCTCGACAGTCAGCCGCCCGCTGATCTGCGCCAGCCGCGCCGCCTGGTCCAGCGCCGCGACCATCGCCGGCGCCGCCTCATAGGCCGTCACCCGGGCCACTGCGGTCAGCGGCAGGGCGAAGGCGCCGCAGCCGGCGTAGAGGTCGGCGACATGGCGCCGGCCGGCGAAGGCGGCAGCCGCGAATCCGACCATCGCCGCCTCCGCCTCGGCCGTCGCCTGCAGGAACGCGTCCGGCGGCAGGGCAACCGGGCAACCGCCGAAGTGGACGACCGGCAGCCGGCGCTGCGCCACGGTTTCCGGCGGCTCGCGCTCGGCCGGCTGCCAGGAGATCCGCGCCAGATCCTCGGCTTCGGCCAGCGCGGTCAGCGCCAGCCGGGCATCGAGCGGCAGCGCCTTCGGCCCGACCAGCAGCACGTCCAGCCCGGACTCCGTCATGCTGACCGCGACGTCGGCCCCCTCGCGCTGCTTCAGCACGCGCGCCATCGCCTGGCGCAGCGGGGCGGCGAGCGCGAACAGCGGCGGCGCGACCTGCGGGCAGGCGCGGATGTCGACGATCTGGCGGTCGCGGCGGCGGTGGTAGCCGAGCACGACCCGGCCGCCGAACAGCCGCAGCGCCGCCAGCCGGGTGCGCCGCCGGCCGGACCCCCAGGCGCGGATCGCCGGGGCGATCGGCGCCGCCAACCCCGCATGGGCCAGCGCCTCGGCGACGAGACCGCTACGCCACGTCGTAAAAAACGCCGACGCCGCGTGCTGCATGCTGCAGCCGCCGCAGGTGCCGAAATGCGGGCAAATCGGCTCGATTCGGTGTGGGGAGGGCTGCTGAATCTCCGCCGCGGAGGCCGACGCCGCGTCGCCCCGGCGTACCCACGCACCCACCGACACAACTTCCCCGGGCAGGGCGAAGGGCACGATCAGCCGACGCCCGTCCGCATGCGCGAGCCCATCGCCCTGGGCGCCGAGCCGCTCGATGGTCACGGCGGTCGGCTCAGCCATCGCTGTGCCGGGCGGCGATCAGGAACTCCAGGTTGCCTTCCGGCCCGGTGATCGGGCTCTCGGCGATGCCGACCACCTGCCAGTCGCCGAGGCCTTCGAACCAGGCCTGGATGCCGGC
>JBHJOG010000006.1:0-34524 GCA_050329975.1 Alphaproteobacteria bacterium | reverse complement strand
GTCTTGACGTCGATCAGCGCGTCGACGAAGCGGGCGCCGAAGACGTCGCGGATCGCGCGCGACTGGGCGAGCTTGTTCAGCGCGTCCGGCAGGTGCTGCGGCAGGGTGAAGGCGAGGCGGTAGGCGCTGCCGGTGACCTCGGGCTTCGCCTTCATCTTGCCGATCATGCCGAGGAAGCCGCAGGCGAGCGAGGCTGCGATCGCCAGATACGGGTTCACGTCCGCGCCCGCGACCCGGTTCTCCACCCGCCGCGATTCCGAGCCCGACACCGGCACCCTGAGCCCGACCGTGCGGTTGTCGCGGCCCCAATGGGTGTTGATCGGGGCGTCGGAATGGCGGCGCAGCCTTCGGTAGGAGTTGGGGTTCGGCGCCAGCATCGGCATCACAGCGGGGATGTACTTCTGCAGCCCGCCGATGTGCGCGCGGAACAGGGCGGAATCGGCGCCGTTTACGGTCGAGAACAGGTTGCGGCCGGTGCTGGCGTCGACCATCGACTGGTGGATGTGCATCGCGCTGCCGGGCTCATTCTGCATCGGCTTGGCCATGAAGGTGGCGTAGATGCCGTGCTTCATCGCCGCCTGGCGCAGCGTCCGCTTGAAGATGAACACCTGGTCGGCGAGGTCCAGCGCGTCGCCGTGCTGGAAGTTGATCTCCATCTGGGCGGCGCCGGCCTCGTGGTTGATGGTGTCGACCTCCAGCCCCTGCGCCTCGCAATAGTCGTAGAGGTCCTCGACCACCGGGTCGAACTCGTTGGCCGCTTCGATCCCGTAGGCCTGGCGGCCGGTCTCCTGGCGGCCGGAGCGGCCGACCGGCGGCACCAGCGGATAGTCCGGGTCGGTGTTCACCTGGACCAGGAAGAACTCGATCTCCGGCGCCACCACCGGGACCCAGCCACGCTCCGAATACAGCGAAAGCACCCGCTGCAGGATGTAGCGGGAGGCGAGGTCGACGACCGCGCCGCTGGCGTAGTGGGCGTCGCAGATCACCTGGGCGGTCGGCTCGACATACCACGGCACGACGCGCACCGATTTCGGGTCCGGGGTCAGGTAGACGTCGGAATTGGTGTCCGAGGTCACCGAATCGTCGGCGAATTCGCCGGTGACGGTCTGGACGAAGATCGCCTCGGGCACGCGCAAGCCGCGGTCGGCCAGGCTGGAGCGGAACTTGCTGGCCGGCAGGATCTTGCCGCGGGCGATGCCGGAGATGTCGGGCACCAGGCATTCGACCTCGGTGATGCGGTGCTCGCTCAGCCAGCCAATCAAATCCTGCATGCCCACTATCCGGCCATTGGTGTGGCCTAGCGCTAGCACTCGCCGAAAGCGGCGGCAAGCGCCGGGCTACCTCGGCCGGGCGGGGTGTCGTCGGTCCTGCGCAGGGCACGGCGCGGTGCCGGTCGACACCGCCGCGATCACCCTGGGCAGGTGTGGGTGACGAAGTCGCTGGACGGACAGATGATCGCGGCCCAAACCTGCCAGACGGTGTTGCCGTCGACCTGGGTCGAGTTCCCGTGCAGGCAGATGACGAAGGTTCCGGTCTCGAATTCGGTGAGATCGGCCAGCAGAAGGTCGACGCCCTCGTTTTGCGGTACCATGTAGTCGACCGACGACGCGCCGTTCAGGTAGCTGCCGTCGGGCGAGCCCGGATTTGCGCTGACCGACTGTGTATTCCAGCAGCCGAGGTCGGCAGCCATGGCGGGCGAGGCGACGAGCAGCGCCATCGCTGTTCCGAGAAGGACTCTGTTCATTGCACGTCTCCCTGACGACGAGTGAGCGGCGCCGCTGGCGCCGACGGGCACTTCCGGCTCGCGAAGCGACAGCCGGAGAGGGGAGTTTGCCCGGTGCAGGTTAAGGCCCTGTTTACGAATCAGCCGAGGTCGTGTTTGCCCGGCCCCGAATTCCTTCGAATTCGAACCATCTCCGGCGATCAGGACTGGCAGGCGTTGTACGCGACCCGGCTGGTCGGACAGATCACCACGGAGGTCAGCCGCCAGACCTTCTTGTTGGAAACCGTCGCCGAGGTCCCCTCCATGCAGATCGCAAAGGTCCCATTGTTGAAGGCCGAAAGCCCGGACAGAAGGCTGGAAACGCCGGTGTTCATGGCCTCCAGGTAGTCGGACGACGACGACACGGTCAGGCGCCAGGTGCCCGAGGGCGAGTTGTTGGTCGCTACCGACTTGGTGCTCCAGCAGCCGAAATTGGCAGCCGCTGCCGGCCCGATTGAGACAAGCAACAGCGCGGCAGCAACAAGCAGTGTTTTCATGATCCGTCTCCCTGACACATTGGATCCACCGTTTCCCGCCTGGCGGCTGCCTCGGCACCCACCCCGCCACCGTCCCGTCGCAGCGATGCGCCGGGGTTGCTCAGGCTTAAGGCGAAATCATCAATAAATTACTCGCAATATCAGTAAATTCCTTCGATGGACCTGGACGCCAGTGCGCTTGACAGCCCGCCCTGCCCGCCGACACTATCGGACAGGTCCATACAGGTCTGGATAACATGGCGGCCAAGTACCGGCAGATCGCGGACAATCTGAGCGAGCGCATCCGCCGCGGCCAGATCGGCAACGGCAGCCGGCTCCCGGGTGAACTGGAACTGGCCGAGCTTTACGAGGTCAGTCGTAGCACCGTGCGCCAGGCGCTCTCCTGCCTGCAGCAGGCGGGGCTGATCGAGACCTGGACCGGGGCCGGGTCATTCGTGCGCTATGACGACGCCATCCTCGACGACCGGGTCGGCTGGACCAAGGCGCTGGCGGTGCAGGGGGTCGAGACCCGGACGCGAGTTCTGCGCCTGGAGCGAATCGTCGACGCCCCGCTGGCCGAGCAACTGGGCACCGCGGCAGGCTTTCTCGCGCTCGATCGCGTCCGCAGCCTGGCCTCGGGGGCTGCGATTTCGCTCGAGCGCAGCCGGCTGCCCTGGTGCGCGGCGTACACGGAGGTCCTGCACCAGGGGCTGGTCGAGGGCTCGCTCCAGCGTACCCTGGAGAAACATGGACTGGCCGCGGTGAGCGGGATCGAGGATGTCGGTCTCGCCCAGTTGACACCCGACGAGGCCGCCCTCCTCGGCCGAAGCCCGGGCGAGGCCTTTCTCGCCACCCGGCGAGTCAGCCACGACACAGGCGGCGATGTGGTCGAGTGCGTCGACAGCCTGCTCGATCCCGCCCATTTCAAGCTCCAGTTCCTATTCGGCCGTCCGCAATGAAGCCGCCCCCCCGAGACCGCGCCCATGGCGCCCTCCTCGGGCTGGCGATCGGCGATGCGCTGGGGATGCCGACGCAGAACCTGCCGCGCGACGCCATCGCCGCGCGCTACGGCATCCTCGACGGCTTCCACCCGGGGCCGGAGCAGAATGCGATCAGCCGCGGCATGGCCGCCGGCAGGGTCACCGACGACACCGACCAGGCGATCATCCTGGGCCGGCTGCTGGTCGCCGGCGGCGGCAGGGTCGACGCCCGGCGACTGGCCGACGAACTCGTGGCCTGGGAGCGCCGGATGGAGGCGGCAGGCTCCGCCGACCTGCTCGGTCCGTCGACCCGCAAGGCGCTGGCGCTGATCGCGGAAGGCGCAGCGATCGACGACGCGGGACGATCGGGCGCCACCAACGGCGCCGCGATGCGGATCGCACCGGTCGGCGTCGCGTTCGCCTGCGATCCCCTCCACCGTCTGGTCGACGCGGTGATCGAGGCGAGCGTCCTGACCCATAACACGACTACCGGGATCGCCGGGGCGGCCGCAGTCGCCGCAGCGGTCAGCGCAGGCGTGGAGGGCCGGTCGCTCGATACGGCGCTTGCGCTGGCGGTCGAGGCGGCCCGACTCGGCGCCGGGCATGGCTGCTATCACGCGGGGGCCGACGTGGCTGCCCGCATCGCCTGGGCGGTCGAACTGGTGCGCGGCCGGACCCCGGAGGACGGGCTCGATCTGATCTACCGGCTGGTCGGGACGGGCGTGGCCACTCAGGAGGCGGTGCCGGCGGCGGCTGCGATCTGCATGCTCGCGCCCGACGATCCGTGGCTCGCCTGCCGGCTGGCCGCCAGCGCCGGCGGCGACTGCGACACGGTGGCGGCGATGGCGGGAGCGATCATGGGCGCCCTTCATGGCGCGCGGGCTTTCCCGGCCGATGCTACGGCCGCACTGGAGGCGGCGAATCCCGACCTCGACCTGGCCACGCTGGCAGACAGCCTGCTGGCCCTGCGGCCCGGAGCATCCGTCGGCCCCGCCTGTGGAGCATGGCTGTGACGGACGGCGCCCGCATCCGGCGCCTGCTGGCTGTTGGCGGCCTTATCGCCGACATCCGGGTCGAGGTGCCGCGACTGCCGCCGCGCGGCGGCGACGTACTCGGCAAACCGGCGACGGTCGGTGCCGGCGGGGTGTTCAACGTGCTGGCGGCGGCCGCGCGCAACGGGCTCGCCGCCGCCTTCGCCGGCTTGCACGGGACCGGGCCGTTCGGGGACCGGATCCGGGCCGACCTGGCGGCGGAAGGGGTTCCCCTGCTCACCCGGCCCTGCCCGCACGGCGACAGCGGCTTCTGTTTGGTGATGGTGGAGCCGGACGGCGAGCGCACCTTCGTCACCAGTCCGGGGGTGGAACAGGGTCCCGAGCCGGACCGGCCCGACGCGGTTGCTGTCGGGCGCGCCGATGCGCTGTTCCTCTCCGGCTACGACCTCTGCTATCCCGCGGTCGGCCCCGCGCTGGCACGCAGGGTGGGCGCGCTGTCGACCGGCGCGGTGCTGGTGTTCGATCCCGGCCCGCTCGCCGACCAGATCCCGCAGCAGATCCTGCGCCCGGTGCTGGCGCGGACCGACCTGTTGACCTTGAACCGTCGCGAGGCACGGCTGCTGGCGGCCACCGAAAAGATCGGCCCGCTGGCGGAGGCGATTCTGCCGCGGCTTGCACCGGGCGCGCTGCTGGTGCTGCGCGACGGACCACGGGGCTGCCATCTGGCCGGCGGCCCGGTGGGGATCAGGCCCGCCCACGTGACTGCGCCCGCGGTCCAGATGGTCGACGCGACCGGCGCCGGCGACACCCATACCGGGGTGCTGCTGGCCGGGATCGCCGGCGGGCGCGACCCGGTCGCCGCAGCGATCCGCGCCAACGCGGCGGCCGCGGTCTCGGTCACCCGTCGCGGACCCGCCACCGCACCGACCATGGCGGAACTGGACGCCTTCCTCGCCGAAACCGCCCGGGCGGCGGCGCTGCCGCCCGGCGCGTCCGAGCCTGCAACCACCAGCACAGGGGGATCTACGCCATGACCGTCCGTTTCAACCGCCGGACTTTCAACACACTCCTCGGCAGCACCTTGGGGGCGGGGCTTGCCGCCGGCACCCTGCCGCGGCGCGCGGCCGCCGCCGGCGAGATCACGGTGCTCAACTGGAAGGGCTACGGCACCGACGAAGCGTTCGCGCTGGAAGCCTTCACCGCCGCCACCGGCATCGCGGTGCGCCACGACTATTTCAACTCCGAACCCGAGATGCTGACCAAGCTCAGGACCAACCCCGGCGCCTATGACGTCGTCCTGGTCAACAGCGCACGGACGGCGCAGGCCCAGGCAGAGGGGTTGATCGAGGCGATCGACTATGCCGCCGTGCCCAATGCCGCCGATGTTCCGGATGCCATCCGCAGCCATGCCAATCTGTACCTGGACGGCACCCCCTACGGCGTCCCCTGGCTGTGGGGGATGAGCTCGCTGACCGTGCGCGAGGGCGTGGTCGAGGGCGCCGACAGCTGGGCGATCATGACCGATCCGGCCTATGAGGGCCGGCTCTGCCTGTTCGACGATTCGGTCACCGCGGTCGCCATCGGCGCGCTGCTCACTGGCCAGGACATCAACGATCCGCAGGATCTCGCCGCGATCGGCGAGGTGCTGAAATCGATGAAGCCCAACCTGAAGCTGCTCTGGTCGAGCGAGGACGAGTGGAACCGGGCCTTCGCCGCCGGGTCGTTCGACATCTCGGTCTACTGGTCGGGCGCGGCGGTGCGTGCGATCCAGGAGTTCGACCTTCCCGTGGAGTTCGTGGTGCCGAAGGAAGGAGCGATCGGCTGGCTCGACATCCTGGCCGTTCCCGTGTCGAGCACGGCCAAGGACGAGGCGTTGGCCTTCATCGACTACATGATCGACCCGGACTTCTACGTGACCTGGGCGACGACCGCCGGCGCGCCTGCCTCGGCCAACGCGATTGCGATGGAGGGCCTGCCGCCCGGCGACCTCAACGCCGAGGTGCACAAGGCCGAATATTTCTCCGAGCTGCAGATGATGGCGGATCTGCCCGACGACCGGCGCCAAGCCTTCGTCGACCTGTGGGAAGAGGTGAAGGCCCATTACGCCGCCTGATCGGGCCGTGCCGGACCCAGCCAGCGACCCGCCCCGCCCTGCCCCGCGCCCGGGCCGGGCGGTGGCGGCGCTGCTGGCGCCGGCCTATGGCTGGCTGGCGCTGGCGGTGTTCCTGCCGCTCGGCGCGATGCTGGTGTTCAGCCTGCTCGACCGGGCGCCGTTCGGCGGCGTGCCGGTCGCGCTCAGCTTCGAGCACTACCGGGCCTTCATCGACCGGCCCTATCTGTTCGACGTCGCCTGGACCTCGATCGCGATGGGACTGTGGACCACCGGGATCTGCGCGTTGATCGGCCTGCCGGCGGCGCTGGCGCTGGCGCGGGCGACGCGCGGCCGGTCGCGCGCGGTGCTGTTCCTGCTGATCGTTCTCCCGTTCTGGACCAACGGGCTGGTGCGCGTGTTCTCGTGGACCACGGTGCTGAACGAGGGCGGGGTGATCGACCGGCTGGTCCAGCTGGTGTTTCCCGACGCGCCGACCCTGTCGCTGCTCTACAGCTTTCCCGCCATCATCATCGGGCTGGTGCATGCCTATCTGCCCTACATGATCCTGACCTGCTACCTCTCGGTCGCGGCGATCGACGACGCCTGCATCGAGGCGGCGCGCAGCCTGGGCGCACGCGCGCCGGCGATCTTCGCCACCATCGTCCTGCCGCTGTCGCTGCCCGGCCTGGTCGCCGGCGCGATCCTGATCTTCGTGCCGGTGATCGGCAGCTTCATGGAGCCGCGCATCCTCGGCGGCCGGGTCGGCGTCACCATGGGAACGGTGATCGAGGACCAGTTCGTCCAGGCGTTCAACTGGCCATTGGGCGCCGCCCTCTCCTTCACCATGCTCGCCGTGGTGCTGATGATCTTCGCGCTGACCGGGCGGCTGCTCGCCCGCCAGCGGGCGCAGGCGTGAGGGCGGGGCATGGTCGCGCTCGGCCGCAGCTGGCTCCTCGCCGTCGTCGCCTTCCTCTACCTGCCGATCGCGGTGATGGTGGCGATGGCGTTCAACCACTCGCCGTTCTACACCTTCCCGATCGAGCCCTCGCTGCGCTGGTTCGAAGCGCTGGCGGCCAACCGCCCGCTGCTGGAGGCGAGCGCCAACAGCCTCATGATCGCCTGCGCCACCTCGGCGATCGCCACCGCGATCGGCACGCTGGCGGCACTGGCGCTCAATCGCTACGCCTTTCGCGGCCGCACCCTGCTCAAGGTGCTGCTGCTGCCGCCGATCGCCATCCCCTGGCTGATCATCGGCACCGCGATGCTGGTGTTCTTCTACTGGACCGGCATCGGCCGCGGGCTGCATGCCATGGTCATCGGGCATGTAGCGCTCGCCATCCCCTATGTTGTGCTGATCGTCGGCACCGGGGTGCAGGCGCTGAAGCCCGAACTGGAGGAGGCGGCGATGAGCCTGGGCTCGACCCCGCCGCATGCCTTCTTCGCCGTCACCCTGCCGCTGCTGCTGCCGAGCATCGGTGCCGGCGCGCTGTTCGCCTTCGCGGTCTCGCTGGACCAGTTTGTGGTTTCCTACTTCCTGGCCGCGCCGGGCGTGACGACGCTGCCGGTCGAGATCTACGCCTCGATCCGCAAGGGCTTCACGCCGGAGATCAATGCGATCTCGGCGATCTTCCTCGCGGTCTCGACGCTGCTGGTGCTGGTCTTCGCCCAGCTCGCCGACCTGGGGGGCCATCGTGACCGGCGTTGAGGTGGCGGCCATCAGCAAGAACTACGGCGCCGCGCGGGTGCTGGAGGCCGTCAGTGCCGCCTTCCCGGCGGGCCGGCTGACCAGCCTGCTGGGGCCGTCGGGATCGGGCAAGACGACCCTGCTGCGGATCATCGGCGGCTTCGTCGCGCCGGACCGGGGCGAGGTGCTGTTCGACGGCGCGCCGGTGACCCGCGTGCCGCTGTGGCGGCGCAACGTCGGCATGGTGTTCCAGTCCTATGCGCTGTTCCCGCACATGAGCGTCGCCGACAACGTGGCCTACGGGCTGCACCGCCGGGGCATGCGCGGACCGGACGTGCGCAGCGCGGTAGCGCAGGTGCTGGAGCTGGTCCACCTCACCGGGCTGGAGCGGCGGCGCCCGAAGGAGCTCTCCGGCGGCCAGCAGCAGCGGGTGGCGCTGGCGCGCGCCATCGTCACCCGGCCGCGGGTGCTGCTGCTCGACGAGCCGCTGTCGGCGCTCGACCGCCGCCTGCGCCAGGAGATGCAGATCGAGCTGCGGCGCATCCAGCGCGAGAGCGGGCTGACGACCATCTTCGTCACCCACGACCAGGAGGAGGCGCTGACCCTGTCGGACGGCGTCGCCATCCTCGACCGCGGCCGCATCGTGCAGGAAGGCCGGCCGGCGGAGATCTACGAGCGGCCGCGCACCCGCTTCGCCGCCTCCTTCCTCGGCGACGCCAACTTCTTCACCGGCATCGTGTCGCGCGGCAGCGTTGCCGCGCCGGGCGGAGCGATCCGTACCCGCGACACCCTGCCTGCCGACGGCCGACCGGTCACGGTGGCGGTGCGGCCGGAGAAGATCGCGCTGTGCCCGCCCGGCCAGGCGCCGGAAGGCGCGAACAGCATGGCGGCGACCGTGCGGGCGGTGATCTACGCCGGCGCGGTCTCGACCTACATCCTGGAGGGGCCCGACGGAGCGGAGCTGAAGGTGCTGGCGCAGAACCGGGAGGCGGCTCCAGCGGAGCCGGGCAGCCGCGTCACCCTGGCCTGGTCACCGGCACACAGCGTCGTCGTCGAGGACTGAAGCGCGCGGCTCAGGCCGCGATGCCGAGGGCCTGCTCGGGGGTGGCGAAGGGCAGCGCGTGGGCTTCCGCCACCGCCTGCTGGGTCAGGGTCCGGTCGATCACGTTGAGTCCCCGCCTGAGGTGCGGGTTGTCGGCGAGCGCCCTGGCGTAGCCCTTGTCGGCGAGCATCAGCGCAAATGGCAGCGTTGCGTTGTTCAGCGCGCGGGTGCTGGTCGCCGGGACCGCCGCCGGCATGTTGGCGACGCAGTAGTGGACCACGCCGTCGATCACGTAGGTCGGGTCGGCGTGGGTGGTGGCGCGCGAGGTCTCGAAGCAGCCGCCCTGGTCGATCGCAATGTCGACCAGCACCGCGCCGGGCCGCATGCCGCGCACCATGTCGCGGGTGACCAGCTTCGGCGCCTCGGCGCCCGGCACCAGCACCGCGCCGATCACGAGATGGGCGTTGGCGACGGCGTGCTCGATTGTGTCGACGGTGGAATAGAGCGTGTTCAGTGTGGCGCCGAACTGCAGGTCGAGCTCGTAGAGCCGCTGCAGCGAGCGCTCGATCACCGTCACCCGTGCCTCCAGCCCCATCGCCATGCGTGCGGCGTTGGTGCCGGCGACGCCGCCGCCGATGATCAGCACGTCGGCCGCGGGCACGCCGGGCACGCCGCCGAGCAGCATCCCGGCGCCGCCCTGGTGGCTCTCCAGGCAATGGGCGCCGACCTGCACCGACAGCCGGCCAGCGACCTCGCTCATCGGCGCGAGCAGCGGCAGCCCGCCACGGGTGTCGGTTACCGTCTCATAGGCAATGCCGACGCAGCCGGTATCGCGCACCGCCTTGGTCAGGACTTCGTCGGCGGCGAGATGCAGGTAGGTGAACAGGATCTGCCCGGGGCGCAGCATCGCGATCTCGACCGGCTGGGGCTCCTTCACCTTGACGATCATCTCGGCCTCGCCGAATACGCTCGCCGCGTCCGGCATCATCCGGGCGCCGGCAGCGACATAGACCGCATCGTGAATGTGGATGCCGGCGCCGGCGCCGGTCTGGACCAGCACCTCGTGCCCGTGGACGACCAGTTCGCGCACGCTGGCCGGGATCAGGCCGACCCGGTTCTCCTGCGCCTTGATCTCGGTTGGGACGCCCACCTTCATGCGACACACTCCCCGCCCGGCGCGCCAGCGGCGCGCCGCCATAGTTGTTGGCCGAACCTAACCGGCGTTCAGGATGTCGCGCAGGGTTTCGGCGATGCGGTCGATCTGGCCCTTGTCGATGATCAGCGGCGGCGATAGCGCGATGATGTCGCCGGTCGTGCGGATCAGCACGCCGCGCTCATAGGCCTTGAGGAAGGCGTCGAAAGCACGCTTGGTCGGCTTGCCGGGGATCGGCTCCAGCTCAATGCCAGCGACCAGTCCGATCGTCCTGATATCAATGACATGTGCCGCGTCCTTCAGGCTATGCAGCACATCGGCGAAGTAGGATTCGAGGCCGGCGGCACGGCCGAACAGATCCTCCTCGCGATAGACTTCGAGGGTCGCCAGCGCCGCCGCGCAGGCAAGCGGATGGGCCGAGTAGGTGTAGCCGTGGAACAGCTCGATGGTGTCCTCGGGCGCCCCGTCGACGATGGCATCGTAGATCTCTTGCCGGCAGGCGACCGCCCCCATCGGCACCGTGCCATTGGTGATCCCCTTGGCCATGGTGATCATGTCCGGCACCACATCGAAGCGCTGGGCGGCGAAAGGCCTGCCCAGACGGCCGAAGCCGGTGATGACTTCGTCGAAGATGAGGAGAATGCCGTGGCGGTCGCAGATCTCGCGCAGCCGCTTCAGGTAGCCGACCGGCGGCAGCAGGACGCCGGCGGAGCCGGCCACCGGTTCGACGATCACCGCCGCGATGGTCGAAGCGTCATGGAGGGCGACCAGCCGCTCCAGGTCGTCAGCAAGCTCGACTCCGTGCGGCGGCTCGCCGCGGGAAAAGGCGTTGCGCGCCAGGTCGTGGGTGTGGCGCAGATGGTCGACGCCGGTCAGCAGCGAGCCGAAGTACATCCGGTTCTTCACCATGCCGCCGACCGAGATGCCGCCGAAGCCGACGCCGTGATAGCCACGCTCGCGACCGATCAGCCGGGTACGCGACCCCTGCCCACGGGCGCGCTGATAGCAGAGCGCAATTTTCAATGCGCTATCAACGGCTTCCGACCCGGAATTCGCAAAGAAGATCCGGTTCAGCCCCGACGGAGTCAGGTCGGCGATGCGGGTCGCCGTCTCGAACGCCTTGGGATGCCCCATCTGGAACGGCGGCGCGTAGTCCATCTGCGCCGCCTGGTCCTGGATCGCCTTGACGATCCGCGGCCGGCCGTGGCCGGCATTGACGCACCACAGGCCGGCGGTGCCGTCGAGCACGGTGCGGCCGTCATGGGTCGTGTAGTGCATGTCCTTGGCCGACACCAGCATGCGCGGCGCGCCCTTGAACTGCCGGTTGGCCGTGAACGGCATCCAGAACGACGACAGGTCGTTCGGGATCACGGGTGCGGCGCTGCGCGCGTCGTCTGGGGCGACCATGGCGCGATCCTCCTGGGGCAAGTCCGGTTCTTGCGCCGCAAGATGCGCCATCGCGGAGCGGAAAAAAAGGGCTATCGGCGTGGACGTGCCTGCTCCCCGGCTGCACGCGCCCCGTTCAGCGTGCGTCCCCCGCGATCACGCGGATCGCCACCGCCTCGCCTTCGTACACCGGCTGGACCTGACGGCCCTCGAACGACAGGGACGAGGCGGCAATCAGCAGGATCGCGCCAAAGGCCAGCGCGCCGAACGCCACGAACTCGGCAATCCTGCGCCCCCAGGAGCCCGACTCGTCGGGTGCGCCTGAGGTGAACCCGTTGCCACGAACTGCCATCGCCGCCTCCATGCCGGATTGGTGTCTACCACTCCAACATGGACCGCAGCGGCCGGCGGCTCTGTGACTGCAGTCACCCGGCCGTGCAGCGGCGGCGCGACGGGAGTGACGGCGGTCACCGACCCGCGCACCCCGGGTCTACTGCCGGGCGGTGATCAGCCGGCGCTGCGGCTCCGCGGCGGCCTCGTCGCTGCCGAACAGGCGGGCCACGCCGTCGCCGATGACGTCGACGACCGAGCCGTCCCGGCCGCCGGCCACGACCTCTCCGCCGTCCGCCAGCAGGGCCCGCGCGTCCGCGACCAGCGACTCGTCGACCAGCCCGGCATCGACCAGGGCATCCAGCGCCGCCTCGTCGAGCACCCCGGCCGCGGCTAGGTCGGCCAGGGCAGCCTCGTCCAGCATGCCGGACTCGACCAGGCCGTCGACCAGGTCCTCGGTGAGGACGCCGTCCTCGACCAGTGCCGCGATCTCGTCGGCATCCAGCGATCCGTCCGCCATCGCCGCAGCCAGCTCTGGCGGCAACGGCAAGTCGCCGATCAGATCCTCGTCCACCGCCAGCCCATCCGCCACCGCATCGGCCGCGTAATCGGCCGCGTAATCGGCCAGGGGCTCCTGTGCGGTCACCAGGTCCTCGTCCAGGGCGGCGAGATCGCCGATCGTATCGCCTTCGTCGACGAGGGCATCCGTCGGGGCCTCGGCGACCACGTCCGCATCATCGACGAGCGCCGGATCGACATCGGGCAGGGCCTCGGCCAAGGCCGCGTCGGCGGCCAGCGCGTCCTGATCGACGGGCGCCTCGTTGGCCAACTCGGCCTCGCTCTCAACCGCCTCGCCTTGGCCCGCCTCGACCGCATCGACGACTGCCACATCCACAGCCGCATCGGCGGCCGGGGTGTCCGGCCCGTCGGCGCCGACGCCGGTCGCATCCTCCTCGCCGAGCCCCGGCCGATCGGCGAGGAGGGCGGCCTCGGCCGCGTCGGCGGCGGCGGCAGCGTCTTCGGCTGCGTCGGGGAGCGGTGGTGGCGAGTCGGCGCGCAGCAAGGCCTCGCCGTCGCGTGCAGGCAGGCCCGCGGGCCGGTCGACGTCGGCCGTACGCACCGGCGCCTGGCCGGGTGCGGCATAGGCGGGATCGCGATCCGGTTCATATTCCGGCGGCGTCGCGCCAGATGCGACGGATGGCGTGGTGCCAGAGGGCGTGGTGCCAGAGGGAGTAGTGTCGGAAGGGGAGGCGTCGGCGACCTGCGCGGGCCCCTGGCCGGTCTCTCGCGCGCGCAACGTCTCCAGCACGCCGTCGAGCGCACCCTGTGCACCGGTGTTATCCTGGTTGGCGGCGAGGCGATACCACATCGCGGCGCGGGCGAGGCTGGCCGGCACGCCCTCTCCGCGCTCGAACAACTGGCCGACCCGATACTGCGCCTCGGGGTCGCCTGCCTCGGCGAGCGGACGCCACTGCTCCAGCGCAGTTGCATAGTCGCCTGCCTCATAGGCCGCGACGCCGTCCTCGAAATCGGCCAGCGCGGGGGGAGCCACCGCGAGCAAGCCCATCAGCAGCGCCGATGTGGCCACCGTGTTCCGCCAGAAATCGCGCTTCGCCATGCCAGTCTCCTGTCGATCCGGGCGTCGGGGGCACGCAAGCAGTGCGGTGGAATTGCGAACAAACTATGGCAAGGACGGATGTTGCATCGCGGCATCGACATCGCCAGAATGCGCCGCGCACCGGCGAAACGGGCTTAGATTGCGGCTTTGATACAATTTTACACAGTTTTGGAATTGTGTTTGAGCCGACAGCAAACGTAAATTACCCGCGGTGTCTGAGTCGGGGGTTGGACCACGTGCGGCGCAGGGTTGTACGCAGCTGATCGCGTGCGCGCAGCAGGAGACGGGGATGAATTCGAGGGAAGAGCAGAATCCAGGCGCACAAGGCGGCGCCGGCGACCCGACGACCGCGGACGAGCGGTTGAACACCTCCTTCCTCTCACGGCGAAAGATGATGACCGCCGGTGCGATCGGCGCAGGAGCCGCCCTGGTGGGCCTGGCATCGCAGCCGGCCCGGGCGGCGATCGGCATCATGCCGACCGACGAGGTGTTCAACTGGCGCGAGGCGATGATGATCCGCCAGGCGGAGACGGTGAACACATCCTCGTCCCGCCGCGCCGAATACGGCCTGTACCACAACCCCAATCCGAACGCGCCGGCCTTCGATGCCGCCCAGAACGGCGACCGGCTGATTCCGGTCACGCCCGGCGAGCGGTTCCTGGTGCTCGACAACCGGCGCGGCGACGTGTTCAGCGGGGTCTATTTCCGCGACGGCACCTATGTCCAGAGTGCGCTGCAGCAGATCTCCTATCTGTTCCGCGACCGCCGCAACAACGAGGTGCGCCGCATCGATCCGAAGCTGATCGACGTGATCTTCAGCGTGCAGAAGATGCTCGACACCCGCGAGCCGGTCCAGTTGGTCTCCGGGTTCCGCTCGGCGGCGACCAATGCCATGCTGGCCGCGCAGTCCAGCCGGGTCGCCCGCAACAGCTACCACATTCGCGGCATGGCGGCGGACGTGCGCATTCCCGGCCGCAGCGTTTCCGGCCTCCGGTCTGCTGCCTTGAGCATGCGCACCGGCGGCATCGGCACCTACCCGAACTCGGACTATGTTCACCTCGACACCGGTCCGTTCCGCAGCTGGTAGCCTAAGCGCCGGGCGCCCCGCCCGCAGCGAACTGGACAAAGGCTGGCATCCGCCGGCCTTTTCCATTTGAGATCCAAGCAACGCTGAACAGCATTGCGAAGCATTCGCAATTGAGGCTGGGGCCCGCTGCTTCGCGCCATTGCGCCGCGGCCGGAATCGCAGGCGGCGCGCCATGCTCCCCTTGACCTCTACGCTGGCTCTATTCAGACTGTTAAGGGACGAACACCACAGCGGCCGGTCGGGCGCAATGCCGATCGCGCGGGGCTGTTGCGCGAAGAGCAATTGGCATCAGCGTGGGCGGCCGGGCGCCGTCACACTGAAATGAGGGAGGAGCGAATGCCCACCGTATCCATGACGGTGAACGGAAAGGCCGTGTCGGCCGATGTCGAGGAGCGCACGCTGCTGGTCAGCTACCTGCGTGACTCCCTCGGCCTCACCGGCACCCATGTCGGCTGTGACACCAGCCAGTGCGGCGCTTGCGTCGTCCACGTCAATGGCGATTCGATCAAGGCCTGCACGCTGCTCGCCGTCCAAGCCGAGGGCGCCGACGTCATGACCATCGAGGGCCTTGCCAACGGTGACGACATGCACCCGGTGCAACTCGCGTTTCGCGAGCATCATGGGCTGCAGTGCGGCTTCTGCACCCCTGGCATGGTGATGAGCGCCGTCGACCTGCTGCAGAAGAACACGAATCCCTCGGAGCGCGAGATCCGCGAGTGGCTGGAAGGGAACATCTGCCGCTGCACCGGCTACCACAACATCGTCAAGGCGATCCAGTCGGCCGCCCAGGCAGGCGGGGCGCCACGATGAGCGCCCAGGGGATTGGCGCGCGGGTCCAGCGCGTCGAGGACCCGCGGTTCCTGACCGGCCGCGGCAACTACACCGATGACATCAACCGGCCCGGGCAGACCTATGCCTGGATCGTCCGATCGCCGCATGCGCACGCCCGGATCCGCGGCGTCGACACCGCGGCCGCCAAGGCGGCGCCGGGCGTCGTCGCCGTGTTCACCGGCGCGGACATGCAGGTCGGCAGCCTGCCCTGCGGCTGGCAGGTCCACAGCAAGGACGGCAGCCCGATGAAGGAGCCGGCGCACCCGCCGCTGGTGGCCGACTTCGTGCGCCATGTGGGCGACCAGGTCGCGGTGGTGATCGCCGAGACAAAGGCGCAGGCCCGCGACGCGGCCGAGATGGTCGAAGTCGACTATGAGGTGCTGCCGGCGTCGACCACGATGACCCAGGCGCTGGCCGCCGGCGCGCCGAAGGTCCACGACGGCCTCGACGACAACATCTGCTACGACTGGGAACTGGGCGACAAGGCGAAGACCGAGCAGGCCTTCGCCGGCGCCAGCCACGTGGTCTCGCTCGACATCGTGCAGAACCGTTTGATCCCGAACGCGATCGAGCCGCGGGCGGCGATCGGCGACTACGAGCCCTCGAGCGGCAAGTACACGCTCTACACCACCAGCCAGAACCCGCATGTGATCCGGCTGCTGATGGGCGCGTTCGTGCTCAGCATCCCCGAGCACAAGCTGCGGGTGGTGGCGCCTGACGTCGGTGGCGGCTTCGGCTCCAAGATCTATCACTATGCCGAGGAGGCGATCGTCACCTGGGCGGCCGGCAAGGTGCGGCGCCCGATCAAGTGGACCGCCGAGCGCAGCGAATCCTTCCTGTCCGACGCCCACGGCCGCGACCACAACACCACGGCCGAGCTGGCGCTGGACGACAGCGGCACGTTCCTCGGGCTCCGGGTGAAGACCGTCGCCAACATGGGCGCCTATCTGTCGACCTTCGCACCCAGCATCCCGACCTATCTCTACGGGACGCTGCTCGCCGGCGTCTACAAGACCCCGGCGATCTATTGCGAGGTGAAGGCGGTGTTCACCCACACCGTACCGGTGGACGCCTATCGCGGCGCCGGCCGGCCGGAAGCCACCTACCTGCTGGAGCGCCTGGTGACCAAGGCGGCCAAGCAGCTGGGCATCGACCAGGTGGAACTGCGGCGGAAAAACATGATCCAGCCGGACATGTTCCCCTATCAGACGCCGGTGGCGTTGCAGTACGACGTCGGCAACTACCCCGCGACGATGGACGCATCGATCGACGCGTCCGGCTGGCACGACTTCGCCCAGCGGCGCAAGGAATCCGAGGCCCGCGGCAAGCTGCGCGGCATCGGCATGTCGACCTATGTGGAAGCGTGCGGGCTCGCCCCGTCGGCAGTGGTCGGTTCGCTCGGCGCACGCGCCGGTCTATACGAATCGGCCAACGTGCGCGTCCACCCGACCGGCTCGGTCAGCGTCTACACCGGCCTGCACAGCCATGGCCAGGGCCACGAAACCGTGCTCGCCCAGATCGTGAACGAGTATCTGGGTGTCCCGGTGGACAGTGTCGCGATCGTGCACGGGGATACCGACGACGGCCAGTTCGGCATGGGCACCTACGGCTCGCGCTCGGCCCCGGTCGGCACCGCCGCCCTGGTGAAGGCGCTGGACAAGGTGGTCAACAAGGCGAAGAAGATCGCCGCCCACCTGATGGAGGCCTCGGAGGCCGACATCGAGTTCAAGGAGGGCGTGTTCACGATCGCGGGCACCGACAAGACACTGCCCCTCGGCGCGGTCGCGCTGCAGGCCTATGTGCCGCACAACTATCCGAAGGACCTCGAGCCAGGGCTGGAGGAGCAGGCGTTCTACGACCCGCTGAACTTCTCCTATCCCAACGGCTGCCACATCTGCGAGGTCGAGGTCGACCCCGACACCGGCAGGGTGGAGATCGTGGCGATGACGTCGGTCGACGACGTCGGCCGAGTCCTCAACCCGATGATCGTCGAGGGCCAGACCCATGGCGGGCTCACCCAGGGCGTCGGCCAGGCCCTGCTCGAGCAGTGCGTCTTCGACGATGACGGCCAGCTGGTGACCGGCTCCTACATGGACTACTGCATGCCGCGCGCCGACGACGTGCCGTCCTACAACTCGACGACGCTGGCAGTCCTGGGTGCTTCCAATCCGCTGGAGGTGAAGGGCGTGGGCGAGTCCGGCGCGATCGGCTCCACGCCGGCGATCATCAATGCCGTCCTGGACGCCCTTGCACCGCTCGGCGTCGAAAACATCCAGATGCCGGCGACGCCGTTGCGGGTCTGGCAGGCCATCCAGGCCGCCAAGACCCCGTTGGCCGCCGAGTAAGGGAGGAAACCGGAGATGTACAACTTTGCCTATCACCGCCCGTCCTCGATTGCCGAGGCAGCCGCTGCACTGGCCGCGGCCCCCGACGGAAAGCTGGTTGCCGGCGGCATGACGCTGGTCCCCACGATGAAGCAGCGGCTGGCCGAGCCGTCGGACCTGATCGACCTGGGTGCCATCGGCGATCTGGCCGGCATCAGCAGCACCGGCAACGGGCTGAAGATCGGGGCGATGACCACTCACGCCAAGGTCGCGTCCTCGGCCGAAGTCAAGGCGACGATACCGGCGCTGGCCGCGCTGGCTGAGGGCATTGGAGATCCGCAGGTGCGCAATCGCGGCACGATCGGCGGTTCGGTCGCCAACAACGATCCGGCGTCGGACTACCCCGCGGCGGTGCTGGCGCTGAACGCCACGATCCAGACCAACACCCGTTCGATCGCCGCCGATGACTTCTTCCTCGGCATGTTCGAAACCGCGCTCGGCGAGGGCGAGATCATCACCGGCTTCACCTTCCCGAAGCCGCAGAAGGCCGCCTATGTGAAGTTCTCCAACCCGGCGTCGCGCTATGCGCTGGTCGGGGTGTTCGTTGCGCAGACCGCCGACGGCGTCCGGGTCGCAGTCACCGGCGCGGCGCCTTGCGTCTATCGGGCAAGCGAGATCGAGGCGGCGCTAGCCGGCAGCCTGTCGGCCTCTTCCCTGGACGGGGTGAAGATCGACGCGGGCGGGCTGAACAGCGACATCCACGCCTCTGCCGAATACCGTGCCCACCTGATCGGCGTGCTGGCGAAGCGGGCGGTAGCGGCCCTCGGCTGACGACGCAACGCCGCCGGAATGCAAGCGGGCCGGGATTCGCTCCCGGCCCGCTCCGTTTGTGCAGGCAGCACCAGACTACGGCCAGTACGGCGGCACGCCATAGTGCGAGTGGACCCGGTTCTCCCACTCGCGGTCGGTCCACATGTCGTCGGTCGCCCGGTATTCCGGCGCGCCCTTGACCTGGTCGGCCGTCACATTGGTGACATAGCCGTTCAGGCCAGTGTCGTATTTCAGCGTGCCCCAGGGCAGCGGATACTCGCTCTCGCCCATGCCCAGGAAGCCGCCGAAGGTCATGATCGCATAGGTGACCCGACCGGATGTCTTCTCGATCATGACCCGGTCGATCGAACCGATTCGCTCGCCGTCCGGGCCGTAGACGTCGGTGCCTTCAACCTGGTCGGACGAAATCTGGGGATTCATGCTTGCCATTTCGGCACCTCCTTGCACGCGGTGACTGATGCATCCAGAACAAGGGAGCGCGAGCTTCGTTCCCGCTCCGGTCCGTGCAATCGTCCTGCCGGTGCCGCGACGCGAACGCGATCGCGGGTTTATGAAGGAGCGCCGACCCTTGGAGCAGGACCTTGCGAGCGCCGACAGTGAGGTGATGGAGAGGCTCGGTCTCGGCCGCTCACACACCAGGCGGCGGGTGCTGCGCTGGACGATCGCCGTCCTGGTCTTGGCGGCGATCGTCATCGCGGTCTTCTACTGGGTTCGCAGCGCCGCCAATCCGGAGCTGGCGCACCGGACCACGGAGGCCCGCATCGGCGACCTGGTCGTCACCGTGACCGCCACCGGAACCCTGCAGCCACGCAACCAGGTCGACGTCGGCAGCGAGATCTCGGGGCGGCTGGCGGAGGTTCTGGTCGACTACAACCAGCCGGTCACGATCGGCCAGGCGCTGGCGATGCTCGATACCGAGCAGCTGGACGCCCAGGTGATGCGCTCGGAGGCTTCGCTGGAATCGGCTCGCGCCACGGTGCGCGAAGCTGAGGCGACCCTGGCCGAGATGCGCGCCAACGCCAGCCGGATGGAGACACTTGCCCAGCGCAACATCGCATCGCCGCAGGAGCTGGACGCCGCGCGCGCCGCAGCTGCCCGCGCAGAAGCCTCGGTCGCCATCGCGCGTGCCCAGGTCAGCCTGGCCGAAGCGTCGCTGGAGGCGGACATGGCGACCCAGGCCAAGGCGGTCATCCGCTCGCCGATCAACGGCCTGGTGATCTCGCGCAACATCGAGCCGGGGCAGACCGTTGTCGCCTCGCTGCAGGCGCCGGTCCTGTTCACGCTCGCCGAGGATTTGCGCCAGATGGAGCTGCATCTCGACGTGGACGAGGCAGACATCGGCCAGATCGAGGCGGACCAAAGCGCCCGCTTCAGCGTCGACGCCTATCCCAACCGGCGCTTCGATGCCGAGCTGTCCCAGGTCCGCTATGCGCCGCGCACGGTGCAGGGAGTGGTGACCTACGAGGCGCTGTTGTCGGTGGACAACCCGGAGCTGCTGCTGCGCCCGGGGATGACGGCGACTGCGGAGATTGCGACGGAGCATCGCAGGGAGGTGCTGCTGATCCCCAACGGGGCGCTGCGCTTCGCCCCGGTCGATGCCGAAGCGGTCGCCGCGGCGCCGGTCCCGGACCAGCCCGACCAGCGTGTGGCCTGGACGCTGGAGAGTACGACGCCAGCACCGGTACTGATCACGATCGGGATCACCGACGGCCAATGGACCGAAGTGACCGCCGGCCCGATCGCCGCCGGCACGCCGCTGGTCATCGACGTCGTGCGGCCAGGGACATGAACGCGGCAAACCCGCTGGTCGTCCTCTCGGACGTGACGAAGGTTTATGGCCGCGGCACCGCAGCGATCCACGCCCTGGCCGGAGTCGACCTCCTGATCCAGCGCGGCGAGTTCGTGGCGGTGATGGGTCCCAGTGGCTCGGGCAAGTCGACCTGCCTGAACCTGCTGGGCTGCCTCGACACGCCCAGCGCCGGCGACTACCGGTTCCGCGGCGTCGCCACCAGCCGCCTCGGCCGCGACCAGCGCGCCTTGCTGCGGCGGCATTTCTTCGGCTTCATCTTCCAGGGCTTCAACCTGCTGAAGCGGACCTCCGCGCTGGAGAATGTCGAGCTGCCGCTGCTCTATCGCGGCCTCGGCCGGCGGGAGCGTCGCGTGAAGGCGCTGCGCGCGCTGGATGCCGTCGGGCTGGGCGATCGCGGGACCAGCACGGCAGCAGAACTCTCCGGCGGACAGCAGCAGCGGGTGGCAATCGCACGCGCCATCGTCACCGAACCCGACCTGCTGCTGGCCGATGAGCCGACCGGCAACCTCGATTCCGCCCGCTCGCGCGAGATCATGGAGCTGCTGCGGCGGTTCAACCGGGACTTCGGCATCACCATCGTGATGGTCACCCACGAGCCGGACATGGCGGGCTACGCCGGCCGGCAGATCCGCTTCCTCGATGGCCGCATCGAGGAAGACCGAGCCACCGGCTGATGCTGTTCAACGCCGTCATGCTGGCGCTGCGCGAGATCCGGCGCAACCTCATGCGCTCGGCCCTGACCATGCTGGGCATCGTCATCGGCGTCGCCTCGGTGGTGGCCCTGGTCACGCTCGGCGGCGGCGCTACCGCCAGCGTCACCGCCGACATCGCCGGACTGGGCCGGAACCTGATCATCGTCACCCCGGGCAATTCCGGCGGACCCGGCAACTTCGCCAGCGCCACGTTGTTCCGCGAGGAGGATGCCCGGGCGATGACGCGCGAGGTAGCCGGCATCGACGGCATCGCGGCAGTTGCCGTCGCCAGCGAGTTGGCGGTGGTCGGCAACAACAGCTGGACCACCAGCCTGCTCGGCACCGACACCGGGTATTTCGACGTGCGACTGTGGCCGCTGGCAAGCGGACGGGTGTTCGACGCCAGCGAGGTTCGGTCCGGCAAGGCGGTCTGCATTATCGGGGAGACGATCCGGCGTGAGCTGTTCGGCCAGCAGGACCCGCTCGACGCCACGATCAGGCTCGGCCGGATAGCCTGCCAGGTGATCGGTGTGCTGACAGCCAAAGGACAGTCCACATTCGGCCAGGACCAGGACGACCTCATCGTGATGCCGCTGCCGACCTTCCAGCGCCGCGTCTCGGGCAACCTCGACATTGGCGTCATCATGATCTCTGCGGCGAGCCCGGAGGTGACATCGCGAGTCGCTGCGGACGTGACCTTGCTGCTGCGCGAGCGCCGCCGGCTCCTGCCCAACGAGGCCGACGACTTCCAGGTCCAGGACATCAAGGAGATCAGCAACACCGTCGAGCAGGTGACCGGAGTGCTCACCGCCCTGCTCGGCGCGATCGCGGCAATCAGCCTGGTCGTCGGTGGCATCGGCATCATGAACATCATGCTGGTCTCGGTCACCGAGCGGACGCGGGAGATCGGCACCCGACTTGCCATCGGGGCGCTGGAGCGCGAGGTCCTGGCGCAGTTTCTGATCGAATCGGCGGCCCTGTCCTCGATCGGCGGGCTGATCGGGGCGGCACTCGGCCTCGGCGGATCGTGGCTCGGCGCCAAGCCGCTCGGGATTCCGTTCGTCTTCGATCCGACGATCGTGGTGGTGGCGCTCGTGTTCGCGGCCCTGGTCGGGATCGTGTTCGGCTTTCTGCCCGCCCGCCGCGCGGCCCGCATGGACCCGATCGACGCCCTGCGCCACGAATGACGGGATCGCCATGCGGCGGCGCTTTCCTTTCGCCTGCGCCTGTATTACCTCGTCTCAGTCGGAGCGGCCCGGCAGTGCGGCCTGCGCCGCCCGCATCCAACGCAAACGCCAGAACCACGACCAGACGAGGGATGAAACGATGGCCATTCAAGTTGGCGACAAGGTACCTGAAGCGACCTTCAAGGCGATGGGCCCGGACGGCCTGATGGACGTATCCAGCAAAGACCTGTTCGGCGGCAAGACGGTCGCCCTGTTCTCGGTGCCCGGCGCCTACACACCGACCTGCACCGCCCGACACGTGCCGAGCTTCCGCGACAATGCCGAGGCGCTGAAGGCGAAGGGCGTCGACGAGATCGTCTGCATCTCCGTCAACGATCCGTTCGTGATGAAGGCCTGGGGCGAGTCGCTGACCTGCGAAGGCAAGGTGCGCATGCTCGGCGACTGGAACGGCGAATTCTCGAAGGCGATGGACCTGACCATGGACGGCAGCGGCGCCGGGCTCGGCACCCGGGGCAAGCGCTTCTCGATGCTGGTCAAGGACGGCACGATCGCCTCGCTCCACGTGGAGGAGGCGCCCGGCGAGCTGTCCGTCTCCAACGCCGAGACCATGCTCAACGACCTGTAGCAGGGGGGAGGGCCGGGTCGCCCTCGCCCCAAGATGCGGAAGGGGGCCCAGACGGGCCCCCTTCTTATTGTTACCGAGAGGTCACGTCGCCGGCCCACTTGGTGCCGCCCAGGCGCAATTAACTCGCCTTCAACAAGACTGGTCCGCATCTGTCGTCGCGCCTAATCCTCCCTGCACGCCGACGGCAAGGAGTCGGGACCCGTGACAGACGCGATCACGCCCGCATCGCAAACGCCAAGCAGCCCGGCTCGAGCCCGGTGGCTTGCCGGCGCCGTCGTGGCGGCCATCCTGGGCGCGCCCAGCGGCGGCCTGGCCGACATCCCGACGGCTGCCTCTGAGACCGTGACCGGCCAGATCGCGGCCCGAGGGGCGGAGGTCGTTCGTCTCCTTCGTCGATCGGGCGGTGCGTGTGGAATGGTCCGGGCGCGATTCCTTGCCGATGCCGCAGGGCCAGCAAGCAATCTCGCGGCTGACCCGGCACCTGCCGTTCGAGCAACTGGTCACCGCCGGCGAATCCGCCTTCGCCGGTGTAGGCTACGACAGGCTGGTCGTGACCGGGGTAGACATCGCCGACCGGGCCCTGCGGCTGGCCGGTCGGCCCACCGGGCTTCGGCTGCAGGGCAGCACCCGGATGATCCGCGGTGCGTCCCCGACCGGTGGCTTCACCGGCCAGGGCACGGCGCTCGGCGTCAGCAGCGCCCGATCGATCGGCCAGGATGTGGTGGCGGGCCTAACCTTCGGCACCGAGCGCGACCTGGTGGAATCGCGTGACCGGAGCAGCGCGCTCCTCAACCGCGGCGTAACCGCCGCGGCCGAGCTCGGTTGGCGGATGGCGCTGGACACGACGCTCCAAGCGGCAGTCGGCACCAGCCTGCTCGGCCGCGACATCACCAGCCACGGCGGCGCCGTAACGGCCGTTACCGGCGCGCATCGCGAATTCGTGTCGTTGCGGAGCGAATTTGCAATGGAGGCCAACGGCTTCCGCCTGTCACCGAGCAGCACGCTGCAGTTCACGACTGAGGTGCAGGATCCCTATACCGACAGCGCCGGCGTGCATTTCAGCGACCGGATCCAGCACTATGGCCGCCTCACCGCCAGCGTCGAGGTGGGATACGCCTTCGATCTGAGCCGCGGCGAGGTCGACGTCTACGCCAACGTCCAGGGCGACTGGGACTTCATCCACCCGGACCGGGTCACGCTGACCACCGGCCGCTGGGACCATGACCTGGCCGCCCGCGCCGGAGCCGCCGGCGGCGTCGCGCTCACTTCCCAGACCGGCTTCGCCAGCGGACTGGAGGTGCGCAACGACGCCATCGGCCCCGATGGTCTGAACGCAACCACGCTCAGCGGCAGCATCAGGTTCAGCTTCTAGCGGCCTGCAAAAAAAGTCGGTCCGTCATGTCGGCCTCCCACAGCGTCGTTCGTCCCTGATCAGAGCCTGCCGGCCCGGTCGCTATTGCCGGGCAGGCGCTCAGGTCGAAACGAGAGGAGCCGATCATGCAGTTCCACGCCTATCTCAACTTCAACGGCCAATGCCGTGAGGCGTTCACCTTCTACCATCAGGTTCTCGGCGGACAGATCGAGACCATGATGACCCATGGCGAGATGCCGACCGACGAGAAGGTGCAGCCGGAATGGCGCGACATGATCCTCCATGCCTGCCTGGTGGTGGACGGCGCGATGCTCATGGCCTCCGACGCGCCGCCGCAGTATTTCGAGAAGCCTCAAGGCTTCTCGGTCTCGATCGGGCTGACCGACCCGGACGAAGCCGAGCGCATCTTTCACGCGCTCGCCGAGGGCGGGCAGGTGAGAATGGCGATCGGCAAGACCTTCTGGGCCGAGCGGTTCGGCATGCTGGTCGACAGGTTCGGCATTCCCTGGATGATCAACTGCGCGCCTGCCGCCTGACCCTCGGCCACCCGACCCTCGGCGCCGGCAGTTGCTGCCGGACCTATTCCACGAAGCAGTTGCGCAGGGCGTTGCGCATGGCCCGGGCCGACCCGATCAGGGTGAAGTTCTGGGTCTCCGAGTTGAGCCGCACCTGCATCTCGAGCCCGACGATCAGTTCGCGCACCATCGGCGCGATCGCCGGGCCCTGAACAGCGAAGCCCTGCAACTGGGTGTCGACACGGTACCAGCGGATGTTGTCGATCATGACGTCGGCCGTGGTCACCCCGCCTTGCCCCGCGGGGAAGCCGGTGAAATAGATGAACGGCGTCTGGGCGTCGTAACAGTAGAGACCGACGCCGTAGGTTACCCCGGCACGACGGGTTTCCACCTGGGCGGCGGTCGCACCGGTCACGCCGGTCTTCACGACCCAGCGGGCCTGGGCGGTGGTGGCCGTGGCCAGCAGGATGAACAGGGCGCCGATCACAATTCGCATCGCAGACCTCGTTGCTTGATTCGGGTGCGCTTCCGGACACGCCATCATAGGGGATTTGACCGTCCCGTCTCCATAGCAGGGCATGGATCGAATGATTGGCCCACCCGATTGCGGCAACAATGCGCCGGCGACTGGCCTCAGTCGAGGACCTCGGCGCCCTCCATGAAGGCGATGGTCGAGGCCAGGTCGACGATGCCGGCGTCGGAGCCGAGGCCGGTGGCGACCAGGCCGCTCGCCGCGGTCGCGAGCAGGCAGGCCCGCTCCGCCTCCCAGTCCTGGGCGAGGCCGGCGATGAAGCCCGCACAATAGGCATCCCCGCAGCCGGTGGTGTCGGACACATCGACCCGGTACGCCGGCAGGCGCTTCTGCCCGGCCGGCGTGGCGAAATAGGAGCCGCGCGCGCCCCACTTGAAGATACAGGCCTTGGCGCCGAGGTCGAGGAAGAAGGCAGCGATTCGCTCGGGCGAGTCCAGGCCGGAGATGAAGGCCGCCTCCTCCATCGAGGGCATGAAATAGTCCACATGCGGCAGGCAGGGCTTCAGCAGCTCGAGAGTGCCGGCATTGGGGGCGATAAGGTCGAAGGTGACTATCACCCCACGCGCCTTGGCGGCCTCGAGCAGGCTCGCCGTCGGCTGGCCGTCCATCATCTGCAGCAGCCCGGTGCCGCCCATGTGCAGGAACCGGCCGGCGCAGATGCGGTCATAATCGTGGGGCTCGACCTTCAGATGGTCGGAGGCCCCGCGGACATGGAGCGCCGGCCGGTCCCCGTTCGGCCGGACATTGAGAATCGTGGCCGAGGTCGGCGCGGCTTCGGTACGCTGCATCGCCGACGCGTCGATGCCGAGGCGCCGGTATGAGTCGAGGATGAAGTCCCCCTTCTCGTCGGCGCCGAGGCACCCGACCGCCATCGACCTCAGCCCCAGCTTGGCGCAGTCGACCACGGTGCCGCCGGCGGTTCCGGCGACCGTCAGCCTGATCTCCTCGATGAACTCGACGTTGCCGCCCTCCGGGATCCGCTCCACCGGGCGGCCGAGAATATCCAGGATCGTCAGGCCGACGACGGCGACGTCGTGAGTCATTGCACCCTCCCCCTCACCGGCCGACATGCGGCAGTGGCCGCGCCGGGTTGCGACGCGGCCACCGGCCGTAAGCCCTCAATACGTGGTTGCTATTCTGCGGCGATGCGGTTGGCAACGGCCTCGGCCGGCGGCGCCTTGTGGAAGGTGCCGTCCTTCATGATTGCGATGAGGCGGTTCTTGTCCTGCAGGATCGAGACATCCTGGGCCGGATTGCCGTCGACCAGCAGGATGTCGGCCAGGTAGCCCTCCTTTATCAGGCCAAGCTCGTGGCCCCTCATCATGATCTCGCCGCCCCATTGAGTCGCCGACCGGATCGCCTCCAAGGGCGTGAAGTCCAGCAGCTTGACGAAATGCTCGATGTCGCGGGCATTGGTGCCCATCGGTGTCCAGGCGAAGCCGTAGTCGCCGCCGGGCAGGATGCGGACGCCGCGTCGCTTCAGCTCCTTCATCACACCGATGCCGAAATCGAGCTCCTGCTTGATCCCCAGGCTCTCGCAGACCTCCTGGCTCAGCCCGAAGGGGCCGGCTTCGTACAGGGTGGCATAGGTCGCACCGATGGTGGGCGCGACGAAGACCTTGTCCTTGACGCTGGTCAGCTGGTCGATGGTTTCCTCGCTGCACAGCATGGCATGGTAGATGATCTCAACCCGGTGGCGGATGCACATCCTGACCGATTCGTCGGAGCGGGCGTGAGCGGCCATCCGCTTGCCGCGCGAATCCGCCACCTCGCGGACAGCGGCCATCTCCTGATCGTTCATCACCGTCTCGTAGGCGCTGGCGAAGGGCACCAGCGCGTCTCCGGCCGGGTTGACCTTCAGCGTGTCGACGCCCTCGCGCACCATCACCCGCGCCATCTTGCGGAATTCGTCGGGCCCGTCGCAGATCACGGCGAAGGTCTCCCGATGCAGGTGGCTGAGCCGCACGTCGCCCAGGCCGCCGGTGACAGTCAGCTCAGGACTGGCGGCGAGCATCCGCGGCCCGGGAAACTCACCCGAGTTGATGGCGTTGCGCAGCACGATGTCGAGGCGCGGCTTGGCGGCCGCCGCGCTGAGGATGCTGGTGAAGCCCTGGTCCAGCAGGATCCTGGCGTGGCGCAGGCAGATCAGCACGTGCTCCTCGGGAGGAATGTCGCCGAGGCCGTCCAGGGTCGCGGTGTTGGCGAAGCTCGGGTGAGCGTGCGCCTCGACCAGACCCGGCATCAGGGTCGCACCGCCGGCGTCCACGACCTGTGCTCCGTCGTGCTCGAGCTTGCGGTCCAGCCCGGCGACCGACTTGATGCGGTTGCCCTGGACCAGCACCTGCCCGGCATAGGGCTCGGCGCCAGAGCCGTCGATAATGGATACGTTGGTAAACAGCGTTTGCGGCATCAGTACCCTCCCAGCACGATCGTCGGCGGGTTCACCGGCAACCGGCCCCGGTCATCTCTGGCGGCTTTCTAGGTATAAAGAGTAGAGTTCGGCCGATCCCAGGGCAAGCAGGATTGCCACCACCAGGACCACCAGCACGATCAGCGCCGCTTTCACCACCCCCCGGAACCGGCGGCCAGGCAGCGCCATCGGCACCATGTTGAAGGCGAGCCCGCCCAGTACGACCAGTCCTGCCCCCACCGTGTAGAGCACCTCGATATTGGGCTGGAAGATCATCACCAGCGCGGCGGCGCAGAGCAGGATCACCGCTCGTGTCACCGCGCGTGCCTGCCCTACCTTCATTCCCCCTTCCACGGCGCCGAACACCGGCACCGCATTGAGCCGGCGGTCGAAGGCCGGCGTCACCACCAGAAACACCGCCGCGAGCAGGGCGACCACGGCGCTGACCCGGACACGCGCCTCGCCAAAGGCGAGCAGGGCCGCGTTCTCCTCGCGGATTTCGTCGAAGTGGGCGCGCAGCGGCTCGAGGCCGGTGAGCCCGGGAAGCGGCGGTTCCATGCGGTCTCGGCCGCGCATCTCCTCGACCCGCACCGACAGGTCTGCGGTGGCCGCCTCCATGCCGACCACGATCTGCTCCGTCTCCTCGTCGAGGCCGCCCGCCCGCAGCAGGCGGGTCAGGTTGGTCAGGGTGTCGATGACCTTGGTGACGTCGCGCTTGTTGTATTCGTCCTCGTTGGCCAGGCCCTGCGCCTGGTCGATCAGGCTCGCCGCGCGCTGCGGGCTGTCGTCGACGAACCACCGCTCGGGCAGCGGCACCAGCAGCGAGATCACCGCCAGCAGCAGGACCAGTGCCGCGACCTTGCTGGCGCGCGACATCGGCACGTCGGACGCCCTGACAACGCCGACCTCCTGCATCTGCGGGTCGGCCTCGAATGCCGGATTGTGGATCTGCGCGGTCATCCCGAATGCACCCGTATGCCGTTCTGGTCGAAGACATGAAGCTGGCCGGGCCGGAACCGCACGCGGATCGGCTCGCCCGGGCTGATCGGCACCAGATGATCGAGCACGACCCGGACGTCGGTGTCTCCGTGCACCGCGTGCACCAGGGTTTCCGCGCCCATCGGCTCCACGATGTCGATTTCGGCGTCGAGCGTGTCCGCACCCGCTTCGTCCGTGGGATCGAAGCCGCGGGGCCGGATCCCGAGGGTGAGCCGGCTGCCGGCGTCCAGCCGCCCGACCGCGGGATCGACCATCGCTTCGACTTCCTGGCCCATCAGGGCGAACCGCGCCTTCCCGTCGGCATAGTGGGTGAGGTCGGCCGAGAGCAGGTTCATCTGCGGCGTGCCGATGAACCCGGCGACGAACAGGTTGGCCGGCTTGGCGAAGATCCCGTGCGGCGTATCGACCTGTTCGATGATGCCGTCACGCATCACGGCGATCCGGTCGGCCATGGTCAGCGCCTCGATCTGGTCGTGGGTCACGATCACGGTGGCCTTGTCCAGGCCGCTCAGGACCTCCTTGATCTGCCCGCGCATCGTCTGGCGCAGCGCGATGTCGAGGCGCGAGAGCGGCTCGTCGAACAGGAAGCAGGTCGGGTCGCGGACGATCGCCCGGCCGACTGCCACCCGCTGCTTCTCGCCTTCGGCGATACGCCCCGGAATCCGGTCCATCACCGACTGGAGCTGCAGCACCCTGGCCACCCGCTCGACCCTCGACGAGATCTCAGCCGGCGAGATGCCCTCGGCATGGAGCGGATAGGCCAGGTTCTCGGCCACGGTCAGGCTCGGATAGAGCGCGTAGAACTGGAACACCATCGCGATGTTGCGGTCCGCCGGCGCCAGCTCGTTGACGCGCCGGCCGGCGATCGACACCTCGCCCTCGGTGACGGAGTCGAGCCCGGCGATCATCCGCAGCGTGGTGGTCTTGCCGCAGCCGCTCGGCCCCAGCAGACACAGCACCTCGCCGGCGGCGACCTCCAGGCTGGCCTTGTTGACTGCGACCAGATCGCCGAAGCGCTTGGTGAGATCCTGGAGCTTGATGTTCGACATTCGGGCTACTTCTTGATCGTGCCGAAGGTGACGCCGCGCAGCAGCTGGTTCTGCAGCACGAAGGTCACGATCAGCACCGGCACCAGGAACAGGGTGACGATGGCGGCGAGCAGGCCGTAGTCGGCGCCGACCTCGCCGCCCAGGGTACGCACCATCGCCGGCGGGATCGTCCGGGTCTCGTTGCTGGTCAGCAGCAGCGCGAAGAACAGCTCGTTCCAGGTCAGGATCAGGCCGAACACGGCGGTCGCGGCCATGCCCGCCTTGACCTGGGGAAGGCATATCTTGAAGAAGACCCGGGTCTCGGAGCTGCCGTCCATCCGGGCGGCATCCTCCACGTCCGGCGACAGCTCCTCGAAGAAGCTCTTCATCATCCAGACGGTGAAGGCGAGATTGAACGCGGTGTAGAGCGCGATGATCCCCGGATACCCGCCGGCGAGCCCGGTGACCTGGAACATGATGAAGATGGGAATCGTGACGATGATCGGCGGCAGCATCCGGGTCGTCAGGATGATGAACATGTAGGTGTCGTTGCCGCGCAACGGGAAGCGGGCGAAGCCGTAGGCCGCCAGCGTGCCGATGACCAGCGCCAGCACGACCGAGGCCCCCGCGATGCCGATCGAGTTCAGGAAGTAGAGCGGGAAGTCGGTTTCCGTCGCCGACGCCGCGCCCTCGCCGGCCTGGATGATGTTGGTGCGGAAGAAGACATTCTCGAAATTGGTCAGGGTGAACTGGAACGAGAACACCGACTCCAGATAGGCGCCCAGGCTGCTGGCGCTCACGTTCAGGATGTCGTTCCGGCCCTGGAACGCATAGAGGATGATGATCAGCACCGGCAGGAAATAGATCAGCGCCACCACCGCCGCTGCGATCGTACGGCCCCAGCCGGCGCTGCCGATGGCTTTCTGCTGCCTGGCCATGGCTATTGCTCCTGCTCGCGCTGTTTCACCAGGAACAGGTAGAGGTTCGTCAGCACGATCACGATGAACAGGATGACGTAGGCGATCGCCGACGATTCACCGGTTCGGAAGTCCTGGAAGCTCACCCGGTAGAGATAATTCACGATCACCTTGGTCGCCGTGCCCGGCCCGCCTTCAGTGATGATGTAGACGGTGTCGAACAGCTTGAAGGTCTCGATGGTACGGAACAGCAGCGCCAGCAGCAGCAGGCTGCGCACATAGGGGAAGGTGATGGTCCAGAACCGGCGCCAGCGGCTGGCGCGGTCGATCTGGCTCGCCTCGTAGAGGTATTTCGGCACGCTCACCAGCCCGGCGAGCACGAGCAGCATGACGAAGGGCGACCACATCCAGGCGTCGGCGAGAACGATGCCGAGCACTGCGCCCGCCGGGTCTCCGAGGATGTTCGGCGGCGTGCCCTGGAACACCTGGATCAGCTTGCTGATCAGGCCGAAGTCGGGGTTGTAGAACAGCTTGAAGAACACGCCGACCGCCACGTAGCTGAGCATCATCGGTGCCAGCACCAGCATCAGCAGGATCCGCCGGCCGGGGAAGATCGGCTGGAAGAGCATCGCCATGAAGAAGCCGACGACCATCTGCAGGCCGACCGAGCCGAACACGATCAGGGCGGTTGTCTGCAGGCTTTCCCAGATCGCCGGGTCGGTCAGCACCTTCACGTAGTTGTCGAGCCAGACGAAGGAGGGCAGATCCTGCCGTGTCAGGCGATAGTCGTAGAAGCTGAGGCCGAACGACCACATCAGCGGGAAGATGTTCATCACGAACAGGGTCACCAGCGCCGGCGCAACCAGGAGCGGCCCGCGGTTCCGGTCGACGAAAGACCGGCGCTTGCGCCCGGCCGCAGCGCTGCGGCCCGGCTGATCCAGCACCGATGCCTGATCCAATGTGTCGCTTGCCTGGGTCACAGCCCCTCTTCGCTCCCTCGGCACCACTGCATGTGGCGCCAGCATCCCGCTCACGGACCGCCACGGCCCTCAAAAAACGGTGCGGCGCCGGTCGGACCGGCGCCGCACCTGCATCGCTAGTGCCTCAGCCGCACTGTTCGATACGACCGGCCTCGGTCAGCACCTGCTGCTGATGAGCCGCGATCAGGTCGAGCGCCTCCTGTGCGCCGATCTGACCGGTAATCGCCCGGTCGAACTGGTCCTGCTGATAGGTCAGCAGTTCGAAGAATTCAGGAATGTGCCAGACGTCGCGCTGCCACTCCATCATCTCGACATGCGCCCGGTTGAACGGCCCGAGGTCGTTGTAGCCATCTCGCTCCATGATCGACATCCGGCCCGACTGGCCGCCGGCCCCGGTGAAGGCCCACTGCACATCGTCGCTGAGCCACCACTTGATGAAATGGACGGCTTCTTCGATCTCGACATCGCTGCTCCAGGTGGTGACCACGAACGGCTGGCCGCCGATGTTGCCGGTGCGGTCGATCGTGCCGTCGTCCAGCCGCAGCCCGGGCGTCATCGCGAAGCCGGAGACCTCCGACACCTGACTGGTCGCCGGATCCATCACCGGAGCGCCCAGACCGACCCAGTTGATCGCCGAGGCCACCTTACCCTGCGCGTAGAGGTCGTTCAGGACGAAGATGTCCATCTGGCCGGTGCTCACCGCCGCCGGCATATACTGCAGCAGGTCGAGATAGTGCTCGAGCGCCTCCACCGCGAGCTCAGAGTTGACCACGCCCTCGGCCTGACCGCAGGGCTGCTGGGTCTCGTCCCAGATGTCCGCGCCGTACTGCCAGATGAAGGCGTTGACCGCCATCGATGAGAAGTCGTAGCCCTTGCCCGCCTGGTAGCCTATTCCCGCGAAGTCCTCGGTCAGCACCTCGCCGGCCAGCTCCTCGCCCGCCGCCCGCTGAAAGAACTCGCCGATGTCGGCGTACATGTCCCAGTCGACGTCCGCCCAGTCCTCGTAGGTGCACGGCAGCTTGTAGCCGTACTCCTCCTCGAACGCCGCAGACTCGCCCTCGTCGCAGAACAGGTCGGTGCGGTAGAAGGTAATGTAGGTATCGGGGAACTGTGGGAATCCGTAGTATTGCGCCTCTGGATCCGGGTAGGGCTTGGAGCGGACCTGGTCAGGTGTCTGATGCGGATAGGTCGAATAGGCCGAGACCAGCGCCGGGTGCAGATCGGCGAATAGCGCCGCCAGCTCGGGATCGTCCAGGATCTCCTGCGTCATGTCCCGGTAGTAGCCGCCTTCGATAAAGGCGCCCAGCCACTGGCTGTCGGTGACGAGCATATTGTACTTCTGCTCGCCCGACGTCAGCGATGCCGCGACCCGCTCGTAGAAGGTCGGCCACGGGATGAAGTCCAGCTCCACCGTGACGTTGGCGCCCGACGGCGAGGTGTAGTTGGCGTTGGCGTACTCCTGCAGGAAGCGCGTCGGCGGCCAGTCGGGCGCCGCCATGGTCAACGTCACGTCCTGCGCCATCGCGGGCATGGCCAGGGCGGATGCGACCACCGCCGCCGAGCCCGAGGCGAGCAGCGCATGCCTGATTCGTGGAACCCTTCTCATCGTCTCTGTTCCTCCCTCGTTTATGTCTCCGCCATCGTGCTCGATGGCGGGCTTCCTGCCAGTCGCCCGGCGGTCGCTGTCGCGACGTGCGTCACCGTATCGCAGTTCCGGTTTGCTGCGCAAATACGTGGGTGTAACGCACATCGAACTGCAGGTGGACCTCGGCGCCGACCGGATAGGCCAGCGCTTCCTCCTCCGGCAGCACGATCTTGAACACGGTCTGCCCCGCTTCCATGTCGAGAATCGTCACGTCGCCGAGCGGCTCGGTCAGGTGCACCTTGGCCCGGAAATTGGGTCCGCGCGGGTCGCCGACCACCGGCTTCAGGTCGTGGGGCCGGATGCCGAACCACAGGTCCTGGCCGGAGCTGAACGCGCCCAGCGGGCCGGCCCAGGGTCCGCCCTCGACCTCGGCGAACGGCAGCGAGACCACCGGCCGGCCGCCGCCGGCCTTGAGTTTCGCCTGCAACATGTTCATCGGCGGATCGCCGATCATGGTGGCCACATAATCGTCGTCGGGTGCGCGGTAGAGTTCGGCCGGCGTGCCGACCTGCACCAGCCGGCCATCGCGTAGCACGCCGACCCGCTGCCCCATGCTGAGCGCTTCCAGCTGGTCGGGCGTCACATAGAGCATGGTGCCGCCGATCTCCCGGTGGAGCCGTTTGAACTCGGCGCGCGTGTCGTGGCGCAGCTTGGCATCGAGGTTGGTCAGGGGCTCGTCGAGCAGCAGCAGCCGCGGCTTGCGAATCAGGGCGCGCCCGATCGCCACCCGCTGCTGCTCGCCGCCGGATGCGGTAGAGGGCTTGCGCTTCAGGGTGTGGGTCAGGCGCAGCATCTCGGCGACCTCGCCGACGCGGCGGGTGACCTCCGCCCGGTCTACGCGGGCCTCGCGGAGCGGATAGGCCAGGTTGTCATAGATCGACAGGTGCGGATAGAGCGCGAAGGTCTGGAACACCATCGCCATCGCCCGGCTCTGCACAGGCTCGTCGGTCACGTCGCGGCCGTCGAAGATCACCTGGCCGTCATCGGGCGTCTCGATACCGGCGATGCAGCGCAGGGTTGTCGTCTTGCCCGCAGCGCTCGGGCCGAGAATGGCGAAGAACTCGCCCGCCTCGATATCCAAGGTTACGCCGCGCAATGCCTTTACGCGGCCGAAGGACTTCGTCAGCCCCCGCAGCCTGAGATCGGTCACGCTTCCCCACCCAACCCGTGGCCGGCGCTCGCCCGGCCAATTCGTCCACCGACGTCCCGCACTGGCGGCACGCA
>JBHJOG010000005.1:0-7157 GCA_050329975.1 Alphaproteobacteria bacterium | reverse complement strand
TGGCGCCGTCTTCGGCGGCAACGAAACGCTTGAAGGATGCAAAACCGATCATGAGGACCTCCTGCCTGGATGGTGCGCCGGACATCCTGCCCGGCATCGTTTGGAACGCTTCGGACCGCTGCGGCACAGTGCGTTGGTCCGTCCCCAACAACATCGCAAATCCGTTCCGCCTTTGCAAGACTAAAGCGACAACTGGACGGCTAATACTGTTCGAAACAGAGTAAAAATTCGATAAAACTGTGAACTAAATTGATATGTATTTGAACCGCATGCGAGCCAGGCAGACATTCCCTTGGCGCCCCTGTTCCGACAGCACGCGCATCCTGCAGGCGGGATCTCTTGCAGGACTCAGGCGGCCGGCGAGGCAGCCTGCTCCACCGCGGCTTCGGCAGCCAGCCAGCGTTCCTCGGCGACCGCGAGCGCGCGGTCGACCTCGGCAAGCTTGATCCGGAGCCGGGTCACCTTCTCCGGATCGTCGCGATAGAGCGCCGGATCGGCAAGTTCGCGCTCCAGCCCAGCCTTGCTCCGGTTCAGCGTCTCGACCTCGCGCTCGGCGTCCTGGGCGGCCTTGCGCAGGGGCGCCACCGCCGCCCGCGCCGCGGCCGCGGCCTGCCGCGCGGCCTTGCGGTCGACCGGAGCTTCGCCGTCCCGGCCCTCGCCGCCGCCGCGTCGCTGGGCCAGCACCAGCTGGCGATAGTCGTCGAGATCGCCCTCGAACGGCCTGCAGGTGCCGTCGGCAACCAGCCAGAACCGGTCGACGCAGCGCTCCAGCAGCGCCGGATCGTGGCTGACCAGCAGCATCGCCCCGTCATATTGCGCGATCGCCTCGACCAGCGCCTCGCGCGCGTCCATGTCCAGGTGGTTGGTCGGCTCGTCGAGCAGCAGGATGTGCGGGCTCGAGGTGCACATCAGCGCGAACAGCAGCCGCGCCCGCTCGCCGCCGGACAGCCCTGCGATCTTCGTCTCGGCCAGCGGCCCGCCGATGCCGAAGCGGCCGAGATGGCTGCGTTTCCTGGTTTCGGTAGCCGTCGGCATCAGGTCGGTGAGGTGGCTGAGAGGGGTGCGCTCGACGTCCAGCGCCTCGGTCTGCGCCTGGGCGTAGACCCCGACCTCCAGCTTCGGCGACTTGGTCACCCGGCCGGCCAGCGGGGACAGCGAGCCGGACAGCAGCCGTAGCAGCGTGGTCTTGCCGTTGCCGTTGGCCCCGAGCAGCCCGATCCGGTCGTCCATGTCGATCCGCAGGTTCAGCCGGTTCAGCACCGGCCGACCGCCATAGCCGACGCCTGCGTCCTCCAGGGTCAGCAGCGGCGGCGACAGCGGTTCCGGGTCGGGGAAGCGGAAATGGACATGGCTGTCCGCATCCACCGGCGTGATCGGCTCCATCCGCTGCAGCGCCTTGATCCGGCTCTGGGCCTGGCGGGCCTTGGACGCCTTGGCGCGAAACCGGTCGATGAACTTCTGGATGTGGGCGCGTTCCTGCACCTGGCGGGCATAGGCGGCGGCCAGATGCGCCAGCCGCTCGCGCCGGGTGCGGTCGAAGGTGTCGAAGTTGCCCCGGTAGAGCGTGAGCTTGGTGCGGTCGAGGTGCAGGATGTGGCTGCACACCGCGTTCAGCAGCAACCGGTCGTGGCTGATCAGCAGGAAGCCGCCGCGGTAGCGCGCAAGGAAGCCTTCCAGCCAGAGCCGCGCCTCGAGGTCGAGGTGGTTGCTCGGCTCGTCGAGCATCATCAGGTCGGCGGGCGCGAACAGGGCTGCGGCGAGCGCCACCCGCATCCGCCAGCCGCCGGAGAAATCGGCGCAGGGCCGCTGCTGGTCGGCCTCGTCGAAGCCGAGCCCGGCGAGAATGGCGGCCGCACGCGCCGGCGCGCTGTACGCCTGGATGTCTTCCAGCCTGGCGTGGATCTCGGCCAGCCGGTGGCCATCGCGGCTTCGGTCCAGTTCGGCGAGCAGGGCGGCGCGCTCGGTATCGGCGGCCAGTACGGATTCGAGCAGGCTCTCGTCCCCATCCGGCGGATCCTGGGCCATGACCGACACCCGGGTCCGCGGGCTGAGCGCGATGCCGCCGGCCTCCGGCGTCAGTTCGCCGCGAATCAGCCGGAACAGGGTCGACTTGCCGCTGCCGTTGGCGCCGACGACGCCGACCTTGTAGCTCGCGGCGACGGCCGTAGTGGCCCGCTCGTAAAGCAGCCGGCCGGCTACCCGATAGGTCAGATCGTTGATGTGCAACATGGCGCGACCGCTTAGCACGCACAAGGGCTTCGGCCAAGGGGCGCGCTCGCCCTCCACGCGACGGGCCCAGGCGGTTGCCGAGCGGTTACCGGCCGGCCCTTGCGCCGCCCGATGGGCGCGTCTATAAGGCCGCGTCCCCGCAGACAACTGGAGAAAAATAGCTATGGCGGTTGAGCGCACTCTGTCGATCGTCAAGCCCGACGCGACACGCCGGAACATCACCGGCAGCATCATAGCGATGCTGGAGGAAGCGGGCTTGCGGGTCGTGGCGCAGCGGCGTCTGAAGCTGACCCGGGAACAGGCCGAGCAGTTCTATGCCGTGCATGCCGAACGGTCGTTCTACGGCGACCTCTGCAAGTACATGAGCTCCGGGCCGGTGGTGGCCCAGGTGCTGGAGGGCGAGAACGCGATCGCCCGCAACCGCGAGGTGATGGGGGCGACCAATCCGGCCAACGCCGCCAAGGGCACCATCCGCGCCCGGTTCGGCGAATCGATCGAGGCCAATGCGGCCCATGGCTCCGACAGCCCGGAAACCGCCGCCGCCGAGATCGCCTTCTTCTTCAGCGGGGTCGATATCGTCGGCTGACCGGTCCCGCCACTCGGTTCCGGCGTCCAGTCACCGGTCCATCGCAATCCTGCGCGTCGCCAGGGCAACTGCCAGGGGGATCGTCGTGGTCACGGCGATCGCAACCGCGCTCATTGCCATGCCGAGGCCGACAGAGCCCTGCTCGAACTGGCGCCAGATGAAGGTCGCTACGGTCTGCATTCCCGGCGGCGCCAGCAGTATCGATGAGACCAGCTCGCGCGAGGCAATGGCGAACACCAGCAACATTGCCGAGATCACGCTCGGCAGCACGAGCGGAACGAGGATGCGGCGCAGTACGGTCATCGGCGCAGCACCGGCAATGCGCGCCGCCGAGTCCAGGCTGTCCCCGATCTGGCGGAACGCCGCGTTGGCGTAGCGCACCGGATAGGGCAGCAGGATACAGCAGTAGGCGAGCAGCAGGATGGCGGGGGTGTTGTAGGGCGTCACCGGCCACCAGGCCTGGTTCCAGGCCAGGATCAGCCCGACCGCGACCACGATCGCGGGGATGGCGTTGGG
This sequence comes from Alphaproteobacteria bacterium, assembly GCA_050329975.1. Lineage (GTDB taxonomy): Bacteria > Pseudomonadota > Alphaproteobacteria > CALKHQ01 > CALKHQ01 > CALKHQ01. The sequence continues at coordinate 3,826 of JBHJOG010000005.1, read as the reverse complement.
CAGGACGGTCAGCGCATCCAGCGCATGGCGCCCGCGCAAGCGCGTCCGAACTGTCAGATAAGCGGTCGCCGTGCCGATGAGGCCGGTGATTAGGGCCGCCGCCGCGCCCAGCGCCAGGCTGTTGCCCAGCGCCCGGAGGCCTCCGCCCTGATCCGCAGCCAGCCGTTCGAAATGGCGCAGGCCGAGGTTGTCCAGGGCCAGACCGCCGGAGATGGTCTCGGACAGCGCGCTCGCGAGGATTGCGAACAGCGGCGCGCCGGTGGCGAGCAACGCCACCGCAGCGAACAGGGCGAGCACCGGCACACACCACCGTCCGAGCGGCTTCTTGTCGCTGGACGATGGCCTGCCGCCGATGATGTCGTAGCTGCGGCGGGCGACGATCCTCAGCTGGACGACGAAAGCGACGAGCGAGAGCCCGACCAGGATCAGCGACAGAATGGCTGCCCCCGGCAGGTCGATCGGCCAGTCGGAGACGCGGGAGTCGATGCCGGTGACCAACACCAGAAATCCCGATCGGGCCCCGAGCGCCGCCGGGGTGCCGTACTCCTCGATGGTCATGGCGAAAACGAGCAACAGGCTCGCGGCCAGCCCCGGTGTCGCCAGCGGCAGCCCGATGCGAAGCAGGGCGCGCCACTGGGAGGCTCCGCAGAGCCGTGCCACGTCGAGGTAGCGCCCGCCCACCGCCTCCATGGTGCGCGACATCGCAAAATAGACCGCAGGGAACACGTTCAGCACCATCACGGCGGCCACGCCCCAGAAGGAAAACAGGAACGGGCCGAGATGGAAGCCGACGAGCTGGTCGAGATAGCCGCGCGGCTGCAGCGTCATGATCCAGCCCAGGGCGGCGATATAGGGCGGGATCATGAACGGCACCAGCAACGCCACGTCCCAGGCGGCTGCGAAGGGCACCCGATAGAGTGCGCGCACGACCGCGAGCGGGACGGCCACGAGGGCCGAGCCACCGACGACGGTGACGCCGAGCAGAAGCGTATTTGCAGTGAGGCGAGCCACCGCCGGGTCCCCGAGCACATCGGCGACGCGGGAGAAGGCACCGGCAAGCGAGGCCGCGCCGATGTCCGGGAACACAGCTTGCAGGACGACGAACAGCAGCGGAATGGCCACGACGACCAGCAGGACCGTCACCGTCGCAACGATGAACGGCCCTGTCTGGCGCATGGCGGATGGCGTAGGCGACCGCCGCTACCGGCCGATCGCGGCAGCAAAGTCGGCGAGGATCTGCTGACGCGCCGAATAGGCCGCATCGGCGTCGAGGGGCAGAAGCTTCAGGTCCCCGATCAGTGGCCGGTCGGCGGGGACATCGGCACGCGCCGGCATCAGATAGACCTTTGCCACCTCGGCCTGGCCGGCGTCGGAGAGGACGTAGTCGATGAAGGCCTTGGCGCCGGCCTCGTTCTCAGTCCAGTTGAGGATCATCATCGGCCGCGGGGCGACCACCGTGCCGGACGCGGGGAAGATCACTTCGATCGTCTCGCCCGCCGCCCGACCGGCCAGCGAGATGTAGTCGACAGCCCCGAACACCGCCGCCTTCGCCCCCTGCAGCACTGGATTCAGCGCCTCGGCATTGGCCCCGGGGACGACCAGCCCGTTCGCCGCCAGGCCTTCGAACACAGACCAGTCGCCCTGCTGTGCCTGGAGAGCCGCCACCAGCTCGAACGCCGAGCCGGACTGCGCGGGGTCGGGCATGGTGACCAGGTCGGCAAAGGACGGGGCCAGCAGGTCGCTCCAGTCCTCGGGGCGCGGCGTACCGCTGGTGGGGTTCCAGGCAATGGCGAGGGCCGACACGCCCTGGGCGACCGCCGTGTCGGTTTTCAGGAAGTCGGGTACCGCTTCAGCGTTGGGGCTGGTGTAGGCGACCAGCCAGCCGCGCTCGGCGAAATCGGTGGCGGTGCCCCAGGAGGCGGATATCACCACGTCGACCACAGGATTGGACGCTTCAGCCTCGATCCGCGCCATCAGCTGACCGGTCGTCGCCTGGAAGACGTCGACCCCGATGCCGGTTTCGGCGGTAAAGCCTGCAGACAGCGCCTCGATCAAAGTCGCGGGCCCGGCTGAATAGACAGTGATGGCGTCCTGGGCAACCGCCCCTGTGGAGAAGGCCATCGCGGCGAGGGCGGCCGCGGACGCGGCGGCGAGACGAGTCATGTCAATGCTCCGTTGGTTCGTTGGCGTTCGAGGGAATGTTCGAGGGAAAGAAGCGGAGGCGCGCCGCATCGAGCGCCACTCCGGTGAGCGCGCCGACCTCGGCGCGATGCGGAGCTGCGACCTGGACCACGGGAGCGGCCGGTCCGGTTCCGAGGCAGACGGAGACCACGTGGTGGTCGCCGCGGAAAACCGTGCCGGTGATGCGGCCTTTCAACGGAGCCGCATCCGGTGCGACGAGGGCGAGTGCCCGGCGCGGGATCAGGAGCCGGCCGCGCTCGCCGTCGCGCCCCGCGCCGTCGAGCTTGAGGCGGGGCTGGTCGGCGTGAATCATGCGGATGTGGCTGCCGTCGCGAAGCGCTTCGGCGAGCGTTCCCAGCTGCAGAAAGTCGGCAACCTCAGGATGCGCGGGGCTCTCGACCAACTCCTCGGGAGCAGAGAGCTGAACGATGCGGCCCGTGCGCATCACCGCCACCCGATCGGCGAGCGCGAAGGCCTCGGACTGGTCGTGGGTGACGTAGACAGCGGTGAGGCCCAGCCCGCGCACCAAGGCCGCAATCTCGCCGGCCAGTTCGTCGCGGAGCTCGCGGTCGAGATTGGACAGAGGCTCATCGAACAGTACGACTCGCGGTTCGGCGACCAGCGCGCGGGCAATCGAGACCCGCTGCTGCTGTCCGCCCGAGAGAGCGCCCGGCCGTCGCCCGGCGAACCCCGCCAGCCCGACCCGGGCCAGCGCCGCCTCCGCACGCCGGCGCCGCTCGTCCTTGGCCACGCGGCGCATTTCCAGCGGGAACAGTACGTTCTCCAGAACGGTCAGGTGCGGCCACAATGCGTAGTCCTGGAAGACCATGCCGAGCAGGCGCCGCTCCGGCGGCACGAAGCGCCTGGCGGCCGCGTCGGCCACAACCTCGCCGGCGATCGAGATGCGCCCTGCGCTGGGCTGCACCAAACCCGCGATCAGCCGCAGCAACGTGGTCTTGCCACAACCCGACGGGCCGAGCAGAGCCAGGACCTCGCCGCAGCGGACATCGAGGTCCAGCCGGCTCAGTACCTCGGTGTTGCCATAGCGACAGGCGATGCGCTCGACCGTGACCGCACCCGGCTCACCACAATTGTCCGGCAAGAACGAAGTCCCCCCGCAGCTCAATGCCGCATGCGACGCCCATGGGACGTCCCCCGCCGGAGGACCCTAGCAGGGAGGGTATGACGCTTTGATGACGGCGCGGACGCCCTACAGCAGGAAGACCGCCATCAGGACCAGGGTCAGGACGACGGCGATGACCGAGTTCCGCGTCATCCGGACCGTCGCCTGCCATGTCGAGCGGTGGGCTTCGTCCACGCGGTTGAGGTCGACCATCTGCTGTGCTCCGTTGTCGGTTCGGCCCGTCACCACTGATTTGTAGCCAGCCCGCGCCGCCCGTCAAGACCAGGGCTCGCCCCGGGGCTCACTCGGTGCGGCTGTTGTCGCGGGCGCGCGTTCACACCCGCTCCAGCAGCATCGCGATCCCCTGCCCGACGCCGATGCACATCGTGCAGAGTGCGTAGCGGGCGCCGCGCTGGTGCAGCTCCTCGGTCGCGGTCAGCACCAGCCGTGCGCCGGACATGCCCAGCGGGTGGCCGAGCGCGATGGCGCCGCCATTCGGGTTCACGTGCTCGGCGTCATCGG
>JBHJOG010000004.1:0-2490 GCA_050329975.1 Alphaproteobacteria bacterium | reverse complement strand
TCCTGGTCGGCAATCAGGCCGCTCGGACCTCGGCCACGAACTTCTCGACCGCCGTCTTCAGCGCGACTGACTGCTGGGCGAGCTCGCCGGCGGAAGCCTGCACCTGCGCGGCGGCGCTGCCGGTCTCGCCCGCGGCCCGGTTCACGCCGACGATGTTTGCAGAGACGTCCCGCGTGCCGGCCGCCGCCTGCTGCACGTTGGCGGCGATCTCGCGTGTGGCGGCGTCTTGCTGACCGACAGACTCGGCAATGGTTGTGGCGATCTCGTTGATATGCCCGATGGTCTTCCCGATCGATGCAATCGCGGACACCGCTTCGGCCGAGGCCGCCTGGACGCCGGTGATCTGCGCGGTAATCTCCTCGGTGGCCTTGGCAGTCTCGTTGGCCAGATTCTTCACCTCGGACGCCACAACGGCGAAGCCCTTGCCGGCTTCGCCGGCGCGCGCTGCTTCAATGGTGGCGTTCAGGGCGAGCAGGTTGGTCTGGCTGGCGATGTTGTTGATCATTTCCACGACCGCCCCGATCTTCTGAGTCGCCTCGGCGAGCATCCGTACCTCCGCGTCGCTGCGCGCTGTTTCAGCGACGCCCTGCGCGGCCACCTCCGAGGAACGCCCCGCCTGCCGTCTGATGTCGGCGATGGAGGCTGCCAGTTCCTCCGCTGCGCTGGCGACGGTCTGAACGCTGGCGGATGCCTCGTCGGAAGCTGTGGCCACAGTGCCCGCCTGCCGGCTGGTCTCTTCCGCCGTCGCAGACATTGACTCGGCCGTAGCCTGCAGTTCGGTCGCCGCCGCGGTCACCGTTCGCAGCGTCGCCGCAACTGCCGCCTCGAACTCGTCCGCCAGCTGGTTCATCGCCTGGTGACGCTCCACCTTGACCCGTTCTTCCTGTGCAGCCTGCTCCGCGCGCAGCCGCCCCACTTCGATGGCGCTGTGCCGGAACACTTGGACGGCAGCCGCCATCGCGCCGATCTCGTTCCGCGCCCCGCGCGCCGGAATTTCGACGTCGTGGTCGCCGTCGGCAAGCCGGCGCATCGCCGACGTCATCGCGACTACCGGTCGGGTGATCGAGCGGCTGACGGCGAATCCGAGCCCGAGCGCCAGGACCAGCGTCGCCGCCACGATGGCGAGCATGGTTGCGCGGACCGAATCCTGGGTGGACTCGAAACGGGCATTGGCCTCGACAGTCCCTTCGCGCGCTGCCGTCACCACCGCATCGAAATGCGGAGCCATGCCGGCGAAGATTTCGCTCAGGACCACCGTGTCCTCCGCCGCTGCCATCGCTCTGGCTGACCATGCCTTGAAGCTCGAGACATAGCTCTCCATCAGCGCGGCAAGCTCCTGCTTGACTTCCGGCTCGAAGACGCTTGTGTCGAGCTGGGCCATGAACTCGCCGTGGCGCTGGTCGATGCTGTCGACGTACTTTGGGTCGCGCCGCAGCATGAAGTCCTTCTCATGGCGGCGCATCATCAGCATCGTCACCATCATCTCCGCGCCGCCGACCTCCGCCAGCCGGCTTTCCACGGCATGCACCATGGCGCGAAGCTGGCCTTCCAGGCCGGTGTTCTCGTCGAAACCGAGCGCCTCGTGGTGGTGGACCACGGCTTCGAACTGGGACCGGTGAAGCGGGATCGCCGCCTGCAGGGCCGCGGCCGCCGTCAGCACCTTCGCATCGTCCGATTGCGCCTGCAGGTCTGCCAGCATTTGCGCGACGCCTGCCGCGTCGGTGAGATACAAGTCGAGGTAGGAGGCGTCCCTTCGCAGCAGGAAGTCCTTTTCCCGCCGGCGCATCTGCAGCGCCCCTGTCTCGATGCGTTCTGCGACCAGCTCGATCTCGTAGTATCGGGCGAGGTCGCCGACGGCGGCCGACGTGAGGTCCCGGCTCACCCAGGCGGTCCCGCCCAGCACGACCACCGCCAGGACCGCCAGGCCGGCAAGCAGGCCCGTACGCACGCCGATACGCAGGTCCGTGAAGAAGGTTCCGATGCCGCGCATGTCTGGCCTTTCACTGCTGAAGGATGTGCGACGCAGGCACGTTGGGCCACGCCCACACGGCGATGGCACCATCGCATACGCGCACACGAGGCCTTGCGATTCGCTTAAGCTTTAGGCAATAGCGGGCGGCTGCTCCGATGGCTGCGAGCACGTCTGCCGGTCGCATGCACGCCGCCGGATCCCGCCCGTGCTCGGTGCGCTGCCACCGAGCGGCTCCGCCCGGCGCAGGCAGCTTCGAGCCATAGGTCTGCGCTGCTCCGGCGCTGGCTGCGCCGGGGAAACCCTTGTCACTTCTGCAGCGATTGCCGACACTCGGACATGCTCCTTCCCGCAGACGGCTCTCCGCAATCGGCCGCCCTTCGCCGCGTGCTCGGCACGCCACTGCTGGTGTTCTACGGCCTGGGCATCGTCATCGGCGCCGGCATCTACGTGCTGGTCGGCAGCGTGGTCGGCGCGGCCGGCGCCGCCGCGCCATGGGCCTTCGTGCTCGCCGGCGTCCT
>JBHJOG010000003.1:0-24929 GCA_050329975.1 Alphaproteobacteria bacterium | reverse complement strand
TAGGACGTGCTGACGTGGCGCGGATCGGGCTTGCCTTCCACCGGCTGCTTGCGAGCGCCGACGCACTCTGCAGGGCTGTAGCGGCCTTTGGCAGCCTCGGGTGCGGTCCCGTACAGCTTGATCAACTGGGCATAGTCCACGTCGGCTCCGAATGCGCCCTCGACGGCCTGTAGATATGCACTGTGCCCGTCCGTCGTCAGTTGCACGCGGGTCGCCAGCCGGGCGGCTACGTCATCCATGAACCACATGGCAAACTCGCTATCCCGGCCGCCAACGAGATAGCTGACGATGAGCTTGCTGTCGGCATCCAATGCGGTCCACGTCCACACGTCGCCAGCGGCGGACGGGGCAGCCTTCGCCGTCGCCACGTTCTTCTGCTTGGCGTAGCAGAATAACCAGATTTCGTCGCACTGCACCCGAGCGGCCTTCACCTGCCGGACATGCTCGTCATGGTACGCAGCGCAGGCTTCCCCTGCGTCCACGAGCAGCTTGCTCACCGTGTTGATAGACACGCCAGCCACCCGGCTGATGGAGCGCATGGAGGAACCCTCTACCAGCATGGAGAGGATCTGGACGCGGGTTTGAAGGGGCAGCTTGTTCATGCCCCTAATATGTGAACTTTCTGCTTGAGTATCAAGCATTTTGTTCAGTACCAAATCGGCGGTTGGTCCTAGCGGTTGTTCGTGGTCAAATTGCAACAGGTTCATCTGTCTGTGACATTTCGACTCGAACCAACCAAAATAGCAAAAATGCGATAGCCTGTGTGGACTTTTTTCTGTTACGATGACGGCAAGCCTGGGAACCTGTGGGCGCGATGGTACGCTAAGCGCAACAATCGGGTTCAGGCAAGGCACGACGTCACGCTGAGAATACTTGATCAAAGAGAGGCTGTAGACTGGGTTGAACCATGGGCCAAGCATCTCAAGAAGGGGCTTTTCCAGATCTATGTTAAGACAGATGTCCAATGGCGGATACTCGGTTATTTTGGCTCAGATCACAAAGTTACCATCGTCTTGGTCTGCAACCACAAAGACGGCGTGTACGACCCTCCCAACGCTATAACAAAGGCACGAGACATCAAAGATTCTATCGAGAAAGGTTCGGCGAAGGAGAAACGGTGTGCTATACCGCGAAGACTTTGAGCGATTTAAGGATAAAGACTATCGCGACGAATTCGTTTCTTCTCTTGTTCGGAGTGGCATCGCGGCCCAAATTCGCGCGCTGCGAACCCAAGCCGGGATCACTCAACAGGAGTTCGCCGCAGTCACTGGAAAGACTCAAAGTGTAATCTCTCGTTTGGAAAGCACGGAGTACGGTCGCGTAAGCGTGCAAACCTTGCTCGATATCGCATGCGCTCGGGAGGTCGCACTAGTGGTGAAATTCATGTCACATGAGGACTTCTTTGACCACATGGGGCCTGCCGCCCTGCGGCCCGATGCGCTGCGCGTCGAGACGTTCTCGGAGACCATAAACCGGCGTGAGCGCCCCATCGCACCTACCATTGGCGCTACGTCTGCCTCTCGATTGCTCGAGCATTGGGTTGGGCCGCCGACACAACAAGGCGACGTTAGTTTATCCGAGGATGTCGTTTCTCTAGATGCTCATCGCAAGGATCGGTTTGGGTATTCAGCAGAAGGGCAGCAACCCAAGGGCGATGGACGTGCGGCATGAAACTCATCGGCCATGAAACCGGGCGTCTGATAGTGTTGTTTCCAGCCGAGGAAATACGTCCACATTCTGGAATGTATCTCCCTTATGTTCAGGCTGAGTTAAATCAGAGGTATGGCTTTATTAAGCAACCGGACTTATCGCGACCCATTGAGGAATTGGATCGCGACGGGTACAAGTTTGGTCATGGTCGCGCGGTAATCGATGGAAGATTAATTGCTATAATTGAATTCGCCATCTACAACGATGGCATCGTAATAAATTGCAACAGAACCGATGATGCGGAGTTGATTTGGAGTGACTTGATGGAGTGGTCGAAAGATGCATTAGGTATTCGTGAATTCACTCGGGAGCCTCGCAAGCTATATCGAAGCGTTCTCATTGTGGAATTTGAAAACCAGATGTCCTCTCTCCTGAAGGACTTCGCTGACATTAAGTACATCGTGGAAGATGCTTTGACTAACACGCCACACCGAGGGGACGTCGATTTCGTTAGCATCTCGTTTGGTCTTGACCCGACTAAAATACCCGGATTATCGCCTCCACCGTTTGTTATCGAGCGGCGTGGCGGCTCCCCGTACGAGCAGAACCGATACTTCTGTCAGGCGCCCCTGCCAACTCAGGCGCACATAAATGCTCTGGAGCGGCTTGAGATAGCGCTGTCTAGTCGTTAGACCATCTGGCCTGGGCGGCGCGGCGTGCTATTTCGCTGCGTTCCTCCGCCGTGAGACGCTCCGCACGGACCTTACCGCCCTTCATGCCGCCCTTGCGGGCGTATGCCTTCCCATCATGCGCAGTGGGTTCGGTGATCTCGCCCGTGGCGATGCGGGCGACCATGACCGCCGCGCCAATCACGTCGCCAGGTCGCTTCTCTCCGCGTGGTCCCTTAGGCATGGCAACTCCTACAGCTTACCGGTAAGCATATAGGGCCATCGCGACCGGATCGACAGGGCTTGTCAATCCCGGCGAATTTCAAACTGAGACACTACCCCGTCCGCGCACCCCCTTCCCTCTCCGGAGCGGTTGCCCTATGGTGCCGGCCGATTTGCACCAACGGGCATGGAAACGAATGCGCGCATTGAAATTGCTGGTTCTGGGATTGGTGATGACCATCTTCGCCGGCGCAACCGCCGCGGCGACGGACCTGGAGAACACCCTTTACATGGATCTCGACGGCGGCCGTGTCGTCATCGAGCTGCAGCCGGACCTGGCGCCGGTGCACGTGGAACGCATCAAGGTGCTGACCCGCGCCGGCTTCTACGACGGCGTGGTGTTTCACCGGGTGATCGAGGACTTCATGGCCCAGACCGGCGACCCGACCGGCACCGGCCGCGGCGGCTCCGACATGGCCGACCTGCCGGCGGAGTTCACTGACACGCCGTTCGAGCGTGGCACGCTGGGCATGGCGCGGACGGCCGATCCGAACAGCGCCAACAGCCAGTTCTTCATCTGCTTCAACGACTACCCGCACTTCTGCGGCGGCCTCAGAGGCAACTACACGGTGTTCGGGCGCGTCGTCAGCGGCATGGAATACGTGGACCAGATCAAGCGCGGCGAGCCGCCGGCCGAACCTGACCGGATCGTCCGCCTTTCTGTCGCCGCCGACGTCACCCAATAGCACGTGATGGCGCCCACCGGGCGGCTCGTGACTCTATCAGAAGAGGCATTCTGAGGTTGGAAAACACCCTTTACATGGACCTCGACGGCGGCCGTGTCGTTATCGAGCTAAAGCCGGACCTGGCGCCGGTGCACGTGGAACGGATCAAGGTGCTGACCCGCGCCGGCTTCTACGACGGTGTGGTCTTCCACCGCGTGATCGACGGCTTCATGGCCCAGACCGGCGATCCCACCGGCACCGGCCGCGGCGGCTCCGACATGGCCGACCTGCCGGCGGAGTTCACCGACACCTCGTTCCAGCGCGGCACGCTGGGCATGGCGCGGACGGCCGATCCGAACAGCGCCAACAGCCAGTTCTTCATCTGCTTCGGCGACGCCGGCTGGCTGAACGGCCAGTACACGGTGTTCGGCCAGGTGGTCAGCGGCATGGAGCACATCGACGCGCTGGCCAAGGGCGAGCCGCCGGCCAACCCCGACAAGATCATCCGCCTCTCGGTCGCCGCCGACGTCGAGGCGGCGTGACCGGCGCCTGAAAACAGGGAACGGCTGCCACCGATGACCGTGGTCAACAGCTACCGGACAGGCCCCGACGAGCGGGGCCATTTCGGCATCTTCGGCGGCCGCTACGTCGCCGAGACCCTGATGCCGCTGATCCTCCAGGTCGAGCAGGCCTATGCTGCGGCCAAGGCCGATCCCGAGTTCCAGCGCCAGTTCGACTATTACGCCAAGCACTATATCGGCCGGCCGAGCCCGCTCTATTTCGCAGAGCGGTTGACCGCCCATTTCGCCAAAGGGCGCGGGGGGGCGGGCAGGGGGCCGAAGCTTTACTTCAAGCGCGACGAGCTGAACCACACCGGCAGCCACAAGATCAACAACTGCATCGGCCAGGCGCTGCTGGCGCGCCGCATGGGCAAGCCCCGGATCATCGCCGAGACCGGGGCCGGTCAGCACGGGGTGGCGGTGGCCACCGTGTGCGCGCTGTTCGACCTGCCCTGCGTCGTCTACATGGGCGCAGTCGACGTCGCCCGACAGGCGCCGAACGTGTTCCGGATGAAGCTGCTCGGCGCCGAGGTCCGGCCGGTCACCTCCGGCTCCTCGACGCTCAAGGACGCGATGAACGAGGCCCTGCGCGACTGGGTCGCCAATGTCGACGACACCTATTACATCATCGGCACGGTTGCCGGGCCGCACCCCTATCCTGCGATGGTACGCGACTTCCAGTCGGTGATCGGCACCGAGGCGAAGGCGCAGATGCTGGAGGCGGAAGGCCGGCTGCCGGATTCGCTGGTCGCCTGCATTGGCGGCGGCTCGAACGCGATGGGGCTGTTCCATCCCTTCCTCGACGACCGCGAGGTCAAGATCTACGGCGTCGAGGCGGCCGGGCTGGGCATCGAGACCGGCAAGCACGCCGCCTCGCTCACCGGGGGCGAGCCGGGCGTGCTGCACGGCAACCGCACCTACCTGCTGCAGGACGACGACGGCCAGATCATCGAGGCCCACTCGATCTCCGCCGGCCTGGACTATCCCGGGATCGGGCCGGAGCACAGCTGGCTGAAGGAGATGGGGCGGGTGATCTACGTCTCCGCGACGGACGAGGACGCGATGTCGGCTTTCCAGCTGTGTTCCCGGCTGGAGGGGATCATCCCGGCGCTGGAGCCGGCGCATGCGCTGGCCCACGTCATCCGGATGGCGCCGGAGTTGCCCGACGGCCACATCGTGCTGATGAACCTGTGCGGACGCGGCGACAAGGACGTGTTCTCGGTGGCCGAGCGCCTGGGAGTGACCCTCTGACCATGGCAGGCACGCGTATCGACCGGCGCTTTGCCGCACTGGCGGCGGAGGGCCGAGCCGGCCTGGTCACCTTCGTCACCGCCGGCGATCCGGACCTGGATACCTCGGCGCGCATCCTGGCCGCCCTACCGGCCGCCGGCGCCGACGTGATCGAGCTCGGCATGCCGTTCACCGACCCGATGGCGGACGGCCCGGTGATCCAGCTCGGCAACCAGCGGGCACTGAGGGCGGGCGCGACCCTGCGCAAGATCCTCGGCATGGTCCGTGCGTTCCGCCAGACCGACGACGAGACCCCGATCGTGCTGATGGGCTACTACAACCCGATCCACAAATACCGGGTGCAGCCGTTCCTCGCCGACGCCGTAGCGGCCGGGGTCGACGGGCTGATCATCGTCGACCTGCCGCCCGAGGAGGACGACGAACTCTGCGAGCCGGCGATCGCCGCCGGGCTGAACTTCATCCGGCTGGCGACGCCGACCACCGACGATGCCCGCTTGCCGGCGGTGCTGCGCAACACATCTGGTTTCGTCTACTATGTTTCGGTTGCCGGGATCACCGGCACCAAATCGGCGACCGCGGAAGCCACGCAGGACGCTGTCGCGCGGTTGAAGCGGCACACCGACCTGCCGGTCGGTGTGGGTTTCGGCATCAAGACGGCGGAGCAGGCCGCCGAGGTGGCGCGCAACGCCGACGCCGCGGTGGTGGGATCGGCGCTGGTGGGGCTGCTCGGAGAGCCAGGCACGCCCGGAGAACGGGCGGACCGGCTGCTGGACCTGGTGCGCGTGCTCGCACGCGCGGTGAGGGAGGCGCGGACATGAGCTGGCTGACCGACTTCGTTCGACCGAAGATCCAGGCGCTGGTGGGCCGTCCCGACCTGCCGGAGAACCTGTGGCACAAGTGCCCCGCCTGCGAGCAGATGATCTTCCACCGCGAGCTGCTGGAGGCCGACCACGTCTGCCCGCATTGCGGCCACCACATGCGGCTCGGCGTCAAGCGCCGGCTGGAGATGCTGTTCGACAACGGCCACTACCAGCGCATCGAACTGCCGAAGATCGAACCCGACCCGCTGCGGTTCCGCGACCAGAAGCGCTATTCCGACCGGCTGCGCGAGCACCAGAACAAGACCGGCGAGCAGGACGCGATCATCGTCGCCCACGGCACCATCGCCGGCAACAGGGCGGTGGTCGCCGCCCTCTCCTTCGACTTCATGGGGGGCTCGATGGGGGTCGCCGTCGGCGACGGGCTGATCGCCGCCGCCCGGCTGGCGGTCCTGCAGCAGGCGCCGCTGATCGCGGTGACCGCCTCCGGCGGCGCGCGGATGCAGGAAGGCATCCTTTCCCTGATGCAGATGCCACGCACGGTGATCGCGGTCAGCGAGGTCAAGGACGCGGGGCTTCCCTACATCGTCGTCTTCACCGACCCGACCACCGGCGGCGTCTCGGCGAGCTTCTCGATGCTGTCGGACATCGCCATCGCCGAGCCCGGCGCGATCATCGGCTTCGCCGGGCCGCGGGTGATCGAGGAGACGATCCGCCAAACCCTGCCCAATGGGTTCCAGCGCGCCGAATACCTGCTCGAGCACGGCATGATCGACATGGTGGTGCGGCGCCACGACCTGCGCCCGATGCTGGGCAGGCTTATCGACCTGCTGACCAACCCTAAGCCGGCGGCCGCCATCGTGCCGTTCCATGCCGATGCCTCGGACCGGGCCGAGGCGATCGACGTCGAGGTTTCCGACGAAGCGCCGCCCGAACGCGATGCCGCCGAATAGCCTGCTGACACTCGAGCGGATCGAGGGCGGACCCCTTCCCGGCGACCCTTCCGCCGGCGATGCGGTCGACCCGATCCTGCAGCGGCTGACCCAGCTGCATCCGAAGGTTATCGACCTGTCGCTGGGTCGGCTGACCCGGCTGCTCGGCGTGCTCGGTAACCCGCACCTGGCGTCGCCGCCGGTGATCCACGTCGCCGGCACCAACGGCAAGGGCTCTGTCTGCGCCTATCTGGTGGCGATGCTGCGCGCGCGGGGCCTGCGCGTCCATGCCTACACCTCGCCGCACCTGGTCCGCTTCAACGAGCGGATTGCGCTGGACGGCCGGCACATTGACGACGATCGCCTGACTGCGCTGCTCGAGGAATGCGAGGCCGCCAACGCCGGCGAGGCCATCACCTTCTTCGAGATCACCACCGCTGCCGCCTTCCTCGCCTATGCGCGCGCGCCTGGAGACGTGCTGGTGCTGGAGACCGGACTCGGCGGCCGGGCCGATGCGACAAACGTGATCCCGCGCCCGCTGGCGACCGCGATCACGTCGATATCGATGGACCACATGCAGTTTCTGGGGCCTACATTGGCCGCCATCGCCGCCGAGAAGGCGGCGATCCAGAAGCCGGGCGTGCCATCGATCGTCGCCCCGCAGGAGCCGGCGGCGCTTGCGCCGATCGCGGCCTATGCGGCCAGCGTCGGCGCGCCGCTGCTGCGCTACGGCCGCGACTGGTCGGTCGCCGCCGAAACGGACTGCCTGCTGTTCTCCAGCGCCGGCGAGGCCCTGCGGCTGCCTCTGCCAGGGCTGCCGGGCCGGCACCAGGTCGAGAACGCGGGCGTGGCGCTGGCTACTGCGGCGATGCTGCCGCCCCGCCTGCGCCCCGACGCGGACGCGATGGCGACCGGGTTGCGGACCGTCGACTGGCCGGCCAGGCTGCAGCGGCTGCGGCGGGGACCGCTGGTCGGGCTGCTGCCGCCGGGCTGGGAGCTGTGGCTCGACGGCGGCCACAATGCGGGCGCCGGCCAGGTGATCGCCGCCCATGCGCACGGCTGGCGCGACCGGCCGCTGCACCTGGTGTTCGGCATGCTCGACAGCAAGGACCCCCAGGCCTTCCTCGCCCCGCTGGCGCGCCGGGCCGAAACCCTGCACGCGGTCGCCATCCCCGACGAGCCGGCGAGCATGACCGCCGAGCAGGCGGCCGCTATCGCCGCCGAGACCGGGCTCAAGGCTGTCGCGGCCGGTTCGGTGCGGGCCGCCGTCTGCCGCATCGTCGAGGCGTCGGAGGGTCCGGCCCGCATCCTGATCTGCGGCTCGCTCTACCTCGCCGGCAAGGTGCTGCGGGACAATGGGTGAGGTCGTCAACCTGCGACGGGCGCGCAAGGAGCGGAGGCGCGATGCGGCCTCCCAGGCGGCGCAGGAGAACCGGGTGCGCTTCGGCCGGGACAAGGCGGCCAAGGCGAATGACGCGTCCGCGCGCGAACGGGCCGCGAAGACCGTGGATGGCGCGCGGCGCGACGACGAAACGCCGCGCCGGGATTGACCTCGGCCTGCCCCGGGCGATGATGCAGACACCATGGCGTCGATTTCCCTGACCCCTCCTGCACCCACGATCCCGGTCGCACCGGCGCTCGCCCGCGGCGATCGGTTCCCGAACCTGTTCCTGACCGCCCAGGACCGCAAGGTGGCCTCGACCACCGACAGGATGAAGGGCGGGCCGGCGCTGGTGTACTGGTTCCGCGACGAAAGCGACGCCGAGGCGGTGGCGCGCCTGCGCCGGCTGGCGGCGGCAGCCCCGGCCCGGCTCGACCAGGATGCCCATGTCTTCGCCGTCACCCGCGCCGGCGCGGACGCGGTGGCAGCGCTGGGCGCCGGCATCGACCCGCGGCTGATGCTGCTCTCCGACCCCGACGGCCGCGGCAGCGCGGCAATGGGGTTGCCGCTGGACCGGCGGTTCGGCATTGCCCTGCTGCTCGACCCGAACCAGCGGGTGCTGGCGGTGTTCGACGAGGCCGACGGCGACCCGGTGGAGCGCGGGCTGGCGGCGCTCGACAGCCACCTGCCGATCCCGGCGCCGGCGTTCGTGCCGATGTGCGCGCCGGTGCTGCTGGTCCCCCGGGTGCTCGATCCGGAGACCTGCGCCAGGCTGATCGACATCTATCGGACGGCAGGCAACGAGGAGAGCGGCACCTTCCGCATGGTCGACGGCAAGCCGGTGGTCTCACCCAACCACGCGGTCAAGCGCCGCCGCGACCACCACGTCACCGACCCGGCGCTCTACGACGAACTGCTCGGCCTGCTGCAGCGGCGGGTGGTGCCGGAAATCCGGCGCGCGTTCAACTTCCAGGTCACCCGTTTCGAGGAGTTCAAGATCGTCCGCTACGACGGCGAGGTCGGCGGCTATTTCAAGCCGCATCGCGACAACACCGCGCCGCAGACCCTGCACCGCCGGTTCGCGATGACGCTGAACCTGAACGCCGAGGCCTATGAGGGCGGCAACCTGCGCTTCCCCGAGTTCGGAAACACCCTGTACCGCCCGGGCACCGGGGACGCGGTACTGTTTTCCTGCAGCCTGCTGCACGAGGCGCAGAACGTCACCCGCGGCGAGCGCTACGTGCTGCTGGCGTTCCTGTTCGACGAGGCCGGGCTGAAGATCAAGGACGAGATGCGCAAGCGGATCGCGGCGTCGCAGTAGGCAGGAAAAAGGCCCGCGCGGCGCTGCCGGCGGGCCTTTGTGCTTGGCAAGGCCTGGGCCTACAGCGCGCCCTCGACCCAGCTGTAGAGGTCGCTCTTCGCCATGTTGCCGACCTTGGTGGCGGCAAGCTGGCCGTCCTTGAACAGCATCAGGGTCGGGATCCCGCGGACCCCGAAGCGGGTCGGTGTCTCGGGGTTCTCGTCGATGTTGATCTTGGCGACGATCAGCTCGTCGCCCTTGTCGGTGGCCAGGTCTTCCAGCGCCGGTGCGATCGCCTTGCACGGGCCGCACCATTCGGCCCAGAAGTCGAGCAGGACCGGCTTCTGGCAATTGAGAACGTCCGTCTCAAAGCTTTCGTCCGTGACGGGTTTCGTTGCCATCTCGTCGGGCTCCCGAAGTTGAAAAGATCCGCCAATCGCCGTGTTGCGGTCAGCGGCGAAGCCGGGCAGCCGGTAACACTAGGAACCGCCACCCCCCGGGTCAAGCTGCGGCCTTTGCAGCGCGGCATGGGGCAGCGCCAGGTCCAGCATTTCCGCGGGCAACGGCATCATGGCCGGCCCATCGGTCCACAGCAGCGCACAGGCGATCGCCCGGCCGGGGAACATCCTGGAGAGCGCCGCCCGATAGGCGGCCATCTGGCGCAGATAGATCCGCGGCACCGCATCGAGGCTCGCGGGCGGACGGCGGTTGGTCTTGTAGTCGACCACCAGGACCTCCCCCTCGCCGACCAGCAGGCGGTCGACCTGACCGGCAACCACCCGGCCGTCGTCGAGCACCGCGACCAGCGGCGCCTCGGCCAGGCTGCCGGGACCGAACAGGGCGGCGAAATCCGGGTGGTCCAGGATGGCCAGGACCTCGTCGGCCAGCACCGTCCGCACCGTCTCCGGCCAGCCCTCATGGACGCGGGCGAGATGGCCGAGCGCGGCGGCGCGGCGACGTGCCGGCGCGATCTCGGGCAGCCGCTGCAGCAGCAGGTGGGCAGCCACCCCCCAGCCGCGCGCCGGGGGCTGGGACGGGTCGCCGGACTGGTTGAGCCGAAACGGCGACGGCGGACGGACCGGCGCGTCCGGCTCGTCGGGACGCGACGGGGCCAGCGGCCGCGGCGGCCGCGGCTCCGGCGGCGCCAGGCGCCGTGCCCAGTCCGGCAGCGGCTCCGGCAGCGGCTGGCCGGACGGAGCTCCCGGCCCGAGCGGAAGGCGCAGCTGGGGACACACAAGGCGCCTCACGCGCCCTAGCTCCGGATCCTCGGCCTCCTCCAGCAGGCCGTCGAGACCCCGTTCGACCAGCCGGTACCAGCAGCTGTCGTTGGCGCTGGTCCGGCCGGCGGCGCCAGCGATGTAGAGCCGGTCCTCGGCCCGGGTCATCGCCACGTAGAGTAGCCGGTTGTATTCCTGCCTGGTCAGGCGGCGGCCCTGCTCGCGCGCCTCGGCGCAGAGCGGGGCGTCGCGGCTCTTGTCGCGCAGCCACAGCGGCACCGGCGCCGCGCCATCGCGGACGAACCAGCGCACCGGATCGCGGTCGGCCGGATAGGTGACCGTGTCCGGGAGGAACACGATCGGTGCCTGCAAGCCCTTGGCACCGTGTACCGTCATCACGCGCACCGCGTCGGCGCCACCCTGTTCCAGCTCGCGCTTGATCTCGATGTCGCTGGTGCGCAGCCGGAACAGGAAGCCCTGCAGCGAGGGCGGATAGCTGCGCTCCTCGGACTGGGCGAGGCTCAGGAACTCGTCGATCGGATCAGCCGCGTCGAAGCCCAGGCGTGCGATCAGCCGCGCCCGGCCGCTGGCCCCCGTCCGGTCCGGTGAAGCCGGGTCCCGGGTATCGTTCAGCACCTGGTCGAAGAAGGCGAACGGCGAGAGCAGGTCGACGCGCGCGCGCAGGTCCTGCAGCAGGGCAAAGGCGCGGCCGTCCAGGCTCTCCGGCGCGGCCTGGGCGGCTCGACGCAACCGCGCCCACAGGCTTTCGTCGCGGCCGTGGGCAAGCCTGAACAGGGCTTCCTCGTCGTAGCCGACCAGCGGCGACTTCAGCAGGGTGGCGAGCACCAGGTCGTCGTCGGGCAGCAGCATCGCCTCGCCGAGCGCGATCAGGTCCATCACCGCCAGATGGTCGGTCAGCAGCAGGCGGTCGCGACCGGCGACCGGGACCTGGCGCTCCTTGAGCTGGCGGATCAGCTCCTCGACCAGGGCGTCGCGGCTGCGGACCAGCACCAGGATGTCGCCCGGCCGGATCGGCCGGCCCCCGGATTCGAGGATCTCCCGGCCGACCATCCGCTCGATCCGCCGGGCGATCTGCCGGGCGAGCACGGTCTTCGGCGACTCGCCGGGCTCGGGCTCGACCGGCGGCCGCCACGGTTCGGGTGTGCCGGCGGTCTCGACCTCGACCATCGGCCACAGCTCGACCAGGCCGCCGTCCTCGCTGCGGGTGACCTGGTGCCGGAGCGGCGCACCCTGGACGAGGCCCAGGCCGTCGGCGGCCGATGTCCGGTTGACCACGGCGTCCACCGCCTCCAGAACTGCGCGGGTCGAGCGGAACGAGCGGTCGAGGTGCAGGTTCGCCCAGTCGCGCCGCGCTTGGCGCACCCGCCGCTCGAACAGGGCATTGGCGGCGCCGAACGCCTCCGGGTCGGCGCCCTGGAAGCTGTAGATCGACTGCTTGATGTCGCCGACCGCGAACAGGCTGCGACCGGCTGCGCCCGCCCCGCCCTCGCCGGCGAAGAACTCCTCGGTCAGGTGCCGGACGATGGACCATTGCGGGTAGTTGGTGTCCTGCGCCTCGTCGATCAGCACATGGTCGAGGCCGCCATCCAGCTTGTAGAGGACCCATGGCGCGCGCCCCGGGGTGGAGAGCAGGGCGACCGTGCGCGCGATCAGGTCGTCGTAGTCAAGCGCCGCTCGCGCGGCCTTCAGGCGCTCATAGGCATCCAGCATGCGGTCGGCGACCAGGATCAGCGCCGCCGTCGCCTCCGCCGTTTCCAGCGCGCAGAGCCTGAGCCATTGGGCATGCATCCGGTCCCGCTCCGCCAGCAGGATCTCGGCGATGCCGGCATCGGCGATCAGCGCCTCCTTGCTCCACAGCGTGCTGTCCGCCCGCGGCGCGCGCGCGGCGGTCAGCCACAGGTCCAGATAAACGTCGGCGTCCGCGACCCTTGCGGCCTCGCCGGCGGCGAGGAAGGCGGCGAGCCTGGTACCGCGTTCGACGGCACCCTTGGCGCCATGCTCGATCAGCACGCGTGCGGCACGGCGCAGCCCTGGCTCGTCCAGCCGGGGATCCACCACCCAGTCGCGCCTGATCGTCTCCGCCGTCTCCGCCGCGCCGACGCCGAGCAGCGCGCGGATGTGCCGGATCAGTCCGTCGCGGCCGTCATGGTCCTGGTAGGCCGCGGCGAGCTTGCCGCTGGACCCAGCAAGAGCGGCCATCAGCCCGTCGATCTGGGTCTCGTGGGTCCGGTCCGTGAGCAGCCCGATCGCTGCCGCCAGCCGCGGGTCGTTGAGGCCGCGGCGCATCACGCCGCGCTTGGCCTCGGCCATCAACTCGGCGGCGGTGCGCTCGTCGATGACGCTGAAATGCGGTGCCAGCTCCGCCTCCACCGGAAACCGACGCAGCACCGACTGGCAGAAGGCGTGGATCGTTTCGATCTTGAGCCCGCCGGGTGCATCGAGCACGTCGGCGAACAGGCGCAGCGCCCGCTCCCGCTCGTCGGGGCGGGGATCGCGGTCGAGCAGGCGGCGCAGGGTGCGCAGCCGGCGCTCGGCGCTCGCCGTCGCCATGTCGGCGAGTCGCTCGATCACCCGGTTGGCCATCTCGCCGGCCGCCGCCTTGGTGTAGGTGATGCAGAGGATCCGTTCGGCCTTCGCGCCGGCAAGCAGCAGGCGGATCACCCGGTCGGTCAGCACCTGAGTCTTGCCGGAGCCGGCCGAGGCGGCGACGAACGCCGACAGCCCTGGGTCGGCAGCGCGGAGCTGTTCGGGCGTCGGCGGCGACGGCAGTGGGCGCTGGTTCATTCCGCCTCCTCGCTGTCGACCGTCGACCACTCGGCGACCCGCGCCAGATGCTCGTAGTCGTCGTACTTCGGCGCGATGGCCGGGCTTGGACGGCTGAGATAGCCGGTCGCAGGATCGTCGAAGGCGGCGATCAGTCGGCACAGGCCGCGCACGGCGTCGTCGATCAACGCCTCGAAGGGAGCCTCGCCGTTCCCGGCCGGGCAGATCCGCGCGGCGGGATCGCGGCCTTTCAGTTGCCAGAACTCGAGCGCGATCCCCGGCACCGTTGCGGGAATCCCCGGGAAACCGCCGGCGCGCAAGATGGCGCCCTCCAGCGGCAGCTGCGGCGCAAAGCCGGCAACCACCTCTCGCCCGCTCGGCGGTGCGCCTGTCTTGTAGTCGATGATGGTCACCGCGCCGTCATGGCCGATGTCGAGCCGGTCGGCCTTGGCCGAGAGCATGAACGGTCCGGCCGGCCCGTCGAATCCGCAATGCCCCTCGATCTCGGTATGCACGGCAGCAAGCTTCGATCCGGTGCGGCCCATGTGTTCGATGAACCAGCCGACGATGCGGATGAAGCGTGCCCGCCAGAAGCTGACCACGTCGGCGAGGTCCGGGCGCCGAGCCAGATCGGCGAAGATTGCCTCGCCGATCGCCAGCAGCGCCTCGCGCGCGTCCGGGCCCGGGACCGGCCCATGGGTGCGGACGAACGCGTCGAGTGCCTCATGGATCCGGGAGCCGAACTCGGCCGCGGTCACGTCCTCGGCAATGTCCTTCAGCCGCCTGAGGCCGAGCACATGGCGCGCATAGACCGCATAGGGATTGCGCATCCAGGTCTCGACATGGGTGACCCAGAGCCGGCGCGGTCGCGCCGAAACCGGCGGCTTCGGGTTCGGCCGTCCGGTCGGTCGCACGCCCCGCGGCCGGTCGAGCGCCGCGGCCCAGTTGCGGTAGGGTCCACGGCTGGGCCGCAGCCGGCCGGGCTGCCCGCCGACCTGATCGAGCACCGCATCGAGCCGGCGCAGCCATCGCGCAGGGCTGGTCGGCGCGCCGGCGACGCGGGTGGCGCGGGTCATCAGGACGCAGGGCGCGGCAAAGGCCTGGGCGAAATCATGCGCCGAGAGGCCGATCCGGCGCTCCGGCTGCGGCAATCCGAAGTCGCGGCGCATCGGTCGGCTCATCCACGGATCGATCGGCGGCTCCGGCGGCCACGCCCCCTCGTTCAGCCCGGCCAGAACCACGAGGTCGGCAGCCTGCAACCGTGCCTCCAAAGGACCGAGGATGGCGATCCGAGGGTGGGCGCCGTAGGCCGGCCGGACCGGCACGGTCGCCATGAAGGCATCGAGGGCCGCGGCGAATCCGGTGAAGGACATCGGCTCGGCGTCGTCGGACGCCTCGAACAGCTCGTCGATGAGCCCCCGCGCCGCCTCGCCATCCTCGCGTACCCACAACAGGTCGCCCCCAGCCGCTGCGTCGGTCGTGGCGAGTGACTCCGCCGCGGCCACCAGAGCGGCGAGCAGGTCCGCAAAGGGCTGCGGCCGGGTGTCTTCGGCGCGTGCGACGAGGCCGCCGATGGCGGTCTCCAGGCTCGCGATCCAGGCCAGTGCGTGCGCACGGCGCGCCTCGCTGCGGAGGTCCGCCGCCTGCTTCCGCAGCCCCGGGAAGCCCGGCTCCGGGCTCGGTCCGCGCAGCAGGCTGAGCTCACCCTGGCGCGTCGCCTTGCGGAACCGCGACGGCGCCTGGCCGGCCGCTGCCAGCGGGTGCTTGGCGAGCGCCAGCAGGTCGGCCGGCGCCAATCCCGATCCGGCAGCCGCCAGCAGCAGCCTGAGGAAAGCGCCGGCGGGCGTGTTGGCCAGCGGCCGGCCCGCGGAATCGTCGATCTGCAGCCCCCAGCGGGTCAGCATCGCCGCGACGCGCTGGGCGAGGTCGCGGTCCGGAGTCACCATCAGAGCGGTCCGTCCCGGTATCTCGAGCGCCTCGCGCAATGCCAGTGCGATCGCGGTCGCCTCTTCCTGCGGCGAGGCGCAATCGACCCGGACAACGTCCTGCAGGGCGCTTTCGGCCGACGCCTCGGTCAACGGGTCGCCGACGGCCTCGTCGGCGAGGACCAACAAGTCGGCCGGCCGCATCGCCAGCCCGATCAGCCGACGCCGGTCGGCCCGGCCCGGCCCGTCGGCGAGCGTGCGGGGCCATGGCTCCACCTCGTCCGGCGCCACCGACAGCCGGGCCAACAGCTGCTTCATCCCGTATTGCGGATGGGTCTGGTCGACCGCCTGCCACGCCAGCGGGTCGGCGGCCAGGTTAAGGTCCAGGCCGGGCAGCACCACCGCGCCCTGCCGGCATGCGGCCACCGCGGCGATCAGCTCGGCTGCAGCCGGCACCGAGCCGGTGGAACCAGCGACGAACACCGGGTCCGCCGGCGGCTGTTCGCGCCAGCGCCGGGCCTGGTCCAGCAGCAGGCGGTTTCGCCCCTCGGCCGGATCGATCCGGTTGCGTTCGGCAAGCACCGCCGGCCAGGAGTCGGTGACGATCTGCAAGAAGTGCAGCGTCTCCGCCCAATGGGCCGCCAGCTCGTCCGGTACCAGCGCGCCGAGCTCGGACCATGGCCGCTGCTCCGTCTGCACCTGGTCGATCAGCCGGGCGAGCGCCGCCGCCAGATGCACCGCCTGGTCGGCAGGCATGCCGGCGCCGCCGCGGTGGAGGATCAGGCGGGCGAGCAGCAGCACCCGGTGGGCCGGCGCGATGGCCGCCGGGCAGTCCAGCACGTCGCCAAAGGCGGCGTCGGCAAATGCGTCGTCGTCCTCGTCGAGCGCGCCCAGCGGGGCCAGCCGCGGCAGGATCAGCGCCCGCGCGCCGCTTTGGCGCAGGAAGGCGTCGCGCAGGGCGCGGCAGGCGCGCCGCGTCGGCAGCAGCACCCGCACCCGGGCAAGGCCGAGCGGGTCGCCGCCGTGCCGCTCGATCAGCCGCGACGCCAGCACGTCGAGGAACGGGCGGTCGGAATCGATGGTGAAGATGCGGGCCGGTTCGAGGCTGAGCTCGGCCATGCCGCGGCCGTCAGACGTAGTGGGCGCGGCGCAGGTCGCCGGCCATGAACTCCTCGGCGGCGGCCAGCGCCTCGGGCGTACCGATGTGGAACCATTCGCCGTCGTGGTTGACGCCGAACAGGCGCTCCTCGGCGATCATCCGGTCGTAGATGCGGCGCATCGAGAACGGCCCGTCCGGCGCGCCCTCGAACACGCGCGGATCCAGGATCATGACCCCGGCGAAGACGAAGGCGCTGCTGCGGCCTTCGCCGCGCCAGGCCAGCCGTCCGTCCTGATCGAGCAGGAAATCGCCGCGCCCGTCATAGCCCAGTGCGCGGGCGGTGGAATGCAGCAGCATCAGCCCGTCCATCCGCGCCGGATCCCAGGCGGCGCAAAGTTCGCCAAGGGCCGGGCGCGGTCCGTTGAGCCAGAAGGCGTCGCCGTTGATCAGGAAGAACGGCTCCTCTCCAAGCACCGGCAGCGCGTTCTTCACTCCGCCGCCGGTCTCGAGCAGGTCGGGCTCGTGGCTGAGGTGAATCCGAGGGCTCTGCCACAGCGCGAGATGGGCGTGCAGGCGCTCGGCCAGGTAGTGGGTGTTCACCACCACGTCGCCAACGCCGGCTTCCACCAGCCGGTCGAGGATATGGTCGATCAGGGAGCGCCCGCCGACGGTGAGCAGCGGTTTCGGCACCACGTTGGTCAGCGGCCGCATCCGCTTGCCCAGGCCCGCGCAAAGCACCATTGCGCGGCGGATCGCCGGCGGCTGCCGGAGCGGAAGCTGGACTCGGGACAGGCTCATCTCATTCCCTCTGGACGCCTGGGCCGGTTCCTTCAGGTCTGGCAGGCCAGCCCCGCGGGCGCGACTCCGGTGGCGCATGCACGTCATACCACGGCTTGAGCCCGGCCAGCACCGGGTGGGCGAGGCTCCGTTCCAGCCGGTCCCAGGCCCGGACGATGTCGCCTGCCTGGCGGCTGCCGAGACGACCCTCGGCCCGGGCCCGGCCGAGGTTGCCCAGGATCTGGGTCGCCCGCTGCGCGCCGGCCACCGCCACCGCCTGGTCCAACAGGTCGGGATCGAGCCCGGGAAAGGCGGTGAGATAGCGCGCGCTCAGGCCGGCCAGCAGGGCCGGCTCGTAGTCCCGCCGCACGTCCTGCAGCAGGCAGGCCAGGTCGAAGGCGACCGGCGCCAGCACCGCGTCCTGGAAGTCGATGACGGCGCAGTCCCCATCCAGCCAGAACAGGTTGCCGGGATGATAGTCGTAGTGCGCCAGCGTCATCGGGACCGCTTCCGCCATCGGCCAAGTCAGACGCCAGAGCGCGATGAAGCGGGCCCTGGCGTCGGGCGGGAGCGCCGGCAGGTACCAGTCGCAGAACCGCGCCGCCCGCTCGGCCGCCGTGGCGGCGGAAAATCGCGGCAGCGCATCGACCGCAACCGCCGGAAACGCCTTGTGAAGGTGCACCAGCAAGTCGACCGCGGCTTCGAGCATGGGCGCCGCGGCCTCGCCGGCATCGATCCGTTGCGCCACCGTCAGTGGCCCGAGGTCCTCGACCAGAGCCAGGCCAGCCGCGCTGTCGACCGCGAAGACCTGCGGCACCCGCACGCCATGGGCCGCGAAGCAGGCAGTGATCTCGGGCAGCCGCTCGACAGCGCCCCCCGGCCAGTGCATCAGGATCGCGCTATGGCCGTCGCGGACGACTCGGTGGAAGGCGCGGGCAGACCAGTCGGCGGCGACCGGCGCCAGCGTCGCCGACTCCAGCCCGAGGGCAGCGAGGAAGGCGGGCAGCTCAGTCACCGTCGTCTCCGGCCAGCGCGGTCGCACGGGCCGCCCAGTCGTCCGGCGCATCGATGATGAGCACGCGCGCTCCGGCGTCCGGCCCGTCCTCCAGCCGCAGGCGCAGCGCATGCGCCGGGATCAGGCCGGCGATCCGCTCCGGCCATTCGACCAGTGTGATCGCGGTGGCGAAAGCCTCGTCGAGACCGAGCTCGGCCGCTTCCCCGGCGTCGGCGAGGCGGTAGGCGTCGACGTGCCAGACCGGGCCGCCGGCCAGCTCATAGGCCTGGACCAGGGTGAAGGTCGGGCTCGGCACCGTCAGCCCCTCGTCGCCGGCGCGGGCGCGGATGAAGGCGCGGGCGAGCACCGACTTGCCCATGCCAAGGTCGCCCGACAGCGCCAGCACGTCGCCGACCGCGGCCAGCGCGGCAAGCCGGCGGGCGAAGCGGAGGGTCGCGGATTCGTCGGACAAGGCAAGGGTCAGGCGCATCGCGCCCGTGATAGCCGGCCGCAGTCGGCTTGCAAACCGCCAATCCAAGGGCCTTGATCGGCGGAGCGGCGACGCCCATCTTGGCCGTCCGCTTCGCTCCCGCCGCAACGAGGTCCCGGCATGTCCAGTCCCGACAGCGCACCATCAGACCCCGGGGCCGACCCAGGGGCAGACGGTACCCTGAGCACCGACGTGGTGATCGTGGGCGCCGGGCCGGTCGGGCTGTTCGCGGTGTTCGAGCTCGGCATGCTGAAGATGCGCGCGCATCTGGTGGACGCGTTGGACATGGCCGGCGGCCAGTGCGCGGCGCTCTATCCGGAGAAGCCGATCTATGACATTCCCGGCTTTCCCAGGATCGAGGCCCAGCAGCTGATCGAGAATCTGCAGGCGCAGATCACCCCGTTCGCGCCGCAGTACCATCTCGGCGAACAGGTGACCGCACTGGAGGCACGCCCGGACGGGCGGCGGCTGGTGACTACCTCGGCCGGCACCCGGATCGAGTGCGCGGCGGTGCTGATCGCCGCCGGCGCCGGCGCCTTCGGCCCGAACCGGCCGCCGTTGGACGGTATCGAGCACTATGAGCGGAGCAGCGTCCACTATCTGGTCAAGCGCCGGGAGGATTTCCGAGGCAAGCGGATCGTGATCGCCGGCGGCGGCGACAGCGCGGTGGACTGGGCGGTCTCGCTGGCCGAGGTGGCGGCGCAGGTGATGGTGGTCCACCGGCGGCCGAAGTTCCGCGCCGCGCCGGACATGGTGGCGCGGATGCAGGCGCTCGCTGACGACGGCCGGGTGGAGATGGTGGTGCCCTATCAGCTCGCCGGCTTGGACGGCGACCCGGCGACCGGGCGGCTGTCGGCGGTGCTGGTCGCCACCCTGGAGGGCGAGACCCGCCGGTTGGAGGCGGATGCCCTGCTGCCGTTCTTCGGGCTGGCGATGAACCTGGGCCCGATCGGGGACTGGGGGCTGGACCTGGACCGTAACCACCTGGTGGTCGATCCCGCCACCTGCCGCACCAGCGCCGACGGCGTCTACGCCGTCGGCGACATCGTGACCTACCCGGGGAAGCTGAAGCTGATCCTTTCCGGCTTCAGCGAGGCGGCGATGGCCGCCCATGACATCTACGGCCGCGTCTATCCCGACCAGGCCCTGCACTTCGAATATTCGACCACCAAGGGCCTGCCGGGCGCGGGGTAGCCGCGCCCGGTCTACGCAACCCGCAGCTACTGGCGGAACTGCAGCTGCGGCAGGACCTGGCCCGGCTGAATCTGGCCCGGCTGGATCTGGCCCGGCTGGATCTGGCCCGACTGAATCTCGCCGCGCTGGCCCGGCTGGGCCTGCTGCTGGCCGCTGCGGCCCGCGCCCGGCTGGATCTGCTGGATGAAGCCCGGGTTGATCAGGATGTCGCCCGGCCGCTGGAACAGCGGGTCGCATCCCGGCCCCTGGCAGACGAGGTCGGGAATGTTGCCCTGATCGATGTGGAGCCACGGGGTGACGACCAGCGTCGCGATGTTGGAGCGGATCAGGTCGCAGCCGGTGTTCGGCAGGTATAGGCCCATCTCGAAGTAGAGCGGGCGCGACGAGCCGACGGTCATCGACACGTTGTTGAGCTGGGCCACCGCGCCGAACGAGGTGCCGAAGCCGTCGCCGGCATATTGGTAGTCGAGGAACACCGGCAACGGAGCCAGGCTGGCCGCCGGCAGGATCTCCGGATGGGCGCCGGGGTTGATGTCCCAGCGCATGATCAGCGACACCGTCGACGGCCAGTCGGGATTGCGCGCCACCATGAACTGGCCGGCCCCGTTCTGCTGGAAGGCAGTGTGGGACCAGCTGCCGTTCTCGAACACGGCGACCTGTACCTCGGTCAGGGTGAACTCGGTGCAGAGGGTGGCGAACGCCGGCCGGGCAGCGACGGCCATGACGACGCCTGCCAGCGCCAGCCCGGCAAGCCGGCAGATCGAACGCGCGGCGGATACGACTTCGGTCATCTCTCTCTCCTTCGACGTATCGGGTTGCGTTGAGGATGGGTCGCGCCCGCGCCGGCCGCGGTTCACCGGCGGTGCGATCGCGCTTGCCAACCGGCAGGCGCTGCCTATTGTGTCGCGCCATGAACCCACTGGCCCGTATTGCGATCGAGGTCGGCCCGCTCGCCGCGTTCTTCCTGCTGAATGCGCGCGGCGACGACCTGCTGGAGAGCCTGCAGGGGACCGAGACCCTGCTCATGCTGGAGGCCGCCGGCGCCGACCGGCCGATCTTCCTCGCCACCGCCGGCTTCATGGTGATGACGCTGCTGTCGCTGGCGATCAGCTATGCGGTCGAGCGCCGGATCCCGGTCATGCCGCTGGTGAGCGGCGTGTTCGTGTTCGGCTTCGGCGCGCTGACCCTGATCCTGCAGGACGAGGACTTCATCAAGCTGAAGCCGACCATCACCAACAGCCTGTTCGCGCTGATCCTGTTCGGCGGGCTGGCCTTCGGGCGCCCGCTGTTGCGCCCGCTATTCGGCACCGTGCTGGAGCTGACCACCCGCGGCTGGCACACCCTGACCCTGCGCTGGGCCTGCTTCTTCGTGGTGCTGGCGGCGCTGAACGAGGTGGTGTGGCGGACCTTCTCGACCGACGTCTGGGTCGACTTCAAGGTGTTCGGCATCATGCCGCTGACCCTGGTGTTCGCGATGAGCCAGGTGCCGCTGCTGAAGCGGGAGGCGCGCCTCCCGGACGAGCCGCCCGCCGACGGCCGGCAGGCGGAGTGAGCCGCCGTCGGTGCTCGCGGACGGAATACGCACGTAACCAAAAGCCGCACCTGGGCCACGCATTTCCGATTGCATTGCCGGCGTCGCCTGCCTCATGGTGCGAGCAGAGGCTCGCTTGTGGGGGGCAGCTTATATGGTGCGCGCAGCAATCGGCGCGCTCTCGGCCTGTGTGCTGTTGCTCGCGGGCGAGGGTGCTTGCGCCGACGACTGGTCTTACCGTGCGTATGAACAGGACGGCCTGCGCTGGCACACGCTGGCGCTGCAGGATCGCGGCTATCGGATCGCCTTCTTCTGCCATGGCGCCGGTGACGGCATCAAGGTCACGATCCGCACGCCCGAGCCGCTGTTCCTGCCGACCGCTTTTGCGATTGCCGACCGGGAGCAGCTGACCGCCGGACTGCGGATCGCCAACCGCGAGGTGCTGGCCGGGCCGTACCCGGCGGTGCTGACGGTCGACGGCAACTCCAGCTACGAGCTGGAGTTCTACCATGTCAGCTTCTACGGCGTGCTCGGCCGCAACGACGCCAGCTACAGCATCCGTGACCTGCTGGCCCATCTGAGCTCGGCCCGGTCGATGTCCTTGACCCGGGTCGGCACCGACACGCTGGGGCCCGACACGGCGCTGGCGACCTTCGACCTGAGTGCAACCGGCGGCGCCTTCACCCGGCTCTACGACCTCTGCGGCCACGCCGACCCCGTTGACGCAGGTCCCGTCGAGGCACCGGTGGAGGGCGGCGGGGAGGAGTGACGGGTGGGGAGAAGTGGGGAGCGACGGCTGAGAGACAGCCCGCCCCTTGCCACCGCGGGTGCGCACGGCTAGTGCTTGGCCTCCCGTTCCCGCGAGGCTGCATGCGCCATTTCATCGATATCGCCGACCATTCCGAGCCCATCCTGCGTGGGATACTGGACGACGCAACCAGGACCAAGGCGGCTTTACGCGCGGGCACGCGGGAGGCGCCGCTGGCCGGGCGGACGCTGGCTATGATCTTCGAGAAGAACTCGACCCGCACCCGGGTCTCGTTCGAGGTGGCGATCAAGCAGCTGGGCGGAGACGCGGTGGTGCTCGACGCGACGACCAGCCAGCTCGGCCGCGGCGAGACGATCGGCGACACCGCGCGCGTGCTGTCACGCTACGTCGACGCGATCATGATCCGCACCGGCGCGCACGCCAAGCTGCTGGAGCTGCGCGACGCGGCGACGGTGCCGGTGATCAACGGCCTCTCCGACGACAGCCATCCCTGCCAGATCATGGCCGACGTGATGACGGTCGAGGAATGGCGCGGCCCGATCGCCGGGCAGAAGGTGGCCTGGCTCGGCGACGGGAACAACGTCGCCGCCAGCTGGATTCACGCCGCCGGCCGGTTCGCCTTCGACCTGGCGCTGGCCTGCCCGGAGCCGCTGTTCCCGACGCGGGAAGTGCTGGCCTGGGCCGAGGCGGAGGCTTCGGGGCGCATCACGCTGACGACCGACACGGCACAGGCGCTGGCAGAGGCCGACTGCGTGGTCGCCGACACCTGGATTTCCATGGGACAGACCGGCGCGGCCGACCGCCACAACCTGCTGCGCCCCTACCAGGTGGACGACGCCGCGATGGCGCAGGCCAAGCCGGACGCGATCTTCCTGCACTGCCTGCCCGCCCATCGCGGTGAGGAGGTGACGGATTCGGTCATCGATGGCCCCCGCTCGGCGGTGTGGGACGAGGCGGAGAACCGGCTGCACGTGCAGAAGGCGATCCTAAAATGGTGCCTCGGCGCGGCGTGAGCCTGTTCGGTTTCAGGAAAGATGGCGGCTGGCATTTGCGTTGTGCGTCCCGACGGTCCGAGATCCCCGGGATGACGCAGGCGAGAGTTTGATGCACGTGCTCGGACTCGACGTCGGCTGGTCGCTGGTGCGGCGATCGTCGGCGGCCTGCCTGCTGTCGTGGACCGACGCGGAGGTCTCCGCCAGCATCGTGCGGTTCACCGCCGACCCGGCGGTCTACCGGCCGGCGCTGACCGCGCTGGTCGGCGGGCGGGTGCTGGCGGCAGCGGCGTTCGACGGGCCGCTGCGCGGCGACCTGGAGGAGATCGGGCTCTACCGGCTGGCCGAGAAGCTGATGACCGGCGGGCTGGCGCGGCACATCGGCAAGC
Organism: Alphaproteobacteria bacterium; assembly: GCA_050329975.1. Classification (GTDB taxonomy): domain Bacteria; phylum Pseudomonadota; class Alphaproteobacteria; order CALKHQ01; family CALKHQ01; genus CALKHQ01. The sequence continues at coordinate 1,261 of JBHJOG010000003.1, read as the reverse complement.
CGGGGCAGACCAACTCGCCGAACGGGCGGCTGCTGAACCGGGCGGCCAGCGGCTATGCCCGCGACCTGCTGGCGCTCGCCGAAGTGGGGGCGAGCGCACATGCCGCCGCGATCCATGCGCAGGCGATCGCGGAGGCGTTTCCGACCTCGTTCCTCGGCTGCATGCTCGACGCCGGCTTCCGCGAGCCGGGCAAGGCGCGCTCCGACAGCTACTACCTGCGGCTGACGGGCGATCCGCGCGGCGACCGGCTGGCGGGTCTGATCGCACGCCTGCTGCCGGGCCGGGCGCTCCGTTTCGCGCCGGCCGACCTGCGCAACCACGACGATCGGGCGGCGCTGGTCTGCGCGGCGACTGCGCTCTGCATCGCGCGGCGCAGCTATGTCGCGGTCGGCGACGACCACGGCCGGATCATCCTGCCGCCGCGAGCGGCGGGCGATGCGCCGGGGCTGCAGGACTGGGCGTGGACGATCCTGGCCGCCGGCGCGGCGGCGGCCGGCGCCCCGATCATCGTGGAGACGGGTCCATCCCTTCCAGATAGGGCCGGAGCGCGCTGACGTCGTAGCCGGCGTCGCGGGCCGCCGCGATGATCGCCTCGGCCGGCTGCCGCCCCGCCTGGGCCAGCGCCCACAGCATCGACGAGCGGTTGCCCGAGCGACAGAAGGCGACGGCGGGGCCTTCGGCCTCGTCGAGCGCATCGGCCATCTGCCTGACCGCCTGCGGCGTCACCGCGCCACCGGCGACCGGGATGTGGCGGTAGGCGATGCCGGCCTGCTCGGCCGCGGCCTCGATCTCGGCGCTGGTCGGCTGGTCGAAGGCTTCGCCGTCCGGCCGGTTGTTGATGATGACGGCGACGCCCTCCCGGCCGAGCGCGGCGACATCCTCGACCGACAGCTGAGGGCCGACGCGGACCTGGTCCGACAGGCGCTTGAGGACGGGCATGGTCGTCGTTCCTTGTGCGGGGTCGAGGCTCTCAGGGCGCTTGCGGCGGCACCCGCGGATGCCTCTGATAGGCGAAGAACAACAGCCCGTGCAAGCGGTCCCCGAGTCGGGCGGCCGCGGTGCCGGCTCCGGACTCCCGCGATGTATCACCCGCTCGCCTTCGATCCCTCCCGGCCGACCGGCGCCTTCTGGGCCGACAACGCCGGCCCGGCACCGGCCGACGACGGCGCGCTCACCGGCGATGTCGACTGCGACGTCGCCATCGTCGGCGCCGGCTTCACCGGGCTGTGGGCGGCGCGCCGGCTGGCGGTGACCCACGGCC
>JBHJOG010000002.1:0-17789 GCA_050329975.1 Alphaproteobacteria bacterium | reverse complement strand
CTGGTCGCCGTCTCGTAGTCGAGCAGCGAACTGTCGGCGACGGTGATCACACCGGTCGCCGCGTCGATCGTGAACCGGCCGCCGGCGTCGTCGCTCAGGCTGTAGCTGACGCTGTCGGTCGCATCGGCGTCCGTCGCTAGCGCGGTGATGCCCACCGCCGTGCCGTCGGCCGCACTCTCGCTGACGCTGTTGGCGCCGGCGTTCGCGTCCGAGATCGCACTGACCGACGCTTCCGAGGTGTCGTCGGTGAGGTTGATGGTGAAACTCTCGGTCGAGGTACTGCCGTCGGTCGACGTGGCCAGCACAGTGACGGTGTGGCTGGTCGCCGTCTCGTAGTCGAGCAGCGAACCGTCGGCGACGGTGATCACACCGGTCGTCGCATCGATCGCGAACCGGCCGCCGGCGTCGTCGCTCAGGCTGTAGGTCACGCTGTCGAAGGAATCCGAATCGGTGGCGCGGGCGGTGATCCCGACCGGAGTGCCGTTGACGGCCGTCTCCAGCACCAGATCCGCAGCGGTGTCCGTGTCGGTCAGCAGGGAGATGCCATGCCGCGAAACCTGAGGTTCCGGCGCTGCTGGGCCCGATGGCTCGCGGATCTCGCCCTCGCCCATCCCGCCAGATCCGGCAAGTCGTCCGACGTCTGCGATCGGGCCGAAGGGGATCGTCGCCACGTCGGCGGGCGCGTCGGCCTGGTCGGATGCCCCGGCTGCGGGGCCGGGCGCGCCGGTGTCCATCCCGGTATCATCCGTGGCGGACACCTCCACGCTGCCCACGTCCGCGCCCGGCCAGCCTGCATCGGCGACGGAAGCGAACGCGCCCCACGCCGGCCCGGCGGCGGCATGGCTGCCCGGAGGCGGGGACAACACCACCTCGCCACCTCCGCCGGTACCGGCGCCGGCACCGGCCTGCTGGATGCCGTCGGCATGCGCCTGCACGTCGTCGCGCAGCCAAACAGCACCGCCCAGGGAGGTCATCATCATCCCGTCGCCGATCGCCCTGGCTCCAGCGTCGGCGAAGCGGTCGCCGACCTCACCGATCGGCCTGCGATGGGCCTGCTCGAAGGCAGCAGCCTCGGCAGCAGGATCAGAAGCGGATGTGAAGGTGTTCGTCTCGGCCATGGCCTACCTGACAAATGACTGGAATCTGTGCGCCTCGGTGGCACCTCCGCAAAGCTGACCAGTTCATGCTCAACGCCGGCTTAATGTTCGCGCCAAGTCGCGCAACGATTAGTTCGAATTTTAGGCAATCCTTCACCCACCCCCTCGAAACGCAGGCAGGGTTAACGGGTCGTCAAAGGTTTCAGGGTTAATTCCAGGTGTGCGCCCTGAGATTAGGGCTGGCCACCGCGTGATCGCGGCCATCGCGAGGGGCGTGCCTTTGAGACCGATCGCAGCAACCACGGCCGGGCGGGCAGCGCCGAGCCGCATACCGGTCGACCGGCGCCAAGCCACGCGCCTCGACCCGGTGGCGCTGCGCCTGGTCCGGCCCGGTGTGCTCGCGGCGACCTTCGCCACCAACCTGTTGGCGCTCGCCCTGCCGCTGGTGTTGCTGCAAACCTATGACCGGATCATTCCCAAGGCCGCTGTCGACACGCTGACAGCGCTCCTGATCGGCCTCGTCGTCGTGCTGCTGCTCGACGCTCTGGTCCGGATCGTGCGCGCCTCGATCATGGCCTGGGCGACCGCGCATTACGAGTATACGGCGAACTGCGCGCTCGTCGACCGCATGTTGAACGCACCGATCGATGTGTTCGAACAGAGCCCGGTCGGCCGTCGGGTCGAGCGTTTTGCGGCGGTCGACGTCGTGCGCGAGTTCTATGGCGGCCAAGGCGCGCAGAATCTGGTCGATCTGCCGTTCATGCTGGTCTTCCTGGGACTGATCGGCCTGATCGGGGGGCATCTCGTGCTGGTCCCGCTCGCAGTCGCCGCCGCCTGCGGGCTGAGCGTCTGGGTCATGGGACGCCGGCTCAACCACAGCCTGGATGCGCGCGCGGCCAACGACGACCGCCGGTACAGCTTTGTCGTCGAAGTGCTCAACGGCATCGAGAACGTCAAGGGCCTGGCGCTGGAGACCCTGATGGCCCGCCGCTACGAACGCCTGCTCGCCGGCTCGGCGCATCATTCCAGCGACATCGCGTATCTCGGCGCCATGAACCAGGCTGCGGGCGCGATCGGCGCCAATGCCGCCATGATCGGCATCGCCTGCTTCGGCGCGCTCGAGGTGCTCTCCGGCGCGCTCAGCACCGGCGCCCTCGCCGCATGCACCCTTCTTGCCGGGCGATCGATTCAGCCGCTCACCCGCGGTGTCGCAATCTGGACTCAGTACCAGAGCATCAAGCTGGCCAGGGAGCGGCTGGCCGAGGCGCTGGACCTGCCGCAGGAGGAAGCGGGCACCTCCAGCCACTCGACGGCCGGTGCCTCGACCCTCAGCGGTGCGATCAGTCTCCGCGGACTGCGCTTCGGTTACGGCGACCAGCCGCCGCTGATCGACCGGCTCGACCTCGACGTGCGTGCAGGCGAGTTCGTCTCGATCGGGGGCAACAGCGGAGTCGGCAAGTCCACCCTCTTGCGCCTGATCATGGGCATGGGCACGCCTCAGCAGGGTGACATCACCTTCGACGGCATCCCGATGCGCGAACTGGGTCGCGCAAAGGTCCGCTCCGCGATCGCGTTCCTGCCGCAGCAGCCGCTGCTGTTCCGCGGCTCGTTGCGCGAGAACCTGCTCCAGTTCGCCGGCGGCGACTCCGAGCTTCGAGCGCTCGCCCTGGCCAACGAACTGGGGCTGAACGAAGTGATCGCACGATTGCCCGACGGACTCGAAACCTGGATCGGCGACGACATGAGCTACGCCCTTCCCTCCGGGGTTCGGCAGAAGATCGCGATCGTCCGGGCATTGGTTGCCGATCCGCCCATCGTCCTGTTCGACGAGGCGAACAGCAACTTCGACCAGGAAGGTGATCTCCAGCTCGCCGCCCTTCTCGAGCGCCTTCGCCGCGAGAAGACCATCATCCTCGTCAGCCACCGCCCGTCGCTGCAACGGATGGCGGACCGTCACTTCGTCCTGCAGGATGGACGGCTGCTCGCCGTGGAGCGGGTGGCTGGTACTCCGCCGGATGCGGGCCGATGAGCCTGCGCCTTGCCACGGCCAGCGCCGCCTCCGATCAGATCGACACCCTGATCGATACGCTGAGGCGCGCCAATCCGGATGCCGGCGCCGCGCTGTCGCCCTTCGCCATGTGCCTGGTGCCCTTGTTGGCCGCGATCGGCTGGCGAGGCGACGGGCGCATGCTGGTCGAAGCGCTGCCGCACTTCGTCTCCGACCTCAATCTCGCCGACCTGCGCAACGTCCTGACCCGGCTCGGCTTCATGACGACCCCGGTGCGGTGCAGGCTGAAGGCGCTCGATCCGAGGCTGGCGCCACTGCTGTTCGTGCCCGATTCCGGGGCGCCGCTGGTCGTCGGCGGGAGCCGGCCCGACCCGGTCGCCTATGATCCGACGGCCGACGACTGGATCGATCTGCCGCGCGACCCGGGCCTCGGCACCGCCTTCGTCGTCAAGCCCATCGGCGAGTCTGAGGCCGATGGCCAAGCCACCGCTCAGACATGGTTTCGCGGACTGATGCGCCGGTTCAGGCCGCATATCGTCCAGGCTCTCGGCCTTACCTTCTGCATCAACCTGCTTTCGCTGCTGGTGCCCCTCACGATCATGATGATCTACGACAGGGTCATCAACGCGTCGGCGCCGGACTTGCTGTTCAACCTGGCAGCCGGCGTGGCCATCGCGATCGGGATCGAAGTCGCGATGCGGGCCTTGCGCGCCCGCCTTCAGGCCCACGTCGCCGCCCGTGCGTCCTACCTGATCGGCACCGCGACCTTCGAGAAGGTGCTGATGCTGCCGGTGGGAATGACCGAGCAGGCGCCGGTGGGCTCGCAGCTCAGCCGGCTTCGCGAGTTCATGTCGCTCCGGGAGTTCTTCACCTCCAACCTGGTGTCGCTGTTCCTCGACCTGCCGTTCACCCTCGTCTTCATCCTCGCCATCGCTTTCATCGCCGGGCCGCTGGCGATCATCCCGGTGGTGCTGCTCGTCGTCCTGGCGGTGGTCGGGGTAGCCCTGTTTCCGACGGTCAAGCGGCGGGCTGCGGCCAGCAGCGCCGCTCGTGCGGAGCGGATGGTTTTCGTCACCGAGATGATGAGCGCGATGCGGGCGATCAAGGAACTCGGCGCGGAGGAGCGGTGGCTTGGCCGGTTCAAGGAGATTGCCGCCCGTGCCGCCCTTGCCAACCGGGGCGCGTCGCAGATTTCCTCGATCCTGCAGACCGCATCGCAGACCGCCATGTTCGCTGCCGGCGCCGCGACCCTCGGATTCGGGGCCACCGCGGTCATGGCCGGCGACATGACCATGGGCGCGCTGATCGCGACCATGACCCTGATCTGGCGGATCCTGTCGCCGGTGCAGATGGGATTCCTTATGCTCCACCGGCTGCAGCAGTTCCGCCTCGCGGTCGGCCAGCTCAACCAGCTGATGCAGTTCAAGTCGGAGCGGCGCAGCAGCGCACCGCCGCGCGACCGCCTGGAGTTCCGGGGCCGCGTGGCGTGTTACCGGCTGGCCCATCGCTACCGCCCTGGCCAGGATCCGGCCCTGAACGGGATCGGCTTCAAGATCGACCCCGGCCAGCTGGTCGCCATCGCCGGCTCGATGGGTTCCGGCAAGTCCACGGTGTTGAAGCTGATCCTGGGCCTCTATCCGCCGACCTCGGGCGCGGTGGAAATCGACGGGGTCGACACGCGGCAGCTCGACCCGATCCAGCTGCGGCAGACCATCGGCTACGTGCCGCAGCGCCCGGTCACCTTCCACGGCACCGTCGCGCAGAACCTGCGGTTGCCGAACCCGGCCGCCACCGATGCCGAGATCGAGGACGCCTGCGCCAAGGCCGCCGTGCTCGACGACATTCTCGCCCTGCCGCAGGGCTTCGACACCCGCATCGGCAACGATGCGCAGGGCAACCTATCGGCAGGCTTTCACCAGAGGCTTGCCCTTGCGCGCGCCTACATCCGCAAGCCCGCAATCATCCTGATGGACGAGCCGGCCTCCAGCCTCGACCGCGCAGGGGACGCGGCGCTGATGCGCGCACTCGAGGCCGTTCGCGGCACCTGTACCGTGATCTATGTGACCCACAGGCCCAGCCACATGAAGATGGCCGACCGGTTGATCGTGCTCGAGCGCGGTTACGTAGCCCTCGACGGCCCGCCTGAGCTGGTGATGCCGAAGGTGCTCGGAAAGGCCGCTGCATGAACGCCCTTCGAAACCTCGCGCGCCCCGGCATGGCACAGGTCGGACAGGCCAGGATCCGTCCGCCTGCGAACATGAACCAGCGGCAGTTGCTGCTCGTCTCCAGTTCCGCGGTCCTCGAGGAAGGCGGCCCGCCGCGCGCGGGCGTGTACACCGCGATTGCTGTCGTGCTCATGATCGTCGGGGCGATCGCCTGGGCTGCGAACACCACAGTCACCAACTCTGCGCTCACGCCGGGCTCGGTCGCCCCGAGCGGGACGGTCATCGAGGTGCAGCACTACGAGGGCGGTATCGTCGCCAGCGTGCCGGTCGCGGAGGGCGACGTGGTCGAGGAAGGCCAGGTTCTCATGTTGCTGGATCCGACCTCGGACGGTGCCGACCTTCAGCAGATGCTCGCCCGGCAGGCCTCCCTCGGCATCACCGCCGAGCGCCTGCGCGGAGAGGCGTTCGGGCGCGAGCCCGATTTCAGCGCGCACATCCACGACTATCCCGATCTGGTCATGAATCAGATCGATATCCTCGAATCCGGCAGGGCCTCGCTGGCGGCCGAGCAGGCTGTGCTGATGTCGCGCACCGACCAGCGCCTGAGCGATATCGAGGTCTACCGGGCCCAGGCCGTGAGCCTGGAGCAGCAGCGCGCCGTGGTCGGGGAGCAACTCGCCATGCGCCGGACCCTGCTCGAGCGCGGGCTGGCGTCACGCCTGACCGTGCTCGATGTCCAGCGGGATTATACCATGCTGGAAGGCGAACTGGCACAGGCACGGGTCAATCTTGCCCGGGCCGAGCAGGCTGCCGAAGAGGCGCGCCGCGCCGGTGCCGAACTCGAGTTGCGCTACCACCGGGATGCGATCGACGAACTGGGGACGATCGCGGCCGAACTGGCCGAGGTCAACGAAACCCTGGTCGCGTTGCAGGATCGGGTGACCCGGCGCGAGGTGCTGTCGCCGACGCGCGGCATCGTGAACCGGCTTGCCGCCACCACGCCCGGCCAGGTCGTCGAGCCTGGCCGACCCATCGCGTCGATCGTACCCACGGACGGCGGGCTGCTGATCGAGGCACAACTGTCGCCAGCCGACGTCGGCTATGTCGAGATCGGCCAGCACGCGGATATCACCGTCGACGGCTTCGACATGGCGCAGTTCGGAGCCCTGTCCGGTGTCGTCACCTACATCTCGCCGACCACGGTCACGAACGAAGACGGCGAAACCTACTACCGCATCCGGCTCGCGCCGGACTCGCTGGAGATCGGGCGCGGGGGCAACCTGCATCGGCTGATCCCAGGCATGGTGGTCCAGGCCTCGATCCGCACCGGACAGCAGTCGATGCTGAGCTACCTGATCCGCCCGGTCTATCGCTCGCTCTCGCAGGCCTTCGGGGAACGCTGAAGCGCCCGCAACGCCCGCGCCGCGCTGTTGACCTCGGCGCCGGCTTGCGCTCATAGTCCCAGCTGTGAAAGCACAAAACGGAAACGGCATCGATGATCTCGACCGAACCTCGGCTGGATGGCGTCGCCATCATGCTTCGCCGCGGGGTGATGCGCTGGCTGGTCGACCTGGGCTACCAGCCGCTTGCGGAGTTCACCCTGCGGACGGGCCGCCGGATCGACGTGTTCGGCCTCGACGAGCGCGGCGACACGGTGGCGATCGAGATCAAGAGTTCACTGGCCGACTTTCGCACCGACATGAAGTGGCGCGACTATCTGGGTTTTTGCGACCGGTTCTACTTCGCCGTCGGCGCGGACTTCCCCGTTGACCGGCTGCCCGACGATACCGGGATCCTGGTCGCGGACGGCTTCGGTGCCGACATCTACTGCGAGTCCGTCCGCAGCGTGATCGCTTCCGCCCGCCGGCGCAGCCTGATCCTGCGTTTCGCCTGCGCGTCTGCCTCCAGGCTCTACCGGACCGAGGCTCAGCCGCCGGAGCTGCGGGCCGACCGGCTGCTGTTCGGCTGAGGCGCGCATTTGCCGCTTCATCTCGCTTACCGGTTTGGGGCAAGCTCTCCGAAACGATACGAGCGAGAAGTCGGCCGTCCCGCTCCGCCAAACCTTCGGGAGGACAGACATGCGCGATTTCGACCCTGAGAGCTTCGACGTGGAGGATGTTGTCGCCGAACTGCTGGACGGCGACGGCTGCGTACGCTTCCCGCGCGCCTTCTCGCCCGAGGTGATCGGCGAGGCACGCGCCATCGTTATGGCGCGCACGGAGCAGGAGCCGCCAAAGGTCACCCATTTCCAGGCGACCGGCGATGACCAGGACCTGCTCAGCAAGCAGCGCAGGGTCTGGAACCTGCTGGCCAAGGGGCCGATATTCAGCGAAATCGCCCAGCATCCGGCGGCGATGGCGGTGTTGCGCCGGTTCCTGGGCGACGAGTTCATCATGGGCTCGATCTGTGCCAGCCGGCTGCTGCCGGGCAGCCCGGGCCAGGAGCCGCACATCGACTACCCCTACTGGGACTTTCACAAGCCGAAGAGCTTCCCGGTCCGCACCAACGCCTCGTTTCCGCTGAACGCCCAGGTCACGGTCATGCTCGACCCCTTCACCGACGAGACCGGCGCCACCGCCTACATGCCCGGGTCGCAGAAGGCGATGCGCTACCCGACCAAGGACGATCCGTTCTTCGAGCGCTGTGCGCGGATGCTCGGCGAGCCGGGCGACATGGTGCTGTTCTTCGGCGCCACCTGGCACTGCGCGATGCCGAACCGCTCGAACCACGATCGGACCGGCATTCTGATCGAGTACCTGCCCAAGTTCGTCAAACCGGTGGAGGACATGCTCGCCGGCCTGGACGACACGTTTGTCGCCGCTGCCGATCCTATGATCCGTCAGCTGCTCGGCCTCGATTATCCCTACCCACAGGTATTCGACAAGAGCGAGGCGGTGAACGCCGAAGGCATCGGATACTGAGCGGCGGCCTCCGCCGCCTTACGGACTGGCGGCCTCCGCCGCCAGGTCCCGCAGCGCCTGCTCCAGTTGTGCATCCATCTCCGCGATCGTGAAGGGGTTCGGGCTGTCGTAGGGGATCTCGCGGTCACGGAACAGGCGCAGCGTGTCGCGCAGCCTGCCGAGTTCCAGCGCCGCGCGCAGGTCGGCGATGCCGGCGTCGGCGTCGCCCGACAGGATGTGGGCAAGCCCCCGGCCCTCAAGCGCATCCTTGCGCACGCCGTCGGCGACGGTCGCCATCGCCTGCCGGACGGCCTCGTCGGGCGGATAGGGGCTGCCGCCGGTCTGGTTGAAGTGGGTGACGAACGCCAGGTCGTCGCCGTAGTCGGCGAGGAAGGTGAAGGCGGGGATCGCCGCCACATATCTCCCGGCTTCCATCTCCTGCCGCGCATAGCGATCGACCGCTGCGTGGACCAGGGCGATGTCGTAGAGGCGCCGGTTGACCTCCGGGCGCAGTGCAGAGGCGCGTTCCCGGTCGCCGGCGTTGTCGAAGGCCCAGGCAGCAACGGCCAGCCAGCCGAAGTCGTCCGGGTTCGCGGCGAGCCCGGCCTCGCAGGTCGGAAGGTCGCCGTTCCAGCAGGCTTGGCGGCTGCCGTCGTCCCCGGCGGCGGGACCGGCAGCGGCAAACAACAGGATCGCAAAAGCGACCGCGACAGGGCGTACCGGCATGGGGGGAGTCTCCAAAGCGGAAAGCAGAAGAGGCGCAGCCTAGGCTGCGCCTCTTGACAGGCAGCCGTGCGCGGGCGGCCTACAGCACGTAGCCCTGGAACTGGCGGGCCTGCTCGGCGAACAGCTGGACCAGGTCGGCGATATTCTCCTGCGAGACGCCGCCGTCGACGTTGATGTCCAGCGTGAGGACCGGGAAGCGCTCGTCCTCAACCGCGGCGATCGACCAGCGCTGCTCGGAGTTCCAGCGGTTGATGACCCGGAGGTCGACCGGCCGCTGCGACTCGAAGTAGGTCCAGATCTGGAAGCTGCCGCATTCGCTGCCCTGGCAGTCAAAGAACCAGACACCGACTCCCGCACCCGGGATGCTGCCGGTGTTGTCGACGACCAGCACCGGACCGTCTTCGTCCTCCTCGATGACCGAGCTGATGCCGACATTCTGCAACAGGGCCTGCATCGACTCCGGGGTGACCGAGCTCAGCACACCCGCGGTCGGGGTCGGGGTCGGGGTCGCGGGCGTGTCGTCGACCGGCGGATTGTCGCTGCTGCGCCCGAAGATCGAGCTCTGGGCGAACGGGCTGGACTGCTCACCCGCATCAATGATCGAGCCCTGGTTCGCCGCCACCTGCAGCCCGCCGGCCGGCACGAAGTAGAATTCGCCGATCATCGCCGAATGCTCCCACGGCACCTGCTCGCCGGCGCTCATCTCCACCACCAGACGCCGTGTCTCGCGGAACACATGGGCAAGTTCAAGGCCCTCGCGGGTCATATTCTGAACCAAAGCCTCGGTGAACAGCGAGTTGTCGTAGTCCTGGCCACCCTCCCAGGCATAGGTGCCCGGAGCCGTGGCATAGGCGACCACCGTGCCGAGGGGCGCCTGCACCGGGGCGAGACCGGGGCTCGCTGACACCGTCGATCGGGTCGCCTCCATCTGGTCGGCGAACGGGTTGTTCCGGCATGCGTCGAGAATGACCATGTTGAAGGCAGCGCCGCCGGTCTCGACGGTGTCCATGATCTCGCTCAGCGCAACGAATTCCGCGTCGAGCGTGCGGCGGTCCCCGAGCCGGGCGCTGACCGGCGCCAGGTAGTTCTCGCCGTCCACCTCCATCCCGTGGCCGGAGTAGTAGACCAGCGCCACGTCGGCGTCGCGCAGCTCGCGGCGGAACTGGTTCAGCGACTGCTGCATCTGGCGGCGATCGGCATCATGCACCAGCATGACGTCGAAACCGACCGCCTGCAGGGCCGCCGCCATCTCGTCGGCATCGTGCCGGGTCTGCGACAGCTCGCCCGCATATTGATAGGCCTGGTTGCCGATAACCAGGGCGACGCGGCGCTCGTCGATCTCGGCCCATGCCGAGGTGGCGACGGCGCCGATCGTGACCGCGAGTGCGGTCGACAGAACGAGATTGCGCATTACGGATGCCCCCGTTGTTGATGTGCTAGGCGCGATGATGCCTGACATAACCCCTGATTGCGGCGTAGGTTAGGCCATTTCAAGGATCATCACAGACGCCTCGTGCGCCGTCAAACGACGCCGTTGGTCAGCTGGTTATCAGGCCGGCCGCGGCCTTCCGGCGTGCCTTCTCCGGCTCGTCCTCCACACCGCCCGGATCGGCGTCGTAGACCAGCCGCTCGACGCCGGCAAGGGCAACGAACCGCTTCCCCCTGGCGCGGCCGACCAGGGTCAGGTTCGCCTTGCGCGCCAGCTCGACCCCCCAGGCGGTGAAGCCGGAACGAGAGATCAGCACCGGGATCTCCATCTGCACCGTCTTGATCACCATCTCGCTGGTCAGCCGTCCGGTGGTGTAGACGGCCTTGTCGGCGCCGCCGAGGCCGTGCATCCGCATGTATCCCGCCAGCTTGTCCACCGCGTTGTGCCGCCCGACGTCCTCGAAGTAGAGCAATGCCTGGTCTTCCCGGCACAGCACGCAGCCGTGGATCGCCCCGGCGGCGAGGTAGAGGCTCGGCGTGGTATTGATCGTACGTGTCAGCGCGTAGAGCCAGGAGGTCCGGAACTGCCTGACGGCAGGCAGCGTCACCTGGTCGAACCGCTCCATCACATCCCCGAAGACGGTGCCGACGGCGCAGCCGGAGGTCAGCGTCTTGCGCCGGAGCTTGTCCTCATAATCGGTTTCGCGGGCGGTCCGCACCACCACGAGCTCAAGCTCGGGATCATGCTCGACTGCGGTCACTTCGTCGTCGGGCCTGAGCATGTTCTGGTTGACCAGGAAACCGACCGCCAGATAGTCGGGATAGTCCCCGATCGTCATCATGGTGACGATCTCGCGCCCATTCAGGAACACGGTCAACGGCCGTTCCATGACCACGCGCAGGTCCACCTCGGCCCCGGAATGGTCGCGGCCGCTGACCGCCTGGGTCAGCCGCGGGTCGTCGGGATCGGGCCTCAGAATCAGCGATGCCATCCGGTGATAATGGATGCCGCGCCCGCCTGCGGCAAATGCTGCGCTAGGGGTCGAGCAGGCGGGGGCCAGGCCCCTGCCCGGCAAGCTCGTCCCCGGGATTGCGTAGCGGGCAGGACTCGATCGACAGGCAGCCGCAGCCGATGCAGTCCGCGAGCTGGTCGCGCAACCGGGTCAGCCGGGCGATCCGGTCGTCGAGCTCCGCCCTCCACTGGGCCGACAGCCGGGCCCAGTCGGCAGCATTTGGCGCCCCGCCTTCGGGCAGAGTCGACAGGGCGTCCCGGATCGCAGCGAGCGGGATGCCGGTGCGCTGCGCCACCTTGATCACGGCCACCCGGCGGAGCACCGCACGGGAGTAGCGACGCTGATTGCCGGCGCTGCGCCGGCTGTGGATCAGGCCCTTCGCCTCGTAGAAGTGCAGCGTGGACACGGCCACACCGGCGCGCTCCGCCACCTCGCCGACGCTGAGCTCGCGTGCGATGTGCGCATGATCACTCCTGGCCAATGGCCGCTCCCTTGATCTCAACTATTGTTGAGGTCCTACATCCTGCGCACCGACAGGACAAGAGGAGTGCTGCGATGGAAACGATCAATCTCGGGCTGATCTACGGCAGCACCCGCGCCGGCCGGCTTTGCGACAGGGTTGGCGCATGGGTGGCGGCACAGGTCGCGCGCAACGAGTCCTTCGCGGTCGACCTGATCGACCCGGCGGCCCTGGGGCTGCCGGCGCGGATCGAACGCGAGGACCCGCCGGCGGTGACAGCGCTGGAACGGCGGATCGCCGACGCCGACGCTTTCGTCGTGGTGACGCCGGAGTACAACCACGGCTACCCAGCGCCGCTGAAGCAGCTGATCGACCTGGTCTCGGTGCCGTGGCAGGCCAAGCCGGTGGCCTTCGTCTCCTATGGCGGAGCGTCCGGTGGCATTCGCGCGGTCGAGCAGTTGCGGCTGGTTTTCGCGGAGTTGCACGCGGTCACCCTGCGGGACACCGTCAGTTTCGCCGGTGCCCATGCCCGGTTCGCCGGGGACGGCGGCCTGGCACAGCCCGAGCGTGCCGAGCGGGCAATGGCGACCATGCTCGCCCGCCTGCGCTGGTGGGCCCTGGCGCTCGGCGAGGCGCGGCGTGCGCGGCCCTACACGCTCGCCGCCCTGTGATCTGCGTTAGCGAAGCCTCAACCATGTTGCGGCATTGCTGGGCCATGCGCATCACATTCGTAGACTTCATCGACATCGACTACGTGGCGGACACGCCGGAGGCGGTCGCCATCGGCGGCTCCCAGTCGGCGCTCTGCTACCTGGCGCGCGCGCTCGCCGCCGACGGCCACATGGTGCGGATGGTGACCCGCACCAGCCGTCCCGGCACCTATGCCGGGGTGGCCTGCCTGGCGCTCGACGACGGGTTGGAGGCCGCTCTTGCCGGGGCGGCCGGCCAGGTCATCGTCGGGCTCAACAATGCGGACCGGGGCGAAACGCTCCGAGCCGCCATGCCCGAAGGCGCGCGTCTGCTGCTGTGGACCGGCCACGATATCGATCAGCCCGGCGTGACCCCGCTTGCCGACGCAGGCGTTCGTGCGCAATGGGACGCCTTTGCGCTGGTCAGCGACTGGCAGACGGCGCGCTTCGTCACCGAGTTCGGCCTGGCTCCGTCGCAGGTCGGTGTGCTGCGGAACGCCATCGCACCGGTCTTCGAGCGCCTGGCGATCAACGGCAAGGCCTTCCACGAACCGGCGTCGCTCGCCTACACCAGCACGCCGTTCCGCGGCCTGCACGTGCTGCTGCACGCAATGCCCGCCATCCGTGCCGCCGAACCCACCACCGCACTCAAGGTCTATTCGAGCATGTCGCTCTACCACTCGGCCGACGATCCGTTCGGCAAGCTCTACGAGTGGGCGAGGCGGGAGCCGGGTGTGCACTACAGCCCGGCGATCCCTCAGGCGCTGCTGCCGGGTGCGCTCGAGGACGTCTCCATCCTGGCTTACCCGAACACGTTCGACGAGACCTCCTGCATCGCGGTCATGGAAGCGATGGCGGCCGGCTGCCGGGTGGTGACGACACGGCGCGGCGCCTTGCCCGAGACGACTGCCGGCTACGCCCGGCTGGTCGAACCGGACGCCGACCTGCGGGTCCTTTCGGCCCGCTTCGCCGCGGCGGTCACCGAAGAGTTGCGCCGGCGCCGGGCCGATCCCCAGGCCTATGCCGACGAGATCGACAGCCAGGTCGACCATGTCAACCGGACCATGACCTGGGCCAACCGCGCAGCGGACTGGACCCGATGGCTGGCGACGCTGTAGCGGCCCCTGCCCCGACGACCTGGCGCCAGCCGATCCAGGATCTGATTGCCAGCGGCGACTTTGACGGTGCGATCGCCCGCTGCCGCGCCTTGCGATCGGCCGGGGGGCCAAAGGTGGAGCTCGACTACTTCGAAGGCTTGGCCTGCGTAGGCGCCGGACGCTCGACGGCAGCGATCGTGGCGCTCGCCGAGGTGCTCAAGGCGCAGCCGGGGCATGTCGGGGCGCTCTGCGCGCTGGGCACCGCCTTGCAGGGCGCCGGACGCTTCCCAGAGGCCATCGACTACCTGGAACTGGCGACGAGGCTGCATCCGAATGCGGTCGGCGGCTGGGTGGCGCTCGGCGGCGTCTTCCTGGCCCTGGGCCGCAATGCCGAGGCCGAGGCCGCCTTCGCCGACGCGCTCGAGCGTGTGCCGGACCATGCCGGCGCGCTTGCCGGGCTCGGCACGGCGGCGCAGCGCCAGCTGCGCTACGGCGCTGCCGAAGCCGCCTTGCGCCGGGCTCTCGTGGTCGACCCGGACAATGCCATGGTGCGCGGCAATCTCGGCGCGCTGCTCACCGACACTGCCCGGCAGGCGGAAGCGCAGGCGATGCTGGCCGAGGCCGTCCGCCTGCGTCCCGACGACCCGGTCCTGATCAGCAACCGACTGTTCGCCTCCCTCTACGACGAGGCGGCGAGCGCGGAGTCGATCGTCGCCCTGCACCGCGAGCTCGGCGCACAGGTGCACGGCATGGCACCTCGCGGCACCGTTGCCGCGTCCGCGCCGTCGCGCGATCCCGAGCGGTTGCTGCGCATCGGCTACCTCTCGCCGGACTTCCGCCGCCACCCGGTCGGCTTCTTCCTGCACGACGTCCTCCCCGCCCACGACCGGGACCAGGTCCGGGTCATCGCCTTCCACGATTCCGACCGTCGCGACTGGATGACCGAGCGGCTCAACGCCGGCGCCGACGACTGGCACGAGGTGGCCGGGCTGGGCACGCCGGCGCTGGCGGCCCTGGTCGCCCGGTGCGAGGTCGACGTGCTGGTCGACCTTGCCGGCCACACCCAGAACAACCGGCTCCCCCTGTTCGCCGGCCGGGCGGCGCCGGTGCAACTGAGCTGGGCCGGTTATCCGGGAACAACCGGCGTGCCGGAGATGGACGGGGTCCTGGTCGATCGATATCTCGCCGCGGCTGCGGCGCCGGGCGACTACAGCGAGGCGCTGATCGGCGCGCTGCCGGTCTACGCCTGCTACGCCCCACCGGACTACGCGCCAATGATTTCGCATCGGCCCGAAGGCGCGCCGCTCACCTTCGGCTGCTTTGCCAATGCCGCCAAGATCAACCGGACGACGGCCGCGCTCTGGGCCCGCGTGACGGCCCGCGTGGCCGGATCGCGGCTGCTGATCAAGACCCACGCCTGCGCCGACGCCAGCACCCGCGACCGGCTGGCCGCCCTGCTGGTCGAGGCCGGCATCGCCGCCGACGCCCTGTGCCTCGAGGGACCTTCGCCTCATGACGTGCTCCTGGGCCGGATGTCCGACGTCGACATCATCCTCGATTGTGTGCCCTACAGCGGCTCGACGACGGTGATGGAGGCGCTTTGGATGGGCGTTCCCGTTGTGAGCCTCGCCGGCCGTCTTTACCACCAGCGCCACGGAGGCGCGGTGCTGCACGCGGCAGGGATGGACGACCTTGTCGCCGAGACCGGCAACGGCTATGTCGATACAGCGGTCGCGCTCGCCCACGATGCCGGCAGACGCCGCCGCCTGCGGGCCGGACTGCGCCGGATGATGGAAAGGTCGCCCCTGCGCGACGGGTCAGGCATGGCGCGCGCGCTCGAGACAATCTATCGACGACTGTGGAGACGCTGGTGCCAGCAGATAACGAACGAGGGTCCCTGACCCCGGAGACGGTGCTGCGGTTCTGGTTCGACGAGCTCAACCCGGAGCAGTGGTTCCGCGGCGGCGACGACCTCGATGCACAGATTCTTGCCCGTTTCGGCGACGCGCTCGAGCGGGCGAAGGCAGGCGAGCTGGATGGCTGGGCAGCCACGCCCGACGGGGCTCTGGCGCTGCTGATCCTCCTCGACCAGTTCTCGCGCAACATTCATCGCGGCAGCGCGGACGCCTTCGCCCAGGACGAGAAGGCCCTGACCGTGGCCAGGTCGGCGATCGATGCCAGCTTCGACAAGGCGCAGCCGCCGCACCGCCGGACCTTCTACTACCTGCCGCTGGAGCACTCCGAGGACCTGGCCGACCAGGAAAGCAGCGTCGCGCTGTTCGAAGCGCTCGGGGACCCGGTCCAGGCTGACTATGCCCGCCGCCATCACGCCATCATCGCCCGCTTCGGCCGCTTCCCGCATCGAAACGCCGTGCTCGGGCGTCCCTCGACGGCCGAGGAGCTGGCGTTTCTCGAGGCCTGGGAAGACCCGTTCTAGCGACAAGTCACGGGAACAATAACCGCCGGTTCACGTTGGCCGAGTACAGCCTCGGAGGACCGGACCATGGCGCACCCGCCGCGAAGCACGCTTCTGACCATCACGGCGATCGTCCTCGCCCTGCTCGGCGGGGCGTTGGCCGCCGGGGGAGCCTGGCTGATCGCGCTTGGCGGCTCCTGGTACTATCTCGTCGCCGGCGCGGGTTTCCTTGTCACTGCAGGACTGCTGCTCAAGGCCCGACCGGCCGCGCTCTGGGTATATGCGGCCGTCGTTGCGGGAACCCTGGCCTGGGCGCTCTGGGAATCCGGGCTCGACTGGTGGGCGCTTGCCGTGCGGGGGGATGTGGTGGTCCCGATCGGCCTGTTCCTGCTCACCCCCTGGATCACGCGCGCGATCGATCGCGCCCTGGTCCCGCCGGGCGAACCGCGGCCGCTGCGCGTGACGGTCCTGCGTGGCGGCGGGCTCGCACTGACGGCGACATTGGCGGCATCCCTGGTGGTGGCGGTCATCTCGTGGTTCAGCGACCCGCACCGGATCGACGGCACGGCACCCGACGCGCGCGCCGAGGTACCCGGCGATGCCCGCGGCGTCCCGCCCGGCGAGTGGCACGCCTATGGCCGGACCTGGGATGGCCAGCGCTGGTCGCCGCTGGACCAGATCACGCCCGAGAACGTCGACCGGCTGGAGGTCGCCTGGACCTATCGGACGGGCGATGTCCGCGGCCAGCCTGGCGATCCGGAGGAGACCACATTCCAGGTCACCCCGCTGATGATGGACAACCGGTTGTTCCTGTGCACGCCGCATCAGCTCGTGATCGCGCTGGATGCGACCACCGGCGAGGAGATCTGGCGCTACGACCCGGAGATCCTCGACGACCTGGCGCTGCAGCACCTGACCTGCCGCGGGCTCACCCACTACGCCGGCCCCGCCACCGCACCGGCACCGGAAACGGAAGCCCCGGCTGAGGAGTCGCCGGAGGAGGCGACGGGCGAGGCGGACGCGGTGGCGGTGCCCCCGGCTGAACCGTCGCCGGTCCCGGGACTTCCGGTCGCCACAGCGGATGCCGAGCAGACCACCGAGTGCACGGCCCGGCTGTTCATGCCCACCGCCGACGGCCGCGTTATCGCGCTGGACCCCGAATCAGGCGCGGTGTGCAGCAATTTCGGCGGCGGCACCGGCCAGATCGACCTGTGGCCCAACATGCCCAACGTGCAGCCCGGCGCCTATTACTCGACCTCGCCTGTCGTCGTCGCCAGCGATCTCGTCATCGTCGGCGGCACGGTGTTGGACAATGTGTCGACCAGCGAGCAGTCCGGCGTGATCCGCGCCTTCGACGCCACCTCGGGCGTGCTCGTCTGGAACTGGGACTCCGGCGATCCGGACCGGACCGAGCCGCTGCCGCCGGGCGAGACCTATGTCCCGAACTCGCCCAACAGCTGGACGATCATGAGCGTCGACGAGGAGCTGGGGCTGGTTTACGTGCCGCTCGGCAACCAGCCGCCCGACCAGTGGGGCGGAAACCGCAGCGAGAACGTCGAGCGCTTCTCCTCCGCCGTGGTCGCGCTCGACGTAGAAACCGGCGCGCTGGCATGGACGTTCCAGACGGTGCACCACGACCTGTGGGACTACGACGTGCCCTCCCAGCCGACGCTGGTCGACCTGACCATCGCCAGCGAGTCGGTGCCGGCCCTGGTGCAGCCGACCAAGCAGGGCGACATCTACGTGCTCGACCGGCGGACAGGCGAGCCGATCCTGCCGGTGGAGGAGGT
>JBHJOG010000001.1:0-15287 GCA_050329975.1 Alphaproteobacteria bacterium | reverse complement strand
GACTCGGCGAAGGCGCGCCCACCCTCGACGAACACCACCGCGCCATAGTCGTCCAGGAACCGGAACCGGGCTTCTGCGCCCAGGGACACCATCGACTGTCCGCCCAGCGGATCGCCGTTCTCGTCGATGTCGCCGGCGAACTGGTAGGCGAAGCCGCGCACCGAGCCGCCGCCGCCGACGTAGAATCGTTCGTCGGCCGGGATCGCGTCGCGGTCGGCGCCGAATACGCCGCCGACCTGCCCCCAACCGGCGATGACCAGGCTGTCGTCGTCGAAGGGCGCCCAGTAGCCGGTCTGATAGATCGTCGCCCTGAGGGCGGGCTGGACCGGATCGGGCGTGATCAGCAGCGGCTCGAGGGTCACCCGGGTCAAGGCACCGCTGCTCGGGTTGAAACGGTCGTTGCGCAGGTCGTAGTCCCAGGCTAGCGGCAGGCCGAACAGCAGCACGCGCTGCTCGTCGTCACCATCGGCCTCGCGCTCCTCCTCTTCCAGCAGAAACACGGCGTACTTCACCCGCGCGCCGAGGCTGAGCGTCATTTCGTCGTCCAGCGCATAGGAAACGCCGCTGGCGACCTCCGCCGCACGGCTGGTGAAGCTCGGCGTTTCTTGGGCCCGTACCGACGCTTCGGCGGTAAAGTTGTAGCGGATGTCGTCGAACAGGGTGTTGTCGCGATACTCCGCGGCGAGTTCGGAGAGGCGCCGGCTGCCGGCCAGCCTGACCTCCAGCCGCTCGGCCTGGCCGAACAGGTTCCGGTGGCGCCAGTAGAGCCGTGCGCCGGGCCCGTCGGTGCTGGAATAGTCGACGCTGCCGCCGATGGTGCGGTGGGCACGCTCGGAGACGGTGATGCGCATCGGCAGGCTGCCGTCGGGCAGGGTCCAGTCCTCGGCGGGGCCGATGCTGATCGAACTGAACACTTCCAGCCCGGCGAGCGCGGTCCGGACCGCATTCACCTTGGCCTGGTCATAGGGCTCTCCCGGCATCCAGGTGATCCGGTCGCGGATCAGCTCGGCGTCCACATCCTCCAGCCCATGGATGTCGATCGGCCCGAAGGTAGCTGTCGGGCCGGCATCGACGGTCAGGGTGACGTCGACCGCCTGCGCCGCGTGGTCGGCGATCACCAGTCGGTCGATCACTTCGGCAAATGGGCGGCCTCGGTTGCCGAGCACGGTGATCAGCTGGTCCTGGGCCCGCACGATCCGCCGCCCGGTGGCTGGGTCTCCGAGCGCCACGTCGATGTCGGCAAGGTCGATCGGCACCGGAAACGGCGAGCCGTAGGGATGGGCGTTCTCGATGGCGTAAGTGCGGAGCGTGTACTGCTGCCCGGGGGTGATCGCGATCGTGACCTGGGCGGGGGGGGGCGCGACGGCAGCGCCCTCGTCGGTGATCCTCGGGGCATCGGGTGAAGGTTCGGACGTGGCGGGCCGCGCGGGACGTGCAGCTTCCGGCGGCAGGCCGGTCACCCGAATCTCGACCGTCCCGTCGTAATAGCCCTCGGCGCGCAGTACGTTGACCAGCCGCTCGCGGTCGGACTCGATCCGGTTGTTCAGGATCGAAAGGGTCAGCGGCACCCGGTCGACGAGCGTCACCAGTTCCGAGGCGCCGCGGACCGTCTCCAGCAACGGGTCGGAAGACAGCAGCGTCTCCTCGCCGCCATCGGTCCGCGTTACCTCCACCTGATATGGCACTTCCGCCCGCGCTGCCGCTGCCGCGAAGAGTGCACAGGCGAAGATCAGAGCTGAAGGGGCTGGTCGCAAGCGGCCGTATCCTACCTGTCTGCCCGAATCATCCCTGTGTCGGTCCAAGCGGGATGGCGCAGTTTCGGCGCAATCCGCCGGTCGAACAACACCCAACGGCGTCAAAAGGTTGCTACCGGGGTGATCGCCAGAGGATCAGTGTGTGGGTTCGGTCTCGCGCAGGCGGGGCAATAGCTCGACGAAGTTGCACGGCCGGTGGCGGTAGTCGAGCTGATAGACCAGGATATCGTCCCAGGCGTCCCGGCAGGCGCCGGGCGAGCCGGGCAGGGCGAACAGGTAGGTGCCGTTGGCTACCCCGGCAGTGGCCCGGCTCTGCACGGTGGAGGTGCCGATGCTCTGGTAGCTCAGCATCCGGAACAGTTCGCCGAACCCGGGGATATGCTTCTCGATAACCGCTTCGACTGCCTCGGGGGTCACGTCGCGGCCGGTGACGCCGGTGCCGCCGGTCGTCAGGATCACCTCGATCGCCTCGTCGGCGATCCAGGCCCGCAGCCGGGACTCGATCGCCGGCTGTTCGTCGGGCGTGATGGTGCGGGCGACCAGCCGGTGGCCGGCCGCCTGCAGCCGCTCGCACAGCGTGTCGCCGGACCTGTCGGTCTCGGGGGTGCGGCTGTCGGAGACGGTCATCACCGCGATGCCGACCGGCACGAACGGCCGCTGCTCGTCGATCTTCCAGTAGGGCTTCTTCATCGCGCTCCGCCGGCTGTGCCGGCCCGCCGTGCCGGTCTCAATGGGGAAGGGCGGCGACGCCGGTCCGTGCATTGAGATTCTGGTATCGCGGCCAGCGGCCGGCAAGCAGGTCGTCCAGTTCGGGTGTCGGCTGGCCGAAGCGCAGGCGGTAGGCCCAGAGATTCGCCATGACCCGCTCCACATAGTCCCGGGTCTCGCCGGCGCGGATCGCCTCGATGAACAGCAGCGGATCGTCCCCGTAGTTCGCGTTGGCCATCCAGCGCTGCAGGTTGCCCGGGCCGCCGTTGTAGGCGACGACGATCTTCAGGATATCGTCGCCGATCCAGCTGTAGGAGCGCAGCTCCTGCACGAACTGCTGGCCGAGCGCCATATTCATCCCCGGATCGCTGAGATCGCCCAGCGGCCTGCTGATACGGTCCGCCATCGCGCTCGCCGTCCGCGGCATCAGCTGCATCAGCCCGCGCGCGCCGGCGGAGCTGACCGCCGTCGCGTTGAACGCGGATTCCTGGCGCATGATCGCCAGCATCACCGCCCGGTCGATCTGCAGTCCGTTGGCGGGCAGCCATTGCGGCGCCGGATAGCGGGCGGTCCAGACGGGCTGGCCGCCGCGCACGGCGTGCGCGATTGAAAGCCGGAGCGCAAGTTCCGCCAGTTCGGCGCGTTCGGCATAGGCGAGCAGGGCCTGCATGTCGCTGCCGCCGAGCGTGGACGACAGTGCGCGAAACTCGGCCGAACTGCGCGCGTCCTGCCCGATCTGCAACAGGGCCAGGGCGCGCCGGGTGCCGGGTAGGGCGAGCACGGTCCGGATTGCCTCTTCGCCGATCCCGGCCTGCTGCCAGTTGCGCGGGTCGTGCATGCCCAGCGCGTGCTGGGCGAGCATCCCGTAGAAGGTATCCGGGTGCTGGGCGGCGCGCCGCAGCAAGCTGCTGACCTCGCCGGGCTGGCGCGCGCGCAACGCCGAGCGGGCACCCCAGAAGGCGGCCGCGGTACGTGTCCAGCGCGTCGCATGGGGGGAGAGCGACAGGGTATCGAACCACTGGTGGGCCCGCGCGTAGTCGCCGGTGCGCCAGGCGGAGAGGCCGCCACCCCACAGCGCGTCGGTCGCCGCGCTCCCGGCCTCGGCGACGGCGATCGCCGCCTGTTCGAGGCTCTCGGCGTCGATACCGTTCAGGAAGGCATTGAAGGCGACCAGGCCGCGGGCTTCCGCCGCTTCGGCGGTGGCCAGCACGCCGCGGTTGCCGGCGAGGATGGCGAGCGCGCCGGCCCGGTCCTCGTCGCGCAAGGCGCGCCGGATCTCGCTCATGGCCGATCGCGCCGCGCGGTCGCCGGCCGAATCGCGCACCAGGTCGATCGGCAGCGGCACCGGCCGGTTGGCCGGGTCGCCGGTGAAGTTCGACATCGAATCGTCGGTCGACGGCGGGGTGGGCGCCGCCGCGCCGCCGGGCTGGCGGTTGACGGCAAGGTTGTAGATGTCCCCGGCGCCGGCGTGGTCGTGATACAGCCGCAGCCACTCGGCAAGCTCGTCATAGGACGAGCGGTAGGCCGTGGGGTGCATGTAGCGCTGGTGCAGCACGGTGCCGATCAGCAGCCGGTCGGTGAGCTGCTGGATCAGTCCGTCGGCAACCGCCAGGTTGCCGCCTTCCTGGGCCGCGAAAATCTGCTGGTAGAGCTGGGCGTCCATCAGCCCGAGCGGCCGCTCCAGGTTTGCCGCCGGGCCGCCGTCCTCGGGCAGGACGAGGGTGGGATCGACGCGTGCGACCTGCAGCGCGCCATAGCCGGGCACCGACGCCAGCTGCGCGGCATCGACCCCGGGGGACTGGTAGCCCGCGATGTCGGCGAAGCTCTCGGTGCTGTCCCAGTCGTCGGCGGTGGCGGCGACGGTCCATCCGGTGCACAGGCCGCAGGAGATCGCCGCGATTGCGAGTCGCTTCATGATGCTCTTCCCCATCTTCGCCTCACCGACAGCCGCTATAGGTGAAAAACGCGCACCCCGCAATGCGAAGGCCATGCGCAGACCATGCGCAGGTGGCCGAATGAAGCGGCCCTATCGGGCGGGGCCAAGCTTCTGCCGGATGGCGAGCAGGTCGCGCCAGGCCATCCGCTTCTGGATGGTGGTGCGCAGCAGGAAGGCGGGATGGAAGATCGCGATCGCGTCGATCGGGAACGGCAGTCCCGGCGAGTGGTAGCTGCGCCAGCTGCCGCGCAGGCGCATGATCCCTTCGCCGACGCCGAGCAGCGCCTTGGCGGAAGTGCCGCCGGCGAGGACCAGGATCCGCGGCCGGATCAGCTCGATGTGGCGGATGCAGAACGGCAGGCAGGCCCCGATTTCGGCCGAAGTGGGCTGGCGGTTGCCGGGCGGGCGCCAGGGCAGGATGTTGGTGATGTAAAGCTGGCTTCGGTCGAGCCCGATGCAGGCGAACATCCGGTCCATCAGCTGTCCGCTGGTGCCGACGAAGGGCAGGCCCTGCCGATCCTCGTCGGCGCCAGGCGCCTCGCCGACGATCATCACCTGCGCGTCCGGGGCGCCGTCGGCGAACACCGTGTTCATCGCCGTGGTCTTCAGGGGGCAGCCGTCGAAGGCCTCGATCGCGGCACGCAGCTCGGCGAGGGTGGTCGCCGCGGCGGCGTGGCGCCGGGCCGCTTCGCTGGCCTCGATCATCCCCGGCATCCGAGCGGGCGGGGGCTGGCCGACCTCGCCCAGAGCCGGCGCCGGCATGCGGACGGCCGCTGCTGGCGGCGGCGAGGGCGCAGTCGCCCGCCGGGGCGGGCTGAAGTCGCGCACCGGCGTCGCGCCGACAGCCTCGTCGACGCCGATCTCGGCATACCACGCCATCAGCTCCCGGAGTTCGGCTGCGCCTGACTCGGCTGGCGGCACGCTGTTCTCCCCTCGGGCGGTTGCAGGGCCTAGCCTCCCAGGCGGTGGCGCGATTGCCCCATCTTCTCCATAAACCTCTATAAGAACGGACGGCGGGCGGCAAGGAGCGGCGGGATGGCGCCAGGAGACGCGGACGGACAGGTGGAACGCGAAGCGATGCAGTTCGACGTGGTGATCGTCGGCGCCGGCCCGGCCGGGCTCTCGGCGGCGATCCGGTTGCGCCAGATCGCTGCGGAAACCGGCCGCGAGCTGAGCGTGTGCGTGGTCGAGAAAGGATCGGAGGTCGGCGCCCACATTCTTTCGGGCGCCGTGCTGGAGCCGCGCAGCCTGAACGAGCTGCTGCCCGACTGGTCCGAGCGCGGGGCGCCGCTGGGAACGCCGGCGACCGACGACCGCTTCCTCTACCTATCGGAGAAGCGGGCGCTGCGGCTGCCGACGCCGCCGCAGATGCGCAACCACGGCAACGCCATCATCAGCCTCGGCCAGTTCTGCCGCTGGCTGGCTGAGCAGGCCGAGGGCCTCGGCGTGGAGATCTTTCCCGGCTTTGCGGCCGCCGAGATCCTGATCGACGCCGACGGCGCGGTCGCAGGCGTCGCCACCGGCAACATGGGGGTCCGCCGCGACGGCACGCCCGGGCCGAACTTCCAGCCGGGCGTAGAGCTGCGCGCGCGCCAGACGCTGTTCGCCGAGGGCTGCCGCGGTTCGCTGAGCGAGCAGCTGATGGCGCGTTACGGCCTGCGCGCGGGGGTCGATCCGCAGACCTACGGAATCGGCATCAAGGAACTGTGGGAGGTAGACAGCCCGGACCATGCTCCCGGACAGGTGGTGCACACGATCGGCTGGCCGCTGCCCGGCGACGTCTATGGCGGCTCTTTCGTCTATCACCTGCAGGACAATCTGGTCGCGGTCGGCTTCGTGGTCGGGCTCGACTACGCCAACCCCTATCTGAACCCGTACCAGGAATTCCAGCGGTTCAAGACCCATCCGCGGATCAGGCCGCTGCTGGCCGGCGGCCGGCGCATCGGCTACGGGTCGCGCGCGATCAACGAGGGCGGCCTGCAGTCGATCCCGAAGCTGACCTTCCCGGGCGGGTGCCTGATCGGCTGCGCCGCCGGATTCCTCAACGTGCCGAAGATCAAAGGGACCCACACCGCGATGAAGTCGGCGATGCTGGCTGCCGAGGCGGTGGCCGAGGCCCTGGATCCGGCCGGCGATGGCGAGGGGCGGGGGCCGGCCGTCGAGGCGGCCAGCTATGCAGCACGCATGCGGGAGAGCTGGGTTTGGCAGGAATTGAAGGCGGTGCGGAACATCCGGCCGTCCTTCCACAAGGGGCTGTTCGGCGGCCTGGCCTATTCCGCGCTCGACACCTATCTGCTGCGCGGACGGGCACCGTGGACGTTCCACCACCGTGCCGACCACGGCAGCCTGAAGCCTGCCGCCGGGTTCCGGCCTATCGCCTACCCGAAGCCGGACGGGGTGGTGACGTTCGACCGGCTGTCCTCGGTGTTCCTGTCCAACACCAACCATGAGGAGGACCAGCCCAGCCATCTGGTGCTGAAGGATCCGTCGGTGCCGGTGGCGACCAACCTCGCGGTCTACGATGCGCCCGAGCAGCGCTACTGCCCGGCCGGCGTCTACGAGATCGTGACCGACGCACAGGGTGGCCCGCGGCTGCAGATCAACGCGCAGAACTGCGTGCACTGCAAGAGCTGTGACATCAAGGACCCGACCCAGAACATCCGCTGGGTGACGCCGGAAGGCGGCGGTGGCCCGAACTATTCCGGCATGTAGCGGCCTGCGCCGCAGCACGGCCCGCGTAGAAGGAGTCGAAGGGCTGGCCGGCATCGCCGGCTTGGCTTAAGTGAGGACGACAAAGCAGCGATCGGCGCAGCGGGATCCGAGGGATGTCTGTCGCGGCCTGAACTGGGAGGATCGAGCCATGAACTTCACCCTTGGTGCCGCTGCAAAGCTTGCGCGCGCCTTGCCGGCGACCGTGCTGGCTGCCGGCATTGCCGTCGCGGTCCCGGCGGTGGACCTGGCGCAGGCCACGGCGGTGCCGACCCATGGCCTGTGGGGCAGCTACCTGGCCGGCCGGCACGCCGAGCGGATGCGCGACTTCCCGGCCGCGATCGAGTTCCTCGGCCGGACGCTGCAGGCCGACCAGACCAACCTGGACGTGCTGCGCCAGCTGTTCCTGCTGACGGTGGCCGAGGGCCAGATGGACCGGGCGCTGGGCCTCGCCCCGCAGGTGGCGGAGGTCGCGCCGACGGAGCCGCTGCCCAACATGATCCTGGTCCTCGATCGCTTCCGCGGCGGCGATTTCGCGGCGGCGCTCGAGATGATCGACGGCGGCGAGAGCTACGGGCTGAACCAGATCGTGATGCCGTTCGTCGAGGCCTGGTCGCTGGCCGGCCTCGGCCGCGGCGAGGAGGCGCTGGCGATGCTGTCGGTCGAGAGCGCACCCGACGGCCTGCGCGGTCTCTACGCCACCAACCGCGGCCTGCTCCACGAATATCTCGGCGACCCCGCGGCGGCAGAGGCGGAGTACACGGCCGAGCTGGAGACTGGCGACGGCACTTCCTACGCGCTGATCGCCGCACTCGGCAGCCTCTACGAGCGCACCGGCCGCGCCGAGGAGGCGCGCACGGTGTACACGGACTTTGCCGACAGCACCCAGACCCACCGTATGATCGAGCCGGCGCTTGCGCGGCTGGACGGCGGCGCGGGCGAGCCGCCCGTCCATGCGGCGCCGAACGCCGCGGTAGGCGACCTGTTGTTCAGCGTCGCCAGCTCCCTCAGTCAGGAAGGCAACGAGATCTTCGCCTATGTCTTCGGCCGGTTGGCGCTGTTCCTGGACGCGGAGAATGGGCTGGCGCTGGCGATCGTCGCCCAGGGGCTGCAGCGGCAGGACCGCCACGAGGCAGCGATCGAGATCTACCGCTCGGTGCCGCTGAACTCGCCGATGGGCTTCGCCGCCCGCCTGTCGATGGCCGATGCGATGAACGCGTTCGGGCGCGTCGACGAGGCGATCAGCTACCTGGAGGAACTGGCCACCACCTACGAGGACGACTATGCGCCGCTGGCTTCGATCGGCAATTACCTTCGGGCCGAGGAGCGGTATGAAGAGGCGGTCGTGGCCTATGACCGCGCGTTCGAACGGATCCCGGAGGTGGCGCACGAGCATTGGTCGCTGCTCTACTACCGCGGCATCGTGCTGGAGCGTGCCGGCCTGTGGGATAGGGCCGAAGCCGACTTCCTCAACGCGCTGGAGTTCGAGCCTGACCAGCCGTTCGTCCTCAACTACCTCGGCTACAGCTGGGTCGAGCAGGGCAAGAACCTGGACGAGGCGCGCAGGATGATCGAACTTGCCGTCGAGCAGCGGCCGCGCGACGGTTTCATCGTCGACAGCCTGGGCTGGGTGCTCTATCGGCTCGGCGAGTTTGAGGAAGCCGTGCCGCATCTGGAACGCGCGGTCGAGCTGGAGCCGTCCGACGCCGTGATCAACGATCATCTGGGCGATGCGCTGTGGCGAGTCGGACGGCGGCTCGAGGCGCGATTCCAGTGGCAGCGCGCTTTCGAGCTCGATCCCGACGAGGACCTCGCCGGCCAAATCGCCGACAAGCTGACCGACGGCTTGGCGGACGACGACGCCGGAATGGATTGATCGTGCGCGGCGCGTCGACCGCGGCGGCCGCCAAGGTCAACCTCGCGCTGCATGTCCTGGGTCGTCGGGAAGACGGCTATCATCGGATCGAGAGCCTGATCGGTTTCGCCGCGGTCGCCGACCAGGTGACGGTCCGGCCGGCAAACGCCCGGACGCTGCAGGTTGCCGGCCCTTTTGCCAAGGCGCTGGGGTCGGACCACGCGGCCAACCTGGCCTGGCGGGCGGCGGATGCGTTCCGCGCCCGGTTCGGCGGCCCGGAATGGGCGATCACCCTGGAGAAGCGGCTGCCGATCGCTGCCGGCATCGGCGGCGGATCGGCCGATGCGGCGGCGGTGCTGCACCTGCTGGCCGGCCATGCCGGGATCGCCACCGACGATGCCGGGCTGACGACCATCGCGCTGGGGCTCGGAGCCGACGTGCCTGCCTGCCTGCTCGGGCGGCCTTGCCTGGCAAGCGGGATCGGCGAGATCCTCCAGCCGCTGCGCCGGATCCCGGAAGCGCCGTTGCTGCTGGTCAACCCCGGTGTCGCCGTTCCGACTGCATCGGTGTTTCGCGGCTGGGCGACTGCGGGCGGTCCGCCGCCGCCGATCCAATCCGACCAGGTCGAGACTGCGGCCGACGTCCGAGCGCTTGCGGCCGCGCTCGCCGGCACGGCCAACATGCTCGAACCGGCCGCCTTGCGGATCGCTCCCCCGATCGGCACCGTGCTCGATCTGCTCGGCCGCAGCGACGGGTGCCTCCTGGCCAGGATGTCGGGCAGCGGTGGCACATGCTTCGCGCTCATGGCCGAGGCAACCGACCGGGATGACCTCGCTCGCGAGATTCAGGTCCGACAGCCGGACTGGTGGGTCTCGCCGACCTGGCTGCAGGCCTGGCCTGCCGGCGAGAGGCTCAGGGCAGGGTCTGGCTGCGCAGGCGGGCCAGCAGGGTGAGACTCGGCTGACCGGTGACCGGCAGGCCCTCCGCCAGCTGATAGGCCTCGATGGCGAGGACCGTCCGCCGGCCGGCGATGCCGTCCGGTCGCCCGCTGTCATAGCCCCGCGCGTTGAGCAGGGTCTGGATCTCGAGGATCGAGTCGCGGTTCAACGGGGATGCCGGCAACAGATCCGATGCGGCCTCGGGCTCTGGGGCGGGCTCGACCGTCGCTCCGATCTCCGTGCCCGGTACGACCTGCGGGACCGGCCGGGTCTCGATCGCGATCGGCGCTTCGCCTGTCGATGGAACAGGGTCGGCAGCCGCCGGCGGCACCGGCGCGTCGGGGGCGGCGATCTCCGCCGTGGGGGGAGCCGGGCTGTCCTGGCCCGCCGGCTGGCTCGCACCGTCGGTCGACACCACGGTACGCGGCGGGTCGGCGGCGAGCGACTCCGATTGCGCCAGCTGGTCGGGCGTCAACGTCGCGGCAACCGCCTCGGCCCGGCTGCCGGCGAGGGGGTGGCCGTGCTCGGCAGCCCGGCTGTACCAGATATGGGCCAGCAGATCGCTTCGATCGACGCCCTGGCCGGTGCTGTAGAGATTGGCGAGCTCGTATTCGGCATCCGGCAGCCCGGCATCGGCGGCGGCGCGAAACTGCTCGACGGCGTCCGGGTAGCTCTGCGGCCACAGGTCGCCGTCGCGGAAGATCTGGCCCAGCCGCATGCTGGCCTCGGGCATGCCGGAATCGGACGCGCTCAGGTACCACGCCATCGCGATCAGGGAGTCCCGCTCGATCCCGATGCCCTGTTCGTAGAGGGTGCCGAGGATGTACTGCGCTTCCGCGTCTCCGCTGACCGAGGCCTCCTCCAGCCAGCGCCGGGCGGCGGCGGCGTCCGGCGCCACGCCGTCTCCCTCCAGATAGCGCCTGCCGAGCTCGCGCTGTGCAGTCGGGTCGCCAGCCTCGGCCTCGCTGCGCAGCGAGGCCAGCGCAGGCGGGGAGGGCGTGTCGGTTGCACCTTCAGTGGCCGGACTATCGGCCGGCGCCGTCTGGTCCGGCTCGGCATCGGGCGTGCGCCATTCTCCTGGCGGCGGGGGCTGCAGATCTGCTGGCTCATCGGCCGCGTCCTCCGGCTGCAGCGGTGGCGGCTGGTCGGCCGGCTGAACGCCGCCCTGCTCCGGCGCGTCCGGACCAGGTGCATCCGGCTGGGCGTCGAGCGTGGCATCGGGGACCGGGACGGCGTCGGTGCCGGAGGGCGTGCTTTCCGGGGTGGGCTCCGCGTCAGGGATGGGCTCCGCTTCAGGTGCGTCCTGCAACGGGAGCGGCACCTCGTCCGGCTCCGGCGGCTCGTTTCCCATCCAGGCGTTGATCTGGCTGGCGGCCGAGTCGTAGATCTCGCTGCCGCGGACCGTCAGCTCGTCGACGACCTCTTCGACTGTCGCATCGGTGGCCCAGACATAGGCGAGCAGCGCGATGACGGCGAGCGAAACCAGGGCCAGCAGGGCGATCAGCAATCGCACGAACCAGCCGCCGGAGGCCCGCTTGCGCCGGATCGTGCCGCCGGTTTCGTCCGCCATCCTGCGCCGCTCCTGGGCGGCTGCGATGGCCTTCTCGAGTTCGCCTCCGGTCGGCAGCTCGGCCAGCTGCCGGGACGGCTCCGGCGCGATGAACGGCTCCGGCGGGATGTCGGGAGGCGGACCGACCTGCGGGCCTCGCGCCTCGGGCGCGGGCTTGGGCGGATATTCGACCGCTGTCACCGGGTCCGGATGGGCGCGCTCACCTGCTGCCGGCATCGCGGGCGGATGCGGGCTCGCTGCCGGTTGTGGCTCGGCCGCGGCGGCTGCGGTCGCACGCCGGATCGCATCGATCCGCACCGCCCAGCGCGGATCGGCAGTCGCCGTTGCCAAGCTGACAGCCAACCCGTGCAAAGCTGCCAGCAACGCCGTGGACTCGTGGCCCGACTGCACCGGCGCGGCCTCGGCCGCCGCCGGCCATTCCGGCTGGGTATCCCGGGGTGCAGTTTCGGCGTCGGCGACCGGCTCCCGCAACGGCTCTCGCGCCAGGGGCGGCGGGGCCACCACGGTCAGGTCCGGGTCGTGCGGCGGCTGGGGCGGGTCGAACACGGGGTCACCGGCATGATCCGCCTCATCTGCGGGCGGCTCGCCCAGCGTGCGCGCCAGCCAATCCTCCAGCGACATGCCCGCGGCATCGGCTGCCGCGCGTGCGACCTCCAGCGTGTCTTCATCGAGTGCATCGAGGTCGATGCGTCGGGAGCCTGCCATGGGCGCCGATTCCGTTTCCGTGGTCAGTCGTAGCGTGGCGCGGCAGCGTCGGCCGGCGACCCCAGCACGCGATCCAGCTTGGCTTCCAGCCGACGCAAGGTCTCCTGTACCGGCTCCGGCTCGACGGGCGCGGCAGGATCGCGCGCCGGGCCGGCCCGCGATCCTCTATCGGGCGCCGCCGGCACGCCTGCCTGCTCGGCGGCGGTGCCGAGGATGGCCAGCGCCAGCCAGCTGGCGATCGGCAGGTCGGCCTCGGCCGCCGCAAGCGCTGCAACCCGGTGCGCCGACGCGCTCAACTGTATCGCCGCTGGTTCCGAACCAGGCTGGTGTTCGCTGGTCAAGGCTGCGCTCCCTGTTCCGTGCAGCGCCGGCACCGCCCGGCAAGTTGCAGGACCCGATGCGCCCTGCACCCGGTCAGACTCGCGCTCAGCGGCTGATCCTGGCGAGTATAGACGCCAGATCGTCCTCGGTATCATAGCGAATTACCAACGAGCCACCGTGGCGACCGGGCTTCACTGCCACCGGGCGTTCCAAGGCCGCGCCGAGCCGAGCCGCCCAGGCTTCGCTGTCAGGCTGGCTGCCCGGCAATTCGGGCGACGGACCGGGTGCCTGCCCATGTGCCTGCTCTGGCGACGACCCGTGTCGCGTCGCCTTGGCGGCCTCCTCGGTCTGGCGGACGGTCAGCCCCTCGGTAATCACCCGTCGCGCCAGCGCCTCCGGGTCGGCGGCGTTCACCAGCACGCGCGCATGGCCGACGCTGATGCGGCCGTCGCGGATCTCGGCCTGCACCGAGTCCGGCAGCCGGAGCAGGCGCAGCATGTGCGCGATATGGCTGCGGTTCTTGCCGAGCCGCCGCGCGATGTCGTCCTGGGTCTGGCCGTGGCGGTCGATCAGCTGCTGATAGGCCGCAGCCTCGTCGAGCGGCGGCAGGTCCGAGCGCTGGATGTTCTCGACCAGCGCAACCTCCGCCATCAGCCTGTCGTCCAGTGGCCGGACCAGGGCGGGAACGCTGGCAAGGCCGGCCAGCCGCGCCGCCCGCCAGCGCCGTTCGCCGGCAATGATCTCGTAGCTACCCTGATCGCCGGGAACGGGCCTGACCACGATCGGCTGGATCACGCCCTGCTCGGCGATCGAGGCGGCGAGCGCGTGCAGCTCGCCCTCGTCCATCGACCGGCGCGGCTGACCCGGATGGGGCGTGATCGCATCGACCGGGATCGAGCGCAGGCTGTCGTCGTCTCCCGGACGAGCAGGGGCCTGGGGGACCAGGTCTGCCGCCGGAGGAGGGGGCGGAGGCCGGTCGTCGGGCGTGACCACGCCGCCGGCCGGCGCGTGGACCAGCGTCACCAGCCACTCCGGCGCTTGGCCGGCCGCGTCCGGGCCGTCGCGATCAGGATCGCTCATGCTCATTGTCAGACCCCGAGCAGTGGGCTAGAAGCGCGGGCGTGGCGGCGCGCACGGTCGCGCACCATATCTCGGCACGGGCCGTATCCCGGCACAGGATTGGGGTGTCGCCAAGCGGTAAGGCACCGGTTTTTGGTACCGGCATTCGCAGGTTCGAATCCTGCCACCCCAGCCATTCCCGGCCGTTCCAGCCGCATCCTTCGTCAGCGTTTCCGACCCGTCACCCGCTGGTACAGCGCCTGCAGGTAGCGGTGGTCCGCTTCGCTGAACTCGCCTTCGGCGATGTCCTCCTTGTAGTCGGTGAGCTCCTCGCGGGTCTCGGCCGAGATCTCGTGTTTGTTCAACAGTTCCTCGATCAGCGCCAGGGCGTCGCCGGGCGCCTTGGCCGCGCCACCCGGGGGCCCAGCTGCCACCGTCTCGTCCTCGTCGTCGTCGGCGAGGTCGGCGTAACCATCGTCGTCATCGTCGTCGTCGTCGCCGGGCGCCTGGATCAGCAGCATGTCCCAGTTCACGCCGGCCTCGGCCATCTGCACCTTGATCGCCCGAGCGGCGGCGAGGACCTCCTCGTCACTCTCGCTCAGCAGCCGTTCAAGCGATTCCACGAAGGAATCACGGTCGATCTCGCTCATGCCCAACAAATCCGTTCTGTCAATTCGGCGCGCATCATGGTCGAGGCGGGCGCAGACCGCAAACGGCATCTTGCCTGCGCACGGGCCGGCGGTCAGCCGCCCTGGCGCGGCGGCGCGGTCGAGCCGCGAACCGCCAGCGTCAGGGGCAGCGTCACCTGCCGGCCGGTGCTGCCGTCGAACACCATCTCGGCGGCGCGCCGTCCCTTTTCCCTGATCGGCTGGACGATCGTCGTCAGCGGCGGCTGGGAGCGCTCGCTGTCGGCGATGCCGTCGAAGCCGACCAGGGAGACGTCCTGCGGCACGGCGATCCCACGCTCGCGCAACAGATCGAGCGCCTGCAGCGCGATCACGTCGGCCATGCCGATCAGCGCCGTCGGGCGGGGGTCGAGGGCCATGAGGGTCTCCAGCCCGGCGCGGATGCTGGGCGCGTCGTGCTGGGTCTCGTACACCGGCACCAGTTCCGGATCGAGTCCGGCCTCGGCGAAGGCCTTGCGGTAGCCGGTCATGCGGGCGCCGGTCACCACGTAGAGCACGTCGCGACAGCGCGCCGCATCGACGAAGCCGACCCGGTCGTCGTCGCGGAACGGCATGCTGAGGATGGCAAGCCGGCGATGGCCGAGATCGAGCAGGTGGCGCGCAGCCAGCCGGGCGCCTTCGACATCGTCCACCTTCACGCAGTTGATGCCCGGTCCGGCATCGAGATCCGCCGCCACGAAGGGCAGCTTGCGCTTGAGCGCGAGGTCGATCAGGCGGTGGCCGTGCTCCATGCAGTCGACGATGAACCCATCGACCATCGCGGTCTGGACCGTCCAGGCCGCGGCCTCGTCGCTGAGAGAGGAAACCAGGGAAAGCCCGGCCGAGTGGGTGTCGCAGACCTCGGCGACGCCTTCCATGAACAGCCGGAGATAGGGGTCGTTGAAGAAGTAGGACAGCTCGGTGTCGGTTACCACCCCGACCGCGTTGGCCTTGCCGGCACGGAGCATGCGAGCTGCCGGATCGGGGCCCTCGTAGCCGATCTGCTGGGCACACTCCATGACCCGGGCCCGAACCTCGGGCCGGACCACCTCGGGCCGGTTGAACAC